>NZ_JBFTJE010000008.1:0-271354 GCF_056395265.1 Cupriavidus sp. 10L43_2
CCACCGCAGCAGCCCGCGCCCGGCGCCGGTGCGCCGGTGGCGCTGCTGCCCTATGGCGGCCCGCCCGCCGCGCCCGCGCAGGCCCCGAGCGCCGCGATCCTGGCAGAACTGACGCGCCCGACCATCTTTCCGCTGACTACCGGCGTACCGGCGCAGCCAGCACGCGGCCGTGGCGCCGACGCAGGGAGCCAGGCCGGCCAACCGGGCCAGCCCGCCGGCGCCACGCCAGGCCAGGCCACGCCCTCGACACCGGCCGCCGAACAGCGCCGTGCCGCGCACGCCAATGCGGCGGCGCATGCTTACCAGATCACGGCCGAGGTGTCGCACGAAGGCCACCATATCGCCCAGGCCCAGCGCGCGGCGATCATCGCCAGCTGGAATGCGCCCGACCAGCCCGCCGCCCCCCCGCAGGCCGACGTCGGCCCGCCAGTCCACCCGGCCAGCGAAGGCGTGGTGCGCCACCAGCTCGAGCTGCTCGCCACGCAGCAGTTCCGCTGGACCGTGGAAGCCTGGCCCGGCATGCCGATGGACTGGGAAGTCACGCGCGAGCAGCAAGGTGAGCACTCGCCTACCTCGGCAGATGCCGCGACCTGGAGCACCCGGCTGCGGCTGGATCTGCCCCGGCTCGGGCATGTCGATGCCGTGCTGACTCTCGGCGCGCACGGTCTGGAAGCGCGACTGGTGGCCGATGACCGCGCCACCGCTGGCCGTCTGGCCGAAGCAGGCGCTGACTTCCGCGGCCAGCTCGAAGCCCACGGCATCTCCCTGCTGAACCTCAACGTCAGCGCAGCCACCGAGGTGGAAGCGCGCCTGGACGCCATTCCCGCAGCCCAGTCATGAGCGAGAACGATCCGAACCGCGGCGCCGCCGTCGCGCTCTCCTACCAGTCCGCCGACAAGGCCCCGCGCGTGGTGGCCAAGGGCTACGGCCTGTCCGCCGAAGCCATCATCGCGCGTGCCCGCGAGGCCGGCGTCTACGTGCACGGCTCCCCGGCGCTGGTCAACCTGCTGATGCAGGTGGACCTCGACAGCCAGATTCCCCCGCAGCTCTATGTGGCCGTGGCCGAGTTGCTGGTCTGGCTGCACCGGATGGAGCAGCCGGATGCGGCGGCATCCCTTCCGGCCCTCTCCTGACCCCCGCCTGACCCTCATCTGACCCGGTCCCCGAGGCGCCGAAAACGGCACCCCCGCTGAAATAGCGCCAATTTCGGCCCGTGTTCCGGCCGATGGCGCGGAACGTCCCTTGTTACTGTGCATGCATCGATCAGCCCGTCTGCTGTCCGGGCTGACACCGCGCCTTTGCAAAGCACAACGCCATGACCAAGAACGTTTCGAGTCCCGCGCAGCGGACGATCCAGCAGGCCTGGACTGCCTACAACGCCAGCAAGTATGCGGAAGCGCTGAAGCTCGCCCGCGCCGCCAAGCGCAGCGCCGGCACGCTCCCCGAACCGTATTACATCGAATCGCTGTGCCTGTCCGGCATGAACCATAGCGAGGAAGCCAAGCGGCTGGCGGAAGCCGGCATGAAGCGCTTCCCGAACCATCCGGGCTTCCTGGGCCTGGTCGGCGCGCTCGACGTGGCACTGGAAAACTACGCCGCCGGCATTCCGCTGCTCCAGCGCAGCCTGGAACTCCAGCCTGGCTCGGCCCATCTGTGGCAGGTGCTCGGCACGGCCATGTTCTATACCGGCGACTATTACGGCGCCCGCCTGGCCGGCGAGAAAGCCGCCGCGCTGCTGCCGAACGACCCGGTGGCGGTGGGCAACTACGCCTCGGCGCTGCGCGAATCGGGCAGCACCATCGAAGCCATTCCGGTGTTCCGCCGCGCCTGCGCGCTGGACCCGCTGCAGCGCGTGAACCGCTCCAACCTGCTGTTCTCGCTGCTCTACGACGAAACCATCGGCGCCGAGGAACTGCGCCGCGAGGCCACCGACTGGGCCCGCACGCTGGCCCGCACGCCCGTCGAAGCCCCGGCCTTGCAGGCCAGCCAGGGCGAGCGGATCCGCATCGGCATCCTGTCGAACGACTTGCGCCGCCATGCCTGCGCCTACTTCCTGATCCCGCTGATCGCCAACCTGGACCGCACGCGCTTCGAGGTGCACCTGTTCTCGCTGTCGAACGTCAACGACAACATCACCAGGAAGATCCGCGTCTACGCGGAAGGCTTCCACGACCTCTACAGGATGTCCGAGGCCGAGGTGGTCAAGGCCGTGCGCGCGCAGCGCTGCGACGTGATGATCGACCTGGGCGGCTACACGGGCGCCTCGCCGCTGACCTACATGGTCCACCGCCTGGCCCCGAAGCAGCTGACGTGGCTGGGCTACCCCGGCACCACCGGCATGGAGCAGATCGAGTACCGCGTGACCGACTGGACCGCCGATCCGGAGGGCTTCGACCACAACTACACGGAAACACTGCTCCGTGCGCCGGTGTTCAGCGCCTACCACCCGATCGTCACCAACCCGCTGAAGATCTACGACCCGCAGTTCCGCGTGCAGCCGACCCCGGCGCTGAACAACGGCTACATCACGTTTGGCTCGTGCAACACCATCGCCAAGCTGGGTCCCAAGACCATGCGGCTGTGGAGCGCCGTGCTGGCACGCTGCCCGAACGCCCGCATGCTGGTGGAAGCCACCGGCTGCGACCGCGACAACGTGCGCGAGATGCTCTACGAGCGCATGGTCGCCCATGGCATCGACACCAGCCGCGTGGAGCTGATCAACCGTGACGGCGCCGCGCAGTACGTGACCTACAACCGCATCGACATCGCGCTGGACACCGCGCCCGTCACCGGCGGCACCACCACCTGCGACGCCATCTGGATGGGCGTGCCCGTGGTGACCTTCTCCGGCGACACCTTCCACCAGCGCGTGTCGGCCCCGTTCCTGCACGCCGCCGGCCTGGACGACCTGATCTGCGAGACCGAGGCCCAGTACGTCGACGTGGCCTGTGCGCTGGCTTCGGACGTGCAGCAGCTCAACGAGATCCGCATGTCGATCCGTCCGCGTGCCGAGCAGAGCGAGATGTTCGACGCGCAGCGCTTCGCCGCCTGGTTCGAGGACCAGTTGACCGAGATCTGCAGCGAGACCAAGCCGATTCCCGCCCGCACCGAACCGCGCCGCTCCGGCCTGTTCTTCGCCGGCGCGTGGTATCCCGCCGAGGACCTCGTGATGTCGGTGGCCGCTCACATCCACCTGAAGGAATGGGTGCCGCTGCTCAACGTGCTGGAGAACCTGACGTCCACCTGGTACCGCAACTGGGTGGTGGCCTACGGCCTGGCCGAATTCAAGTACCACAACGGCGAGGCTGACGCGGCCATCGACCTGCTGGTGGAAGCCATCGGCATGCGCCCATACGCGCTGCCGCTGTACCGCAAGCTGGCGCTCTGGCTCGACGAACTCGGCCTGGACAAGTCCGCGCTCGCCCAGTTGCTGGACGAGCAGTTCGGCCTGGCGCTGGAAGTGCTGGAAGCCTCCCCACCGCCTACCGTGTTCGAGGTGATCGGCATCGAGGTGGCTACGCAGGCCGCCCCCGAAGCCGCCGCCGAGGAGGTGGCAGCATGAAGGCCGTCATCCTGGCCGGGGGCCTGGGCACCCGCATCTCCGAGGAATCGCACCTGCGGCCGAAGCCGATGATCGAGATCGGCGGCAAGCCCATCCTCTGGCACATCATGAAGATGTACTCGGCGCACGGCGTGAACGAGTTCGTGATCTGCCTGGGCTACAAGGGCTACGTCATCAAGGAATACTTCGCCAACTACTTCCTGCACATGTCCGACGTCACGTTCGACATGCGCGAGAACCGCATGGCCGTGCACCACCGCAAGGCCGAGCCGTGGAGCGTGACGCTGGTCGATACCGGCGAGGACTCGATGACCGGCGGCCGCCTGCGCCGCGTGCGCGAGTACCTGACGCCCGGAGAGCCGTTCTGCTTCACCTACGGCGACGGCGTGTCCGACATCGACATCACGGCCGAGATCGCGTTCCACCGCGAGCACGGCCGCCGTGCCACCGTGGCCGCCGTGCAGCCGCCGGGCCGCTACGGCGCGCTCGAGCGCGACAACGACAAGGTGTGCGGCTTCACCGAGAAGCCGCGTGGCGATGGCGCGTGGATCAACGGCGGGTTCTTCATCCTGCACCCGGAAGTGCTCGACCTGATTCCGGACGACACCACGAGCTGGGAAGAAGCGCCGATGCGCCAACTCGCCCGCTCCGGCCAGATGGCCGCGTTCGAACATACCGGTTTCTGGCAGCCGATGGACACGCTGCGCGAGAAGAACCTGCTGGAAGACCTCTGGCAATCCGGCAAGGCGCCCTGGAAGCGCTGGTAATGGTGTCGACTGCTTCCCCGTCGGCGGCGCTTTCCGCCTTCGCAGGCCGGCGCGTCTTCGTGACCGGGCACACCGGTTTCAAGGGCGCCTGGCTGGCGCTGCTGCTCGCGCGGCTGGATGCGCGCGTCAGCGGCTACGCCCTCGCCCCGAACACCACGCCGAGCCTGTTCGACGCCGCGCGCGTGGCGCCGGCGCTCGCGCAGCATACGGTGGGCGATGTCCGCGATGCCGCCGCGCTCACGCGCGCGCTGCACGCGGCCGAACCCGAGATCGTGCTGCACCTGGCGGCGCAGCCGCTCGTGCGCGCGAGCTACCGCGACCCGGCCGAGACGTGGTCCACCAACGTCATGGGCACGGTCAACCTGCTCGACGCGGTGCGCACCTGCCCGTCCGTGCGCGCGGTCATCGTGGTCACCACCGACAAGTGCTACGACAACAAGGAATGGCTCTGGGGCTACCGCGAGACCGATCCGCTCGGCGGCCATGACCCCTATAGCGCGAGCAAGGCCGGCACCGAACTCGTGGCCGCCAGCTATCGCAAGTCGTTCCTGGCCGAGCGTGGCGTGCTGCTCGCCACCGCGCGCGCCGGCAATGTGATCGGCGGCGGCGACTGGTCCGAGGACCGCCTGATTCCCGACGCCGCGCGCGCTGCCGCCCGTAGCGCCACGCTTGAGATCCGCAGCCCACAGGCGACGCGGCCGTGGCAGCACGTGCTGGAAGCGCTGCACGGCTACCTGCTGCTGGGCGCCCGGCTGCTGGCCGGCGACGCCGCGCTGGCCACCGCCTTCAACTTTGGCCCGGAAGCGCGCGACAACCTCCCGGTAGCGCGCGTGCTGGGCGGATTGCAGCAACACTGGCCGGAACTCCAGTGGGCGCATTGCCCGCCACCGGGCGCTGCGCCGCACGAGGCCCGCAACCTGTACCTCGATTCCTCCCAGGCGCACACGCTGCTGGGCTGGCAATCGCGCTGGACGCTGGACGAGGCGCTGGCCGCCACCGCACGCTGGTATCGCACCGTCCAGCACGAGCCGGGCCAGGCCCGCGCCATCACCGAACAACAGATCGAGCAATTCTGCGCATGACCACTGCTGCCACCGCTCCTACCCCCTGCTGCCGCGCCTGCGGCGCACCGCTGACGCAAACCGTCGTGGACCTCGGCCTGTCGCCGGTCTCCAATGCCTTCATCCGGCCGGAGCACATCGCACAGGGCGAGATGTTCTATCCGCTGCACGCCATGGTGTGCCACAAGTGCTGGCTCGTGCAGCTGCGCGACGCCACGCCGGCGGAGACCCATTTCCACGACGACTACGTCTACTTCTCGTCGTTCTCCACCTCGTGGCTCGAACACGCCCGCCGCTACGTGACGGCGATGACCGAGCGCTTCGACCTGACACCGGCGAGCAGCGTGATGGAGCTCGCCAGCAACGACGGCTACCTGCTCCAGTACTTCCACCAGAACGGCGTGCCGTGCCTGGGCATCGAGCCTTCCGCCAATACCGGCGAAGCCGCGCGCGCCAAGGGCATCGACAGCCGCGAGCTGTTCTTCGGCGAGCGCACCGCGCGCGCGCTGCGCGTGGAAGGCTGGGAGGTGGACCTGCTGCTCGGCAACAACGTGCTGGCCCACGTGCCGGACATCAACGACTTCGTGGGCGGCATGCCGATCGTGCTGAAGCCGGAAGGCGTGATCACGCTCGAGTTCCCGCACCTGCTGCGCCTGCTCGAACAGAACCAGTTCGACACGCTGTACCACGAGCACTATTCCTACCTGTCGCTGACGGCGCTGGTGCCGATCCTCGCCCGCGCCGGGCTGCGCGTGTTCGACATCGAGCACCTGGCCACGCACGGCGGCAGCCTGCGCCTGTTTGCCTGCCACCAGGCCTCGCGCCGCGCCACCACGCCGGCCGTGCAAGCCTGCCTGGATGAGGAAGTCGCCGGCGGCCTGACCTCGCCGGACCGCTACGCCCGCTTTGCCGAGCGCGTGCGCCAGGCCAAGCGCGACCTGCTGGCCTTCCTGATCGAGGCGCGCCGCGCCGGCAAGCGCGTGGCCGCCTACGGCGCCGCCGCCAAGGGCAACACGCTGCTGAACTACTGCGGCATCGACGCCGACCTGATCGAGTACGTGGTGGACCGCAACCCGGCCAAGCAGAACAAGCTGCTGCCCGGCACGCGCATTCCGGTGCGCTCGCCCGATTCCATCTACGCCAGCCGGCCCGACTACCTGGTGATCCTGCCGTGGAACATCAAGGACGAGGTGATCGAGCAGATGGCCGGCATCCGCGCCTGGGGCGGCCGCTTCGTGGTGCCCATTCCCGATACCGTGGTCCTGCCGTGATCTTCACCCCGACCCGCATCGCCGGCGCCTGGCTGGTGGACCCCGAACCGCTGCCCGACGCGCGAGGCTTTTTCGCGCGCACGGTCTGCGTGGCGGCGTTCGCCGAGCACGGCCTCGACGCGCACTTCGTGCAGCAGAGCGTCTCGCGCAACACGCGCGCCGGCATCCTGCGCGGCATGCACTTCCAGACCGGCGCGCATGCCGAGGACAAGCTCGTGCGCGTGACCACCGGCGCGGTGTACGACGTGATCCTCGACCTGCGCCGCGCGTCCACCACCTACCTGCAATGGCAGGCCGTGGAGCTGTCGGCGGACAACCAGCGGGCGATCTACATCCCGAAGGGCGTCGCACACGGGTTCCAGACCCGCACGGCGCTCTCCGAGGTGTTCTACCAGATGACGGTGCCGTTCGCGCCCGGCAGCAGTGCCGGCGTACGCTGGGACGACCCCGCCATCGGCATTGACTGGCCAGACTGCGCGGACCGCATGGTCTCCGCGAAGGACCTGGCGCTTCCCCTGCTCGCCGGGCTTGGCGAGCATTGACAACCCCTTTTATTCGATCCTGACAATCCAAGCGGAGCCACCCATGACGACTGAACATCTGCAAAAGCTGTCCGACGCCCTGCGCACGGTGGGCGGCAGCGCCGCCGCCCGCGACAAGGTCATCGCCCTGTGCAAGAGCATCGAGCAAGACCTGGACGCCTACGAAGGCAGCGTGCGTGACGACATTACCGGCCCGATCGTCGACGCCATGTACAACGAGCAGTCGCGCCTGCGCAAGACGCTGGCCGACGGCACGGTGTTCGAATTCCTGTACCGCACCAAGATCGCGCGCGACTTCCTGATGAGCACGCCGCCGCAGCCGGACCACGTGTGGGAGCCGCAGACCACCAAGCTGCTGCTGAAGCTGTGCGAGCGCGGCGGCCATGCCGTGGTGGGGGGCGCCTACTTCGGCGACCAGGTGATCCTGATGGCGCGCCGCCTGGCGCAGGCCGGCGGCACCTGCCACGCGTTCGAGCCGAATGCCGACCAGCTCGGCATGCTGCGCAACAACGCCTCGCTGAACCACGTGGAAAACATCCGTAGCTGGCGCCTGGGCCTGTGGTCGGACAGCACCACGCAACTACGCCTGGTGGGCCACGACTCATTCGCCCATGCCGAGCACACCGACGGCCCCGCCGATGACGACAGCTTCTCGACGATCACCATCGACGAGTACTGCGCCCAGCAGAACGTGGACAAGCTCGGCCTGATCATGCTCGACATCGAAGGCGCCGAACTGAACGTGTTCAAGGGCGCGGCGAAGCAGCTGGCCCGCCCGGCCGGCGAAGCCCCGAACCTCGTGTTCGAAGTGCACCGCCACTACGTGGACTGGAGCGCCGGCCTGCAGAACGCCGAGATCATCCGCATGCTCACCGGCTTCGGCTACCACGTCTACGCCGTGCGCGACTTCAACTCGAACGTGAACATGGAAGGCCGCCCCGTGGAGCTGGTGCCGGTGGACCAGGTCTACCTGGAAGGCCCGGCGCACGGCTTCAACATGGTGGCCGTGAAGGACCCGGCGCTGCTGGCGGGCAAGGACTTCGCGGTCGTGCCGGGCGTGAGCCCCAAGCTGCTGTGGCACCGTGACCCGGCGCTCCACCATCCCGTCAACTGATCGACACCGAGGAAAGCAATGCGCTGTACGGTGATCGGCGGGGCCGGCTTTGTCGGCCGCCGCCTGGCGGACACGCTGCGGCGTGCCGGCCATGAGGTCTGGGTGCCCGCGCGCGGCGACCGCGCGCTCTTCACCCGTGACCTGGGCCATGTGTATTACTGCGCCGGCCTGACGGCCGACTTCGCGGCGCGCCCGTTCGACACCGTCACGGCGCACGTCTCGCTGCTGGCCGATGTGCTGCGCGCGAACCGCTTCGCGCATCTGGTCTACCTGTCTTCCACGCGACTCTACGACACCTCGCAGCTGCCCGTGGGCGACGAAGCCGCCGCGCTGATGCTGCAGCCGGCCAGCCCGCGCGCGCTGTACGACCTGTCGAAGGGGCTGGGCGAGAACCTTTGCCTGACCGTGGCCGCCGGCCGCGCCGCCGTGGCGCGGCTCTCGTGCGTGTTCGACTGGGCGCCCGAAGCGCCGGGCTTCCTGTCCGAATGGCTGATCCGGGCCGCCACCGAGCGCGCGTTCACGCTCGACAGCGACGCCGGCTTCGTGCGCGACTACATCCACCTGGACGACGTGGTCGGCGCACTGACCGCGATGTCCACGGGCGGCGCGAGCGGCATCTTCAACCTGGCCAGCGGCGCCAATGTGTCCAACGGCGAGTTGGCCGAGGTCTTCAACCGGCTCGGCTGGGACATCGGGCTGACCCGCGCCTCGCCCGTGCAACGGGCCGCCGTGTGCAGCACCGAGGCACTGCGCGGCCTCGGCGTGGCCCCGCGCGACGTACGCGACGTGGTGGCGAGCTATCTGGAGGGGATCAAGCCATGGAACTGATCGGCCATACCCGCGAGTCGCTGGCCGCCTACACCTGCGCCCAGGTGGCCAACCTGGTGCCGGACGGCCGCCACGCGGCGCTGCTGCCCGTGGTGTCCCGGCACATGGACGAGGCCCTGACCCGCGTGGGCCACTGCATCGACGCCGTGCGCATGTGGCGCCCCGGCCAGTTCAACTACCTGCACTCGTCGCAGTACTGCCAGTACCTGTACTACCTCTCGAACACGATCTGGCGCAATGAGCGCCACGGCGAGGCCTGCACCAAGCTGTTCCTGCTCAACAAGGCGCTCAACGCGATCGACCTGTTCTACGAGATCGAGATGCCCGAGGTGTTCTTCATCGGCCACTCCGTCGGCATCGTGCTGGCCAAGGCCACCTATGGCAACTACCTCGTCCTGTACCAGAACTCCACCGTGGGCAAGAACCACGGCGTGGCCCCGGTCATCGGCGACGGCGTGGTCATGTACCCCAACACCGCCATCATCGGCCGCAGCCACGTCCGCAACGGCTCGGTGATCTCGCAGGGCGTCAGCGTGCTGAACCGCGAAACCCCGGGCGACTGCCTGGTCTACGCCGGCGACGCCGGCGACCTGATCTGCAAGCCCGCCTACGAGCGGGCGGCGACGGAGTATTTCAGGGTCTGAGGGAGTGACAGACGGCAAAAAGGCCATGTCGCGGCAGCGCAACATGGCCTTTTTGTCGTTCCCGACCCACGCCCCAACCGCTGCGCGGGTCGGAGAACTGCCATCAAACCGGCATATTCATCATTTCCTGGTACGCCGCCGCCAGGCGGTTGCGGACCTGGACGGCGGTCTGGAACGACACGTTGGCTTTCTGCATGTCGATCATCACGTCGTTCAGGGCCACGCCGGGCTTGCCCATTTCGAAGGCTTCGGCCTGGCCGTAGGCGCGGTCCTGCACGGCGTTCAGGCGTTGCATGGAGCGTTGCAGTTCGCCCGCGAAGCCTTCGGTAGAGGCCGCCGGGGCCTGGTTGGTGCTGCCGCCGCCAGCCACCTGCGCCAGGCCGCGCAGTTGCTGGAGCATGCCTTCAATCGAGGAGATCGTCATGACGCGTCCGGTTCTGTGAGAGGGGTTTCCGGAGCCACGCGCCTGATACATCACACGCAGTCCGTTTTCAGTGCTCGCACTGTACCCACCCCCGCTCCCGGCCCAAAGGATGAATTCGGCGGGAAAACCTAGCCTATTCAGCCGATTGTCCATCAGCCTTCTGGCCGATCATCGCTACCGTGCCGGATCTGGCGGATCCAAGCGTATCGACGCACCGCCCCGGCCTGTTATCAACCAGCGGGGAGTGCGCGTGTTTTTTCAGCAGCGTAATGTGAGCCAAGCCGAAATGATTAACGGCAGCCAAGGCGAAAGTGGCAAGGGCAGGACTAACCCTGCCGCGCCGGAGTCGCGCGCATGAACGCGGCAGCTACCCTGCCGAACGGCGCGGCACTGGTCGACAAGCTCAAGGCCAATCCGCGCCTGCCCATGATGCTGGGCGGGGCGGCACTGGTCGCGGCCATCGCCGTGGGCGTGATGTGGTCGCGCACGCCGGACTACAAGGTGCTGTACAGCAACCTGTCCGAGCGCGACGGCGGCGCCGTGGTGGCCTCCCTCCAGCAGATGAACGTGCCGTACAAGTTCGCCGAAGGCGGCGGCGCGCTGATGGTGCCGGCTGACAAGGTGCACGAAATGCGCCTCAAGCTGGCCAGCCAGGGCCTGCCGAAGAGCGGCAACACCGGCATGGAGCTGATGGACAACCAGAAGTTCGGCATCAGCCAGTTTGCCGAACAGGTCAACTACCAGCGTGGCCTGGAAGGCGAACTCGCCCGCTCGATCGAGTCGATCGGCGCCGTGCAGTCGGCCCGCGTGCACCTGGCCATCCCCAAGCCCACCCTGTTCGTGCGCGAGCGCCAGAAGCCCACCGCGTCGATCGTGCTGCAGCTCTACCCGGGCCGCGCCGTCGATGAAGGCCAGGTCGCCGCCATCAGCCACCTGGTTTCGTCCAGCGTGCCCGAACTCACGCCGAAGTCGATCTCCATCGTCGACCAGCACGGCAACCTGCTCTCCGGCACCAACGACCGCTCGCTGGATGCCAGCCAGCTCAAGTTCGTGCAGCAGGTGGAACAGAACTACGTCAAGCGCGTGGAAGCCATCCTCGCGCCGATCCTCGGCAAGGACAACGTCCACGCCCAGGTCACCGCGGACGTGGACTTCTCGTCCGTCGAGCACACCGACGAAAGCTACAAGCCGAACCAGGACCCGACCAAGGCGGTCATCCGCAGCCAGCAGACCAGCGAGTCGAGCACGCAGGGCGCCACCCCCGTGGGCGGCGTGCCGGGCGCGCTGTCGAACCAGCCGCCGGCCGCCGCCGTGGCCCCGGTGACCACGCCGCAGCCGCCGCGCCAGCCGGGCCAGCCCAATCCGCCGGCCCAGGCCAACGCGAACCAGGCCACGCAGACCGCCGAGAAGACCGGCCCGAGCACCAGCCGCCGCGACGCCACCACCAACTACGAGGTGGACCGCGTGGTGCGTCACGTGCAGCAGGCTCCCGGCGGCGTGAAGCGCCTGTCGGTGGCCGTGGTCGTGAACTACCGCCAGAAGCTCGATGCCAAGGGCAAGCCGGTGACCGAGGCGCTGTCCGCCAAGGAACTGGCCCAGATCGAGAATCTGACCAAGGAAGCGATGGGCTACTCGGCCGACCGCGGCGACTCGCTGAACGTGGTCAACAGCCCGTTCACCGACAACGCGGAGAAGGAACCCGAGCTGCCGCTGTGGAAGCAACCGCAGATGATCGACCTGGCCAAGACCGGCGTCGGCTACCTGCTGCTGGCCATCCTGGCGATGTTCCTGTGGTTCAAGGTGGCGCGTCCGGTGCTGCGCAAGTACACCGCGCCGCCGCTGCCCGCGCCCTCCGAGACGACGGAAGCCAGCGAGGCCGTGCTCCTGCCGCCGGAAGAAGCCCAGAATCCGGAAGTCCTGCGCCTGGCCGCGAAGTACGAAAGCGATCTCGCCCTGGTGCGCGACGCCGCGCAACGCGACCCGCGCCTGGTCGCCAGCGTAATCAAGAATTGGATGGCCCATGACGAACGCCAGTAAGGGAATGCCCGAACAGGGCCTGCAGAAGAGCGCCATCCTGATGATGGCGATTGGCGAGGACGCTGCCGCCGAGGTTTTCAAGCATCTGTCGCCCCGTGAAGTGCAGGGGCTGGGTTCGGCGATGGCCAACCTGTCGTCGGTGACGCGCGAGGAAATGGCCGAGGTGCTGGCCGAGTTCCGCGGCGAGACCGAGCAGTACCTGGCGCTGAACGTGGACTCCAGCTCGTTCATCAAGAGCGTGCTGAACAAGGCGCTGGGCGAGGAACGCGCGCTGTCCGTGATCGAGGACATCCTGGAATCGCGCGATCCGGGCGGCGGCATCGACTCCCTGAACTGGATGGACGCCACCTCGGTGGCCGAGCTGATCAAGGACGAGCACCCGCAGATCATCGCTACCATCCTGATCCACCTGGACCGCCAGAAGTCGTCCGAAGTGCTGGGCTTCTTCACGGACCGCCTGCGCAACGACGTGATCCTGCGGATCGCCACGTTCGGCGGCGTGCAGCCGGGCGCGCTGCAGGAGCTGACCGACGTGCTGACCAAGCTGCTGGCCGGCCAGAGCCTGAAGCGCAGCCGCATGGGCGGCGTCCGCACGGCGGCCGAGATCATCAACCTGATGAGCACGGCCCACGAGGAAGCGGTCATCGACGGCGTGCGCACGCACGACACCGACCTGGCCCAGAAGATCATCGACGAGATGTTCCTGTTCGAGAACCTGCTGGAAGTGGACGACCGCGGCATCCAGCGCGTGCTCAAGGAAGTGGCTACCGAATCGCTCATCGTGGCGCTCAAGGGTGCCCAGCAGGAACTGCGCGACAAGTTCATCCGCAACATGTCCACCCGTGCCGGCGAGATGCTGCGCGAAGACCTGGAAGCGCTGGGACCAGTGCGTGTGTCGCAGGTGGAGGCCGAGCAGAAGGCCATCCTGCAGGTGGTGAGACGCCTGGCGGAATCGGGCGAAATCCAGATTGGCGGAGGCGACGATGCCTACGTTTGAGCGCGGCTTTGCCGCCAGCCGCGGGCCTGCCCGCGGCGACACCGGCACCAGCATCGGCAATGGCAGTGGCGCCGGTGCCAGCGACCCGTTCGACAACTTCAGCGCGTTCGAGCCGCCCAGCCCGGTGCGCGCCCGCTCGCGCGGGGACGCCTGGCAGCGCTGGCAGATGGTGTCGCTGGACCCGCGCGACGCGCTGAAGCGGGCGCTTGAGTCCGTCCAGCTCCCCGCCGAACCGCCGCCCCCGCCGTCCATCGATTTCGAAGCCCTGCATGCGATGCGCGAAGGCGCCCGCAAGGAAGGCTATGCGCAGGGCTACACCCAGGGCCAGACCCAGGGTTATGGCGACGGCCACCGCGAAGGCTATGCGCGCGGTCTGGAATCGGCCCGCAATGAAGCCGCCCGGCTGCAGGAGCTGGCCGGCAACTTCCGCGACGCGCTTGGCCGCGTGGATACCGAGATTGCCGACGCACTGGTCGGCCTGGCCCTCGATGTGGCCCGCCAGCTGGTCCGCAAGACCATGGAGACCGATCCCGCCGCGCTGCTGCCCGCCGCGCGCGAACTGCTGGCGGCCGAGCCGCGGCTGTCCGGCTCGCCCTGCCTGCTGCTGAATCCCGAAGACGTGTCGCTGGTGGAAACCCACCTGGCCGGCGAACTGGAAGCCGCCGGCTGGACCGTGCGCGCCGACGCCACCGTGGCGCGCGGCGGCTGCATCGCCAGCGCCGCCAGCGGCGAACTGGACGCCAGCCTGGCCACCCGCTGGAGCCGTGTGATCAAGGCCCTGGGCCGCAACGACCCGTGGGAGCCCCCGCATGCATGACGCCCAGCCCGCCGCGCCGGCCCAGCCGATGCCCCCGTCGGCACCCGCCGATGTCGCTTCTGCCGCGCTGCACACCGCGCGCTGGCGCGACGCGCTGACCGGCGCCTCGGCAGGTATCGCCGAGGTGGACAGCAAGCGCGCCTGCGGCCGCCTGACGCGCGCCGCCGGGCTCGTGCTGGAAGCCGTGGGGCTGCGCATGCCGGTGGGCAGCGACTGCCTGATCGAACTGCCGGGCACGCAGCACGCCCATGGCGGCCCGCGCACGGCCGAGGCCGAAGTGGTCGGCTTTGGCGCCGACCGCCTCTACCTGATGCCGCAATCGGACGTGGCCGGCCTGGTGCCGGGCGCCCGTGTCTATCCGCTCGAACCGTCGCCGCAACCGTCCGGCATGGCTTCGCCGCGCGAACCCGGCTCGAAGCGCCTGCCGGTAGGCCACGGCCTGCTGGGCCGCGTGCTCGACGCCGCCGGTCGTCCGCTCGACGGCCTCGGCCCGATCACCGCCGCCACCGAAGTCCCGCTGGCCGGCCAGCAGATCAACCCGCTGATGCGCGCCCCGATCGAAACCGTGCTGGACACGGGCGTGCGCGCCATCAACGGCATGCTGACCGTGGGACGCGGCCAGCGCATGGGCCTGTTCGCCGGCTCCGGCGTGGGTAAGTCCGTGCTGCTGGGCATGATGGCCCGCTACACCAGCGCCGACGTGATCGTGGTCGGCCTGATCGGCGAACGCGGCCGCGAAGTGAAGGACTTCATCGAGAACATCCTGGGCGAAGAGGGCCGCAAGCGCTCGGTCGTGGTGGCCGCGCCGGCCGATACCTCGCCGCTGCTGCGCATGCAGGGTGCCGCCTACGCCACGCGCCTCGCCGAATATTTCCGCGACCAGGGCCAGCACGTGCTGCTGATCATGGACTCGCTCACCCGTTACGCGATGGCCCAGCGCGAGATCGCGCTGGCCATCGGCGAACCGCCCGCCACCAAGGGCTATCCGCCTTCGGTGTTCGCCAAGCTGCCCACGCTGGTGGAGCGCACCGGCAACGGCCCCGAGGGCGGCGGCTCCATCACCGCCTTCTACACCGTGCTGACCGAGGGCGATGACCAGCAGGACCCCATCGCCGATTCCGCCCGCGCGATTCTGGACGGCCACATCGTGCTGTCGCGGAGCCTGGCCGAGAGCGGCCACTATCCGGCCATCGACGTGGAAGCCTCGATCAGCCGCGCCATGACCGCGCTGATCGAGCCGCCGCAGTTCGCCTCCGTGCGGCGCTTCAAGCAACTGATGTCGCGCTACCAGCGCAACCGTGACCTGATCAGCGTGGGCGCCTACGTGCCCGGCAACGATCCGGAACTGGACCTCGCAATCCGCATGCACCCGCGCATGGAGTCGTTCCTGCAACAGGACATCCATGAGCGCGCGGACTACGAGGGTTCCATCGCCCGCCTGCACGATCTCTTCGAGAGGACGCACCATGGCTAAGCCCACCCCGCTCAACACGCTGGCCGAACTGGCCCAGGACAACACGGACAAGGCCACGCGCGAGCTGGGCCGGCTGCAGGGGCTGCGCACGCAGGCCGAGCAGCAGCTCCTGGCGCTGACCGAATACCGTCACGAGTACCGCACGCGCATGCAGGCCATCGCGGCGGAGGGCATGACCTCGGGGCGCTGGCAGGACTTCTCGCGCTTTCTCGACTCGCTCGACCACGCCATCCGCCAGCAGACCAGCGCGCTGGCCAAGGCCGAGGCCGACCTGCTGGCTGGCCGTGCCAACTGGCAGCAGCAGAAGCGCCGCCAGAACTCGTTCGACACGCTGATCACCCGCGCCGAAGTGCGCGAGCAGCAGGTCTCCGCGCGGCGCGAGCAGCGTTCCACTGACGAATACGCCGCCCGCATGGCCCGCCAGCCGGCCAGCGGCCAGAACTAACCTGCCAACAAGAACATGATCGATATCAGCCAGCTCGTCGGCAACGCCGGCCTGAAGACCCCGACCTCCGGCACGGCCGGCGACGCCCGCGCCAGCGCCGAAGCGAATGCGTTCAAGGACGCGCTGACCCGCGCGCGCGACAGCGGCCAGCCCGCCGTGCGCGTGCCCGCCAAGCCGTCCGGTAACAAGGCGGACGCCAGGGACACGGCAGCCAAGGACAAGTCGACCGAACCATCGACGCAGAACAAGGGCGACACCCAGACGGCGCAGGCCAATACGCGCCCGGCCAAGGATGCCGACGGGAAGACCACCGGCAAGGCCGATGCCGCCACGGACACCACGCAGGATGCCGAGAACGGCGAAGACAGCACTGTGGCCTCTGACGCCGCCGCCGCTGCCGCCGCGCTGGCCGCCGCGATGCTGCTGCAACCGCTGCCCCAGCAACCGGCCCCGACCGACAAGACCGCTGCCGACGCCACCGGGCTGAACAGCCTCGCTGGCCTGAATGGTATGAATGGCGTGAACGGTCTCAATGGTCTCAATGGCCCGGCCACGCTGACCGGCCAGGCTGCCGCGCAAGCCGCCGCACAGGCCGCACAAGCCGCACAAGCCGCCGCAGCGGCTGGCGATGCCGCCGCCCCGGCCCAGACCGACCCGCTGGCGCAACTGCCGGCCACGGCCACCGCCGACGCCACCGCCAAGGCGTCCACGCCGAGCCCGGCCGACACGCTGGCGACCATCGCCCAGCAGCGCGCCGCGCTCCAGGGCACCGCACCGACCACCGCCGACAAGATCGCCGCCGCCACGCAGCAGGTGCCGGTCGCCGGCGCGCAGGACGCGCACGGCCAGTCGGGCAGCCACACGGGTGGCCAGTCCGGCAGCCAGCAGTCGAGCCTCGGCCAGACGGCCCAGCCGGCACTGCAAGCCGCCCCCGCGCCGAACGCCAACGCCCCGGCCGCCAACCCGTTTGCCGCCGCTGCGGCTGCGGCGCGTACCGGCGAATCGGCCGATACCGGCGCCACGAATGCCAGCAGCGCCGCCACGCTGGCCTCGGCCATCGCCGCGCAGGCTGCCGTGCATGCCACGCCGGCAGCGGCCGCCGCAACCGCCGCGCGTCCGGCCGTCGCCCCGAACATTGGCGACAGCCAGTGGGCGCAGGCCCTCGGCCAGCAGATGGTGCGCCTGTCCACGCAAGGCAACCAGACCGCCGAACTCGATCTCAACCCGCCCAACCTTGGCCCGCTGAAGGTGGTGCTGAACGTGGTGAACGATCAGGCGCAGGCGCAGTTCGTGTCGCCGCATCAGGCCGTACGCGCCGCCGTGGAAGCCGCGCTGCCGCACCTGCGGACGTCGATGGCCGAAGCGGGCATCCAGCTCGGCCAGGCATCGGTCGGCTCGGACGGCTTCGCCCAGGCCGGCAACGGCGGCCAGCAGCAACCGCAGCGCCAGTCCAACGGCGGCAGCGCCTTCGCCCAGACCACCGGCTTCGGCAAGGACACGGCACCCGCCGTGGCCGCTACGCCCGCCCCCCGCACCCCGCGCCCGCTGGCGCGCGGCGAAGTCGATACATTCGCCTGATCGGGTACTGCAGACGCCTGCCCTCTCCCCCAGCCCCTCTCCCAGAGGGAGAGGGGAGAACACCGCGGGTTTGCTCCCCTCGCCCGCTTGCGGGAGAGGGGCCGGGGGAGAGGGGCAGCGCCTGCACGCCCGCCGCCGTCCGGAACTTCCCCGCACGCGGGGCGGTCAGTTGTGCGACGATCCTGTCTCTTCCTCGCACCCCGCCCCCGCCATGTCCCTGCTCCGCCAGACCCTGCTTGCCGCTGCGACTGTCGCCGCGTTCTCTGCATTCGCCGCGCCGCTCGCCCACGCCGCCGATGCCGCTGCATCCGCGCCGACTGCCGATAGCGGCCCCGCCTACGGCCCCGAACTCGAAGGCTTCGACTACCCCGCCCCGGTCCAGCGCTACCGCTTCACCTCCCAGGGCGAAGCCATGCAGATGGCCTTTCTCGACATCAAACCCGAGAAGCCCAACGGCCGCGCGGTGGTCCTGCTCCACGGCAAGAACTTCTGCGCCGCCACCTGGCAGGAAACCATCCACCAGCTCAGCGGCGCCGGCTACCGCGTGATCGCGCCGGACCAGATCGGCTTCTGCAAGTCGACCAAGCCGGCGCGCTACCAGTACACCTTCCAGCAACTCGCCCGCAACACGCACGACCTGCTGGCATCCATCGGCGTCAGCAACGTGACGGTCATGGGCCATTCCACGGGCGGCATGCTGGCGATGCGCTACGCGCTGATGTACCCGCGCGAGACGCAGCAGCTCGTGCTGGTCAACCCGATCGGGCTCGAAGACTGGAAAGCCAAGGGCGTGCCGCCGCTCTCCGTGGACCAGTGGTACACGCGCGAACTGGCCACCACGGCCGACCGCATCCGCAACTATGAGAAGGCCACGTACTACGCGGGCCAATGGCGCGCCGACTACGAACCGTGGGTGCAGATGCTCGCCGGCCTCAACCGCGGCCCGGGCAAGCAGACCGTGGCGTGGAATTCGGCCCTGCTGTACGACATGATCTACACCCAGCCCGTGGTCTACGAAATGGGCGCGATCCAGGCCCCGACCCTCCTGCTGATCGGCGACAAGGACACCACCGCCATCGCCAAGGACGCCGCCCCGCCAGAGGTCCAGGCCAAGCTCGGCCGCTACCCCGAACTGGCCAAAATCACTGCCAAGGCCATTCCGAACACCACACTGGTGGAATTCCCCGAACTCGGCCACGCCCCCCAGATGCAGGACCCGGCGGCGTTCCATAAGGCGTTGCTGGAGGGGATGGCGCGGCCGAGGTAACCCTCGCTCAGAACGGCAGCCCGATGTAGTACTTGCCCAGTTCCGTCAGTTGCCCATCGCCGCCGAGCAGGCTGGTGAAGTGCATGTCGTTGTTCCAGCGGCCGGTGAACCAGGCGTAGCGGAACACGTCGGCGCGTTGTTCGCAGATGGCGACCATTTCCTTCATCTGCTGTTTCTGTTTCTCGAGGGTGTCGATCTGGGCGCCGTCGGCGTTGCTGTGCCAGTTGGCGAACTCGGTCACCCAGAACGGCTTGTTGTACTTCATCAGCCGGTCGAGCTGGCCGCCGAGGCCGTAGTCGTACCAGTGGAAGGCCAGGTAGTCGATGCGCGGGTCGCGGTTGCCGTTGGCGGTGCGATAGGCGGCGTAGAACGCGTCCATCCAGATCACCGGGTCCTGGTAGCCGGGCATGGTGCCCCAGGTGATGGTCGGGCCGACCAGCTTGACGCCGGTATGGGCGGCGATGGCCTCGTAGCGCGGCCAGACGGTGGCCGCCTGCACCGGGGTCAGGTTGGCCTGATCGGTGAGGTTCGGCTCGTTCATCAGCAGCAGGTACTTCACGCGCGGATTGGCCAGCAGCCAGGCTTCGATGGCGGCGTCGTTGAAGTTGTCGTTCCAGAGCATGGGGATGAAGTCCATGCTGTACTTGGTGGTGGCATCGGCGGGCGCCGTGCCGTTGGGCTTGGCGGCCCAGTTGTACCACCAGGACACCCCCGGCGCGAGCGCCGCGAAGTCCTGCGCGCTGACCAGATCGTAGGCCACGCCGCGCTTGGCGCTCTTGGTCACGCCGGGCGTGCCGGGGTCCCCCGGGGTCACCGGCGGCACTTGCGGCACCTGTGGGTTGGACGGCGTCAGCGGCGCCCCGGCGCCAGGCGAGCCGTTGGTCGCCTCCTCGCCCCCGCCGCCACAGGCGGCCAGTGCCAGCATGCCGGCGATCAGTCCCGCGCCCAGCAAGCGCCGGACAAGTGTCATCCCGCGCCATGGCGCGAATTGCTTGGTTTCCATCGTATTGACCCCTTCTGGTTATTCCCGTGCGCGCTATGTTTTTGTCGATCCGCGCTACCGTCCCTTGACAGGACTCGCGGATGATAACGGAAGCGCACTCGGAATCCGTGCCGGTTTGCCCATTTACAACGCTGGTCGATGCGCGATGGCACCCAGATAGCGTGAACGCGTTGCACGCCCCGCCACCCGGCATCCCGGCGAGCCGCTATCATCGGCATGCCCCGCCTCACCTCATCATGACTTTCGATCTCTTCGACGCCCTCCCCGCCGACCCCGACACCCCGTCCGCCACCGAGCCCCTTGGCCCGGGCGCCGTGGTGCTGCGTGGTTTTGCGCGGGATGTCGATAGCAGCCTGCTGGCCGCCGTGGACCAGGTCAGCGCCCAGGCCCCGTTCCGCCACCTGATCACCCCCGGCGGGCTGCGCATGTCCGTGGCCATGACCAACTGCGGCGAGGCGGGATGGGTCTCGGACCGCACCGGTTACCGCTACGACCCCGTCGACCCCGATTCCGGCGCGCCGTGGCCGCCCATGCCCGAGGTGTTCCGCGCGCTGGCCGAGCGCGCCGCCGCCAGCGCCGGCTATCCGGGCTTCGCGCCCGATGCCTGCCTGATCAACCGCTACCTGCCCGGCACGCGGCTCTCGCTCCATCAGGATCGCGACGAACTGGACCTGCGGGCGCCCATCGTCTCGGTCTCGCTCGGCCTGCCCGCCACCTTCCTCTGGGGCGGCCTGCGCCGCGCCGACAAGCCGGCGCGCATCCGGCTCGCCCATGGCGACGTAGTGGTGTGGGGCGGCCCGTCGCGGCTGGTCTTCCACGGCATTGCGCCGCTGGCCGATGACGATCACGCACTCACCGGGCGCACGCGCATCAACCTGACCTTCCGCAAGACACGCTGAGCGGGAAAACACAAGCGACAAATCCTCGCGCCGGGCACAAGTTGCGCATCCAGCACGGGCCTTGCGGCGTGCAGTACGATACGGCACCACGACAAATGGCTGCCGGCGCCAGACGTCAACAATCGCGCGACCGGCCTCCGAAGAGACACCCGCGATGCCTGCCGATTCGACCCCCGCCAATCCCGCCAATCCCACCGCCAAGCCGACGGCAACACCACCCGCCCCTCAGTTCACCGGCCGCCCCGCAGACTCCATCCGCGCCGCCCTGCTGATCGCCGCCAGCATCGCCGCGGTCTGGATCGCCGGCCAGGCCGCCGGGGCCCCGCCGGCGCTGATCTGGGCCGGCGCGCTGGTGGTCTCCACCGTGTGCTGCTGGGCCACCGGCGCACTGCCCGAACCGACCGCCACGCTGCTGTTCTTCCTGTGCGCAGTGGTCCTCCACATTGCGCCCGCGCCGGTGGTCTTCTCCGGCTTCACGTCCACAGCCTGGTGGCTGATGTTCGGCGGCGCGGTGACCGGCGTGGCGCTGCGCGGCACGGGGCTGGCGCTGCGGCTGGCGGACATCATCTTCCACAAGCGCGTCAACACCTATCCGCAGGTGATTGCCACGGTGGCCATGAGCGCGGTGGGGCTGGCGTTCCTGATGCCGTCCACCACGGGCCGGGTGCTGCTGTTGATGCCGATCGTGCTGGCGCTGTCGGACCGCCTCGGCTTCCGGCCCGGTTCGAACGGGCGCATCGGCATGGTGCTGACCGTGGCGGCGGCCAGCTACATGCCGCCCACGTCGATCCTGCCGGCCAACATTCCCAACAGCGTGCTGCTCGGCGCGGCCAATTCGCTCTATGGCATCAACCTGAGCTATGGCAGCTACCTGTTGCTGCATTTCCCGGTGCTTGGCGCGCTGAAGACCGTGGTGCTGGTCTGGCTGGTCTGCAAGCTGTTCCCGGAAACGGCGGCGATGACGCCGCAGCCGGCCACCGCGCGCACGGCCATGAGCAAGCCCGAAACGCTGCTCGCGGTGCTGCTGGCGCTGGCCGTGGCCGCGTTCGCCACGGACGCCTGGCACGGCATCTCGCCCGCCTGGATCTCGCTGGCGGCGTGCATCGTCTGCCTGCTGCCCGGCATCGGACTGGTCTCGCCCAAGGCGCTGACCGAGCAGGTGCATCTGGTGCCACTGCTCTACGTGGCCGGCTTCCTCGGCCTGGGCGCGGTGGTCGAGCACACCGGCCTCGGCACGGCCATCAGCGCAGCGCTGCTGCACTGGCTGCCGCTGGCGCCGGGCCACACCGCCGGCAATGTCGGCGCGCTGGGCGCCATGGGCGCCGTGCTCGGGCTGATGTCGACGCTGCCCGCGCTCCCCGCCGTGATGACGCCGCTGGCGCGCGACCTGGCCACCGCCACCGGCCTGCCGCTGGAAACGGTGCTGATGTTGCAGGTACCGGTGTTCTCGACGGTGTTCTTCCCCTACCAGTCGCCGCCCATCGTCATCGCCATGCAGCTGGGCGGCGTGGGCCTGCGGCACGGCACGCGGCTGTGCCTGGCGCTGGCGGCCATCACGGTGGTGGTGCTGCTGCCGCTGGATTACCTCTGGTGGCGCGTGCTGGGCTACCTGCCGTAACCAAACCCCCTGTGGGATTCGGCTGACATCGCGGCGCGCCGTTTGCCGGCAGGCGCCGCGCGGCGCCGTGCGTACCCTCCAAAGTGACAGATTCCGATGCTGGCACGAGGATGGAGGCACCATGGGCGACTTTCCGGACGATCACGGCGCGCACGCCCACCTCGGGGCCCTGATCTCCGAGTTCGTCCGGGGCGGCAACATCCCCCTCCCCGGCCATGGCCAGACGCTGGCGCGCTGGCAACTGTTCGCCACCATCGCCGCCAGGCGGGGCGCGGTAGCCATCAAGCTGTTCGAGGCCCATGCCGATGCGCTGGCCATCCTCGCCGAAGTCGCCGGCGCCACGCCGGCTCCCGACTCAAGCTGGGCGATCTGGGCGGCGGAACCGCCCGATGCACGCCTGCGCGTGCAGACCGATGATTCGCCCAGCATCCCGCACATTGCCGGCCTGACCGGCAACGACAGCGGCACCGACAGCTTCACCCCCGCCCGCCTCACCGGCCGCAAGGCCTGGTGTTCAGGCGCCTGGGAGGTCTCGCACGCGCTCGTCACCTGCTGGCTGGATCAGGCGGAGCCCGGTCCGCAGCGGCTGGCCATCGTCGACATGGCCGGACCCGGCGTCACCGTCACGCGCGAGGGCTGGCACGCCGTGGGCATGGCCGCCACCGATAGCGGCGATGTCCTGTTCGACGATTGCCCCGCGCTGCTGCTCACCGCGCCCGATGCCTACCTGCGCCGCCCCGGCTTCTGGCACGGCGGGGCCGGCATCGCGGCCTGCTGGCATGGTGCGGCGCTGCCGCTCGCCCACGCCGTGCGCGCGGCGCTGAAGAAGCGGGACGATCCCCACGCCGCCGCCCACCTCGCCGCCATCGACGGCGACCTGCACGCCAGCGCCGCGCTGCTGCGCGAGACCGCGCAATGGATCGACGCCCATCCCACCGAAGACGCCTTCGTGCCGGCCATGCGCGCCCGCACCGTGATCGAGGCCGCCGTGCTGCGCGTGATCCAGCACGCCGGCAACACGCTCGGCGCCGGCCCGCTGTGCCGCAACCCGACGCTGGCCGCGCTGTACGCCGACCTGCCCGTGCTGCTGCGCCAGAGCCATGCCGAACGCGACCTCGCCGCGCTGGGTCAACGGCTGGCGCAGGACGATAGCGATATGGGGGCGCTATGACCGCAACCGCCACGGATTTCCACGCCATGTTCGACAACCCCGACCCGTGGGGCTTCGAGTCGCTCTGGTACGAGGCCCGCAAGCGCGACGTGGTGCTCGCCGCGCTGCCTGACGCGCGCTACGGCGCGGCGTTCGAGGCCGGCTGCGCCACCGGCATGCTGACCGATCGCCTCGCCACGCGCTGCGACCACCTGCTGGCCGTCGATCTCGTGCCCCGCGCCGTGGCCTGCGCGCAGGAGCGCGTGGCGCGGCACAGGCACGTAAAGGTGGCCACCGCCAACCTGCCTGCGGAATGGCCGAATGGCCCCGAGGCCGCCTTCGACCTGATCGTGCTCAGCGAGATCGGCTACTTCTTCGCCCCGGATACCTGGCTTGAGACCGCGCAACGCGCGGCCGGCGCGCTGACCGATGCGGGCGTGATCCTGGCGTGCCACTGGCTGCGGCCGTTCGCCGAGCGCACCCAGCCCACGCGGCACGTGCACGCTGCCATCGCGCGGCAGCCGGGGCTGCATCGCCATGTGCGGCATCTGGAGCCGGATTTCCTGCTCGAAGTCTGGTCGCGCGACGCGCGGCCACTCCGCCAGCGGGAGGCGCCATGATCGGCGTGGTCGTGCCTGTTCACAACGAGGAAGACCATCTGGAGGCGTGCCTGCGGGCGCTGACCATGGCCGCCACCCATCCGGCGCTCGGCGGCGAGGCGGTGCGCGTGGTGATTGTGCTCGATGCCTGCGACGACGGCTCGGCCGCCATCGCCCAATGCCACGCGCCGGAGCGCATCACCTGCCTGACGATTGCCGCGCGCAACGTGGGCGAGGCCCGTCGTGCCGGCGCCCAGCACCTGCTGGCCCAGCAGGCGCGCTGGCTGGCCTTTACCGATGCCGACAGCCGCGTAGCGCCGGACTGGCTGGTGGCGCAGCTTGCGCTACGCGCCGATGCGGTCTGCGGACTGGTGACGGTGGAGGACTGGAGCCCCCAGCCGCCGCACGTGGCCGTGCGGTTTGCCGCGCGCTACCGGCGCGAGGAGGGGCACCGGCATGTCCACGGCGCCAACCTCGGGGTCTGCTCACATGCCTACCGGCGCGCGGGCGGCTTCCTGCCGCACCCGGTCAGCGAGGATGTGGCGTTGATCGAGGCGCTGCAGGCCATCAACGCGCATATCGCCTGGAGCACGCTGCCGCAGGTGACCACCAGCGCGCGCGCCCGTGGCCGGCTGGCCGGCGGCTTTGCCGATCATCTTGCGACGCTTGCCGCGCTGCGCGAGGGCGAAACGCTGTTGCCCTGAGCCGGGCGGATTGATCCGGGCCTTACCACTCGAACTTCTGAATTTCCGCTTCCCCGATCGCGCGGTCCTGCACGACGAGATCGAGGTCATAGGCCCCGAGCAGCGCCAGCAGTTGCCCCGCGCTGATGGTCTCGGGGTTCAGCTCCATATGCGAAATCCGGCTTTGACTGATGTCGAGCCGGGCAGCCGCTTCCGCCTGGGTCAGGCCGGCGACCTTGCGTGCGCCTTGCAGCACTTGCCCAAGCTGATCTGTGTTGGAAATCATGACTCTCAGCATCGCGGTCATCCAGGAAAAGTTAAAAATCTATCAATTCTGACCAATGATTGACAAAACCTCCTAGCGCAACATCAAGCGGCTACGCATGCCATAGGTAAGTACCCGCTTCGCGGTTTGTAATGTTGTCAAAATAAAACGCTCGCCCGAGCAGCGCGCCGTGGCAATCCCTACAAACGGAGGGAGGCGGCCCCCTCCGGGCGGGCGCCGGCGGCGTGGAACGAAGCTTGCGGCGGTCAGGGAATTCCTATTCGATAACGGAGACACCCCCATGGACCCGATCGAGACCCCCATCGACCGCCTGGACGATCCCGAGCGCGCCCCGGTCACCGGCACGCGCCGGCTGGCCGTGGTCACCGGTGCCTCTACGGGCATTGGCTATCACCTCGCGCAGTGCTGCGCGGACCACGGCATGGACCTGATCATCGCGGCGGACGAGCCGCAGATCGAAGCGGCGGCGCAGACACTGCGCACCGAAGGCACCACCATCGAGGCCATCCAGGCCGATCTCTCCACCCCGGCCGGCGTGGACAAGCTGCTGGCCGCCACGCGCGGGCGGCAGGTGGACGTGCTGTGCGCCAACGCCGGGCGCGGCCTGGGCCGCGCCTTCCTGGACCAGGCATTTGCCGATATCGAGCATGTGGTGGAAACCAACGTCACCGGCACACTCTACCTGCTCCATCACATCGGCCAGACCATGCGCGAGCGCGCCGAGGGCCGGATCCTGATCACCGGGTCCATCGCCGGCTTCATGCCGGGCACCTATCAGGCGGTCTACAACGCCACCAAGGCCTTCCTGGACTCGTTTTCGTTCGCCTTGCGCCACGAACTGCGCGATACCCGCGTCACGGTGACCTGCCTGATGCCGGGGGCCACGGAGACCGAGTTCTTCGACCGCGCCGACATGCTCGACACGCGCATCGCCCAGGAGAAGAAGGCCGATCCGGCCGAGGTGGCGCGCATCGGCTTCGAGGCCATGATGCGGGGCGAGGGCGACGTGATTACCGGCTGGCAGAACAAGCTGCGCGCGGCCATCGCCATGGTCACGCCGTCCGATGTGCTGGCGGAACAGCACCGCAAGATGGCCGAACCGATGAGCGGCGACGCGGTGCCGAGCGTGGAGAACGAGCCGCGCGCCGTGGAAGAGAAGTAAGAAGGGGAATCAGCGCCGCCGCGCGGCAATGACCAGCGCGATCCCGCCGAGGATGGCCACCGCGCTGACGGCCAGCCGCGCGGTCATCGGCTCGCCCAGCCAGGCGATGCCGCCCAGCGCGGCCAGCACCGGCACGCTCAGTTGCACCGTGGCCGCCGTGGTGGACGCCAGCCCGCGCAGCGCGGCGTACCAGATCACATAGCCGATGCCGGACGTCACGGCGCCCGAGGCCACCGCCAGCACCACCCCGCGCCAGTCGACCGAAAGCTGGGCGACCGCCCCCACGCTCACCACGCTCACCGCCAAGGCTATCGGCACCCCGCGCACGAAGTTGCCGGCGGTGGCGGCCAGCGCGTCCGGCGCGCCCCGGCCCCGCAGCGAATAGACGCCCCAGCCGATGCCGGCGACGGCCATCAGCAGCGTCGCCCCGGGCGGCGGGGCCTGCAAACCCGGCAGCACCAGCCAGACCAGCCCCGCCAGCGCCAGCGCAATGCCGAGCCACTGCACCGCGCGCAGGCGGTCGCCGCGCCGCAGGCCATCGCCGATCATGGTCGCCTGCACGCTGGCGAACAGCACCAGCGCCCCGGTGCCGGCGGCCAGCCGCAGGTAGGCGAACGAAAAGCCGCACGCGTAGACCAGTAGCGCCGCCGCGCCAATCCAGTCGCCCCCCATGCGCGCCCTGCCCCGCGCCCGCAGGTGCAGGATCGCCCCCAGCACAAGGGCGGCCGAAGCCACCCGCACCAGCGTGAACGTGGCCGCGTCGATGCCGGTGCCCTTCAGCGCCGCCCGCGCCAGCAGCGAATTGGCCGCGAAGGCGACCATCGCCAGCGCGGTCAGGGCGGCCGTGGTGGCTGCCGTGGCGGGGGGTGCCGGGAGGGTGGACGGCGGGGTGGACGGCGGGGTGGACGGCGGGGTGGACGGCGGGCGGGACATCATCGATTTGTCATTTGGGGGAAGGGGGCCGATGAACCATACTGGGCCATGATGCGCCCATGCAGGCGCCCCCCACCAGCCCGATCCAGGAGACCAACATGCTCAGGGACAGCCATGCTTTCAGCGGATTTTCGGTCAACGACCTCGCCATGGCCAAGGACTTCTACGCCAACACGCTCGGCCTCGTGGTCACGGAGGAGCACGGCATGCTCGCGCTCAACCTGGCCGGCGGCAACCACGTGCTGCTCTACCCCAAACCCAACCACGCGCCGGCCACGTTCACGGTGCTGAACTTCCCGGTCGCCAGCGTCGACAAGGCCGTGGACGACCTCTCGCACCACGGCGTGCGCTTTGAAATGTATGACGAACCCGACCTGAAGACCGACGCGCGCGGCATCTGCCGGGGCGAAGGCGGCCCCGTCATCGCGTGGTTCAAGGACCCGGCCGGCAACATCCTCTCGATCCTCGAGGCAGAGTAGCCGGCGCCGCCACAGGTCTCCGGCGTTGCGGGTCGGTGTGCGTGCCAATACACTAGTGCCTCCAACCCACACCCCAACGGCGTGCTGCCTGGCAGGCGCCGTGACGACAGCAACGGTGGAGACACATGACGGTTCGAAGAAAGACGCCCGACGCGCTGCGCAGCGCGCGCTGGTTTGCCCCCGATGACCTGCGCTCCTCGGGCCATCGCTCGCGCATCATGCAGATGGGCTACGCGCCCGACGAGTGGATGGGCAAGCCGCTCATCGCCATCCTGAACACCTGGTCGGACATCAACCCCTGCCACGCCCACTTCCGCCAGCGCGTGGAAGACGTCAAGCGCGGCATCCTGCAGGCCGGCGGCTTCCCGGTGGAGCTGCCCGCCATCTCGCTCTCCGAAAGCTCGGTCAAGCCGACCACCATGCTCTACCGCAACCTGCTCGCCATCGAGGCAGAGGAGTTGATCCGCTCGCATCCGGTGGATGGCGCGGTGCTGATGGGCGGCTGCGACAAGACCACGCCGGGCCTGCTGCTGGGCGCCACCAGCGCCGGCGTGCCCGCCATCTACGTGCCGGCCGGGCCGATGCTGCGCGGCAACTACAAGGGCAACGTGCTCGGCTCCGGCTCGGACGCCTGGAAATACTGGGACGAGCGCCGCGCCGGCAACCTGAGCCAGGCCGAGTGGATCGGCATCGAGGGCGGCATCGCGCGCAGCCACGGCACCTGCATGACGATGGGCACCGCCAGCACCATGACCGCCATCGCCGAGACGCTGGGCATGAGCCTGCCCGGCGCATCGTCGATTCCGGCGGCAGACGCCAACCATATCCGCATGGCCTCCGAGTCGGGCCGGCGCATCGTCGACATGGTCTGGGAAGACCTCACGCCGGCGGGCATCCAGACCCGGGCGGCGTACCTGAACGCCATCGTGGTGGCCATGGCCATGGGGTGCTCCACCAACGCCATCATCCACGTGATTGCCATGGCGCGCCGCGCCGGGCATGACATCGGGCTGGACGACTTCGACGCCGCCAGCCGGCACGTGCCAGTTATCGCCAACATCCGGCCCAGCGGCGACAAGTACCTGATGGAAGACTTCTACTACGCGGGCGGGCTGCCGGCGCTGATGAGCCGCATCCGGGACAAGCTCGACCTGACCGCGCTGACCGTGACCGGCCGTACGCTGGGCGAGAACATCGCCGGGGCCGAAGTCCACAATGACGATGTGATCCGTACGACGGAGAACGCGCTGTACCGGGAAGGCGCGCTGGCCGTGCTGCGCGGCAATATCGCGCCGGACGGCTGCGTGATCAAGCCGAGCGCCTGCGACCCGCGCTACTTCCGCCATACCGGGCCGGCGCTGGTGTTCGACGATTACCCGTCGATGAAGGCTGCCGTGGAGGACGAGAGCCTCGACGTGACCGCCGACCACATCCTGATCCTGCGCAACGCCGGCCCGCAGGGCGGCCCCGGCATGCCGGAATGGGGCATGCTGCCGATCCCGAAGAAGCTGGTGAAGCAGGGTGTGCGCGACATGCTGCGCATGTCCGACGCGCGCATGAGCGGCACCAGCTATGGCGCCTGCATCCTCCATGTGTCGCCCGAGGCGTACATCGGCGGGCCCTTCGCGCTGGTGCGCACCGGCGACCTGATCTCGGTGGACATCGACCGGCGCAGCATCCACCTGGAGGTATCCGACGAAGAACTGGCGCGCCGCCGCGCCGCCTGGACCCCGCCGCCGCCCCGCTATGCGCGCGGCTACGGCTTCATGTTCTCGCAGCACATCCGCCAGGCCAACGACGGCTGCGACTTCGACTTCCTGCAGACCGACTTCGGCGACCCCGTGGGTGAGCCGAGCATCTACTGACCGCAAGCCTTCCGCAAGCATCCTCCCCGATAATGACGGGCGCGCCGCCCCCGGCCGCGCCCCGCCCTTCTTCCCAGATCTCTCCCAGACAGGACCAATTCCGCATGAAACCCCGCCTCCTGCAGCACGGCCGCCTGCCCGAACACACCGAAGCCCGCCTGGCCGAATCTTTCGACGTGCACCCGCTCTGGGCCGAGACCGACCCCGCCGGCTACCTGGCCGCCCACGGCGCCGAGTTCGTGGCGATGACCACCCGGGCCGCCACCGGCGTGGACGGCAAGATGCTGGCCGCGCTGCCGAACCTGCGCGTGATTTCCAGCTTCGGCGTGGGGCTCGACAAGCTCGACCTGGACACCGCCCGCGCGCGCGGCATCGCGGTGGGCTACACGCCGGACGTGCTCAATGACTGCGTGGCCGACACGGCGTTCGCCCTGCTGATGGACGCGGCGCGCCAGGTCAGCGCGGCAGACCGCTACGTGCGGCGCGGCGCGTGGCCCAAGGCCCCGTATCCGCTGACCACGCGCGTCAGCGGCAAGCGGCTGGGCATCGTCGGCATGGGGCGTATCGGGCGCGTGATCGCGCAGCGCTCGTCGGGCTTCGACATGGAAGTGCGCTACTTCGGCCGCAAGCCGCAGGACGGCGTGGCCTATGGCTTCGAGCCGTCCGTGGAGGCGCTGGCGCGCTGGGCGGACTTCCTGGTCGTGGCCACCTCGGGCGGGCCCGAGACGCGCCACCTGATCTCCGCCGGCGTGCTGGAAGCGCTCGGGCCGCAGGGCTACCTGATCAATATCGCGCGCGGCACCGTGGTGGACGAGGCCGCGCTGGTCGACGCCCTGACCCACAAGCGCATCGCCGGCGCCGGGCTGGACGTCTACGAGAACGAACCGCACGTGCCCGAGGCGCTGTTCGGCCTGGACAACGTGGTCCTGCTGCCCCACGTGGCCAGCGGCACGCACGAGACGCGCGCAGCCATGGCCGGCCTCGTGTTCGAGAACCTGGAGAGCTTCTTCGCCTCCGGCGCGGTGGTGAAATCGGCGCTCTGATCCGCCGATCGCCCCCTTGGTCGCCCCGTTTACCACGTGTAGCCGGGGCGACACAGACGCGAAACACTGGCGGGGCACCCCCGCGACTACACTGGGCATTCCAGCTTTTTACGGAGCGTGCGATGCCCGACTCTCCTGCCTCGCCACCATCGACAGCATCGATCCCCCGCCGGCGCCACCTGCTGGCGCTGGGCCTGGGCAGCGCCGGCCTGACCGTGCTGGCCCGCGTGGCACCCGCCGCCGAACCCCGGCCGGCCACCGCCGCCACGCTCCCCCTGACCGCCCAGACCACCGAGGGCCCGTATTACTTCGATGCGGGCAAGATCCGGCAGGACATCACCGAAGGCCAGCCCGGCGTGCCGCTCGAGGTGCGCTTCACCGTGGTGGACGTGCAGGGCCGCCCGCTCGCCGGCCAGCGCGTGGATCTCTGGCACTGCAACGCCGCCGGCGTGTACTCGGGCTATGACGGCCAGCGCGACGACAAGGGCCAGCGCATTGCCACGCGCGGCCAGACCTTCCTGCGCGGCAGCCAGCCAGTGGGCGCCGATGGCGTGGCGATGTTCCGCACGATCTATCCCGGCTGGTACGCCGGGCGCGCCACCCATCTGCATATGAAGGTGCTCGACCCGGCCGGCCGGGCGCACCTGACCACGCAGTGCTTCCTGCCCGATGCGCTCAACGAGTATCTGTATAGCCAGCTCCCTGCCTACCGGCGCCGGCAGGTGCGCGGCACGCTGAACAGCAACGACGGCATCGCGCTGATGGCCGGCGAGACCGTGCTCGGCGCCGTGCGCGAGGCGCACGACCGCTACGTGGCCACGCTGACGCTGGTGGTGGACCCCGCCGGCACCGCCCCGCGCGAGGGGTTTTCCGATCATCCGCCGCCGGACCGTCCGCCGCTGTCCCGCGATGGCCGCCGCCCGCCCCCTCCCCCCGGCCAGGGCGAGCAGGCCGCCCCGGAGGCAGGCAGCGCCCGCGCCGCCGCGCTCATCCCCGGCGTGCGGCTGTAGGCCCCCTGGCCTCCGGCCGCCATCCACCATCCGGCCAAGGTCTCCATCAATGCCCGCCATGGAAAAAATGCAAAATCCACGGCAATGACCAGACATGACCCGTAATTGTTAGTTATGCTCCCCAGGGGCGGGCCGATGGCCTGCCGATCAACCGGGCGTTGACGATCCGGTACATCATGGGGAGCGGCGCATCCTTGGGAGCGCCGCGTTCGGCGCGGTTCTCCAGGAGGGGATGTTCTCCGATGCAGCGCAGCTGGTTTCTCGCGTTGACGATTGCCCTGGCGACCCTGGCTACGCTGTTCCCGGTGGGAATCGGCGTGTTCATGGCGCAGCTGGAGGCCAATCGGCGCGAAGCCGACCAACTCGCGGTGTTCGCCGACGCGGCGCTGCGGCGCGGCGAAGCGGTCATGAGCCAGGCCATCAGCGCCATCCAGGACATGGAGCAGCTCCGCGACGAGCCCTGCTCCCCGTCGAATCTCGTCGAACTCCGGCGCATCACCTACAGCTATCGCTTCCTCCAGGACGCCGGCGTCTATGGCCGCGGCCGCCGCCTGTGCTCGGCGCTGCTGGGCCCGGTGCAGGCGCGCACCCTGCCGCTGCCGCCGCCCGACTGGCGCACGCCCGATGGCTACGACTTCTGGTTCGACCTCGCCAACCCGTTCAGCGCGCCGCGTCGGACCATCCTGATGGGCCGCAACGGCAACCATGTGTCGATCGATCCGCAGGTTTTCGTCGATGTGGTGGACCGCGACACGCGCATGCTCGCCGTGGTGCATACCGATGCCGGCCGCATCTTCGCCACCACGCAGGGCGCCAACCTCGCCCGGCTGCAGCGCGCCTACGCCGACCATGCCTACGGCACCGGCGGCGCCGCCGAGCATGAGGACGACGCCGCCGTAGTGCTGCGCAAGTCACGCACGATGCCGTTCGCGGTGGTGGTGCTGGCCCCGCGCGCGGCACTGCTGACCAACTGGAAGGCGCTGCTGGTGGGCGGGCTGATCGTCGGGCTGGCCGCCGGGGTGCCATTCGGCATCCTGGTCTGGCGGCGCGCCACGCGGCGCTTCAGCCTGGAGGGCGAGTTGCGCGGCGCGGTGCGGCGCCACGAGATGGCGGTGCACTACCAGCCCATCGTCGCGCTCTCGGACAACCACTGCGTGGGCGTGGAGGCGCTCGTGCGCTGGCGCCGTAACGGCCGGCTGGTGCGTCCCAACCTGTTTATCCCGATGGCCGAGAACGCCGGGCTGATCCAGCAGATCACCGATCAGGTGCTGGACATCGTGCTGACCGAGCTGGGCACGCTGCTGCGGCGGCATCCGTCGTTCTATGTCTCGATCAACGTGGGCGCGGAGGACCTGAAGAGCCGGCGCTTCCTGAGCGTGCTCGACGCGAGGCTGCGGGACACCGGCATCGCGCCGGCGCAGATCCGCATCGAGGCCACCGAGCGCGGCTTCCTGGAGCCGGACGTGGCGCGCGACACCATCCAGGCCTTCCGGGACGCCGGCCATCCGGTCTATATCGACGACTTCGGCACGGGGTACTCGAGCCTCTCCTACCTGGAGAGCTTCAAGGTGGATGCGCTCAAGATCGACAAGTCGTTCGTCGATACGATGGGACAGGAGGCGGCCACCAGCACCGTGGCGCCGCATATCATCGCCATGGCGCGCTCGCTCGGGCTGGAGGTGGTGGCCGAAGGCATCGAGGACAGCGCCCAGGCCGACTACCTGCGCGAGCAGGGCGTGGACTACGGGCAGGGCTGGCTGTTCGGGCGGCCCGTGCCGGCCGTGGAGCTGGCCCAGTTCCTGAGCAAGAACGCCGCGCCGGCGGCACCGGCGCCGGCCTGACGCAAACCCCAAGATCGATAAAAAAAGGAGGCCCGATGTCCCTGTCCACCCTGTTCCTGACCGCTGCCGGCGTTGGCCTGGCGGTGGCCGCCCCGGTCGGCCCGATGGGCATGCTCTGCATTCGCCGCACGCTGGCCGAGGGGCCGCGTGCCGGGCTGGCGATCGGGCTTGGCATTGCCTGTGGCGATGCGGTCTACGGGATGGTGGCGGCGCTGGGGCTGGTCGGCATCTCGCAGTTCATGCTGGCCTATGACAAGCCGCTCCACCTGGCGGCCGGGCTGTTTTTGGTCTACCTGGGCCTGCGCACGTTCTTCCACACGCCGACCGAGACCGTGGCCACGCTGCGCGGCAACGGCTCGAGGCGCCGGGCCTTCGCCAGCGCCCTGCTGCTGACGCTGACCAACCCGCAGACCATCATCATGTTCGCCGCGCTGTTCGCCACACTGGCGCCGCGCGGGCCGTTCTCGACCCCCATCGCCCTGACCACGGTGCTGGGGGTGTTCTGCGGATCGATTGCCTGGTGGTGCGTGCTGGTGGCGATGGTCACCGGCGCCCGCCACGCGCTGGGCCAGCGCGTGCGGCAGTGGATCGACCGCGTCACCGGCCTCGCGCTGGCCGCGTTCGGCGTGGCGGAGATCCGGCGGTCGATCTAGGCGCGTTGGGCGCTTACTCCGCCTTGGCCCCCGAGTCCTTGGCCACCTTGGTCCACTTGACGGTCTCGGTCTTGATGAAGCCGGCGAGCTGCGGCGGCGTCATGTCGCCGGCGGTCACGCCCTGTTCCTCGAAGCGCTTCTGCACGTCCGGCTGCTTCAGCACCTTGGCCAGCTCGGCGCTCATGCGCTGGCGCACGGCCTCGGGCGTGCCGTGCGGCGCCATCAGCGCGTACCACGTGGTCACCTCGTAGCCCGGCACGCCGCTTTCCGCCACGGTCGGCACGCCCGGATAGGCCGCCGAGCGCTTGGCCGTGGTCACCGCCAGCGCCTTCACCTTGCCGCTCTTCACATGCGGATTGGCCGACGGACTGGTCTCGATGGCCATCTGGATCTGGCCGGCGATCAGGTCCGTCATCATCGGCGCGCCGCCCTTGTACGGCACGTGGGCGATGTCGGTGCCGGTGGCCGCGCGGAACAGCTCGCCCGAGAGGTGCTCGGTGCTGCCGATGCCCGCCGAGCCGTAGTTCACCTTGCCCGGATGCGCCTTGATATAGGCGATCAGCTCCTGCACGGTCTTGGCCGGAATCGACGGATTGACCAGCAGCACGTTCGGCGTCAGCGCCACCATGCCGATCGGTTCCAGGTCTTTCTGGAAGTCGTACGGCAGGGTCTTGTAGATGCCCGGCGCCATGGTGTGGGCGACGGTGGCCAGCAGGAAGGTGTAGCCGTCCGGATTGGCGCGCGCCACGATGGACCCGCCAATGGTGCCGCCCGCGCCGGGGCGGTTGTCCACCACCATCGGCTGGCCCAGCGCCTCGCCCAGTTTCTGGCCCACGGCCCGGCCGATGATGTCGGTGGTGCCGCCCGAGGCGAAAGGCACGACCAGCGTGATCGGCTTGGACGGCCAGCTATCGGCGGCGAAGGTGGGGATGGCAGGGAGGGCGGCAAGGGTGGCGGCGGCGCCAAGGCAGGCCTTGAGCACGGCACGGCGCGGCATGCGGATGGTCATGCGGGTCTCCGGGGGATTTTCTGGATATGTAATCCCCCCACTGTACTGAGACGTCCGCGTCACAACCAGCCCCACGCCGGCGGGAGGTCTTCAGGATTTGTGAAGGGTCGCCCCGGGCCAGCGGCCCGCCGTTACCAGCCCGCGCGCCACGCTGTCCAGCACGCTGCGGGCGGCCAGGCCGGCCGGGGACAGTTCGTCGTCGGACAGGCTGACCAGCAGGTTGGGCCGGCGCACGCCCGCATCGGCAATCTCGATCAGCACCAGCGGCTCGCCCAGATGCCGCGCCACGGCCGCGCCGGGCTGGATGGTGGCCCCGAGGCCGGCGCGCACCGCATCCATCAGCACGGCCAGTCCGTCGATCTCCGCCACCACGTTGAGAGAGCGCTCACTACGCGCGAAGGCCGCGTTCAGCACCGCGCGCAGGCCGTGCGCGTTGCTGGGCAGGATCAGCGGCAGGCCGTCGAGTGCCTCCAGATGCACCGGATCGGTGGTCGGCAGGCCCGGCTGGTCCGGCCGGGCGATCACGAACAGCCGTTCCTCCAGCAGCGGCACCACGCTCCAGCGCTGGCCGGGTTCGAGCTGGAACAGCACGGCGAGGTCAAGCTGGCGCGCGCCGATCATCGTGGCGAGGTTGCCCGAGAGGCTCTCCACCAGATGCAGGCGGATGTCCGGGTAGCGCTCGCGCATGGCCAGCATGAACGGCGGGCCCATGACGGAGAGTGTGCTCGGCGCCATGCCCACGCTGACATGGCCCGAGAGGCGCGCGGTGCGCGCGGCGCGGGCGGCGTCATCGGCATGGCGCAGCGCGAGTTGGGCCTGGCGCCAGAAGGCGAGCCCGGCGTCGGTCGGCACCACGCCGGTGGAGGTGCGCTGGAGCAGCCGCGTGGACAGTTCGCTCTCGAGCCGGCTGATCTGCTGGCTCAGCGCGGACGTGACCACGCCCAGCCGCTGGGCCGCCTGGCCCATGCTGCCCAACTCCACCACATGCACGAAGTAGCGCAATTGGCGCAATTCCATCGTCTTCATCCCAGATCTGTCACGCGGAGCCGGTATTGTGCCTGTGCCGGGCCGCCTGGGCGGACAAAGCGGGCCAGGATCACCAAACTTCACAGAAGTCATCCATACGCTGGTTGACCGAGCGTCCATACTGGATAAGCATGTAGGCAACCCCTGCGCAGGACCCACCTTCCACCCAAGGTATCCACCGGAGCTTTCCACCATGAACAGCCTTCCACCGACGCTGTGGTCTTTCCCCGCTTTTTCGTTCCAGGGCGCCTACGCGCTGGACGACAAGATGATCGAGAACTGGCGCAAGATGATGGGCCTGAACGCCGATTTCGCGAAATCCTGGATGGATGAAGCCCAGTTCGACTGGGCCTCCTGCTTCATGCCGCAAGACCCCGAGGAACTGTACGCGCGGCAGTGGACCAACCAGATGCCCTTCTTCTCGATCCCGATGCACTACGCCACCGCCATGCTGGAGCAAGGCGCGGCCATGCAGCGCGCCTGGCTCGACAACTGGGGCCGCATGTTCGGCATGTTCGGTATGCCGACGCTGCTGCCCGCGATGCCGGTGATGCCCGACATCGCCGCCGTGGCGACATCCGAAGGGGACATCGTCGACGTACCGGCCGTCGCCGTGCGCGAGACCCCGCGCAAGGGCAAAAGTGTCTGAAAACCGTCACTGAAGCCGACAGGTTCCCCGGGCTTTACACGGTATTTTCTGCAACGCACGGCCCTGATGCGACGTTTGCATCACAAATTGATCGGCACGATTGATGCGTCTACTGTTTAGTCAGTATGCTGATCAAGACACAAAGCGCCACCTGCCCGATGGCTTATAAAGCTGTTGAGGGCGCAGTCGAGGCAGGTATCTGAATCGCGCCCCATCCCGCGAGGCCCTTATGAGCAAGACCCTTATCTCCAGCATGTTCGTCGCCGCCGCTGCCATCGTCGCGATGCCGCTGGCCCACGCCCAGCAAAAGCCCGTGGACCCGTACACGCAAGGTGCCAAGGTCGGCAAGCCCGACCCGTACACCGACGGTGCCAAGTCCGGCAAGTTCGATCCGTACACGGATGGCGCGAAGTCGTCGACCAAGACCGACCTGGCGCCGAGCAAGCCGGACCCGTACACCTCGGGCGCCAAGAGCGGCAAGCCCGACCCGTACCTGGACGGCGCCAAGACCGGCAAGCCTGATCCGTACACCGACGGCGCCAAGAAGTAAGGCGAACCGTCAGGCGGCAAGCCAGCCGCCCGTGACATCCGGCGCCTGATACCCGGAATGCCCGGCACGCCCGCAAGGACGTGCCGGGCTATTTTTTTATCCTCCATCGTGCGGTGGATTTGCTCATCGCGGGCAGGCCATTCAGAATAGCGCTTCGTCCGGCTCGCCCCCGCCGGCGAGGAATCCATCTTGACTAGCCGCGCCCCTGCCGTCAAAGCCGACCCACCGGTCGCCTTTGGTCCGTTTACGCTGCATATCGCGCAGCGCCTTTTGCTGGAGTCCGGCCGCCCCGTGCGGTTGGGTGCGCGTGCGCGCAGCATCCTCGCCGCGCTGGTCGAACGTGCCGGCGAGGTAGTGGGCAAGGCCGCGCTGATCGCCTATGCCTGGCCCGACGGCGATGCCGAGGAAGCCACGCTGCGCGTGCACATGGGTGCGCTGCGCAAGGTGCTCGGCGATGGCCAGGGCGGCACGCGCTACATCGCCAGCGTGGCCGGACGCGGCTACTGCTTCGTCGCGCCGGTGGCACGCGCCACCGCCGAAGGTGCGCCCGGCGCACTCCCGGCAGCCCCCGCCCATGACGCCCACCTCCCCGCCCGCGTGACCCGCGTCATCGGCCGGGAAACCCTGATCGCCGCGCTCGCCCAGAGCCTGCCGCAGCGGCGCCTGCTCACGCTGTGCGGCGCGGGCGGCATGGGCAAGACCACCATCGCGCTGGCCATGGCCGAACGGCTGCTGCCGGACTATGCGGACGGCGTGCGCTTCGTGGACCTTGGCCGCGTGGCCGACCCGGGACTGGTGGACGCCGCGCTGGCCGCCACGCTCGGCATGACGGCCGGCCCCACCGCGCGCGCGGCGCTGGTGGATGCGCTGCGGCACCGGCGCATGCTGATCGTGCTGGACAGTTGCGAGCACGTGATCGACGCCGTGGCCCTGCTGGTGCTGGCGCTACTGCAGGGGGCGCCGGACGTCCACCTGCTCGTCACCAGCCGCGAGCCGCTGCAATGCGAGGGCGAATGGGTCCAACGCGTGCCGCCGCTCGCCCTGCCCTCCCCGCGCAACGAAATCAGCGCCGACGAGGCGATGCGCTACCCGGCCGTGCAGCTATTCGTCGAGCGCGCCATCCACAGCGCCGACACCTTCCAGCTGCCGGACGCCGACGCGCCCGGCGTGGTCATGCTCTGCGCCAGCCTCGACGGCATGCCGCTGGCCATCGAACTGGCCGCCGCGCACGTGGAGACCTTCGGCGTCGCCCATCTGCGCCGGCTGCTGGACGACCGCTTCCAGATGTCGGCGTACAACAGCGACATCGTGCAGCCGCGCCACCGCACCCTGCGCGCGCTGCTGGACTGGAGCTACGACGTGCTGCCCGCCACCGAGCGCGTCGTGCTGACGCGGCTGGCCGTGTTCACCGGCGAATTCACGCTGGCCTGGGCGCGCGCGGTACTGGTGGACGCCGAGGTCAGCCGGGGCGATGTGGACACCGGCATCGCGTCGATGGTCGCCAAGTCGCTGGTCAGCGTGGATGCCAGCGAAGGCGTGGTGCGCTACCGGCTGCTCGCCACCACGCGCGCCTATGCGCTGGAACGGCTGGCCCGGGACGGCGCGCTCCATGAGCTGCAGGCCCGCCACGCGCTGCACTGGCGCGATGCGCTGCGCGCGACCTGGACCGACGAGCCCACGCTGACGCAGGCCGAATGGGCCGCGCGCTACGGCAACGCCATCGACGACGTGCGGGCCGCCATCGGCTGGGCGCTCTCCCCGGACGGCGACGCCGCCCTGGGCGCCACGCTGATCATCGCCGCGCTGCCGCTGGGCTACTTCCTCTCCCGTCTCGACGAATTCTGCGGCTACGCGGCGCGCGCGCTGGCGCTGGCCGACGAGGGCGCCGCCCCACTCGACCCCACGCTGACCACGCGGCTGCGCGTGGCGCTGGGCACGCTGATCTATCACACGCGCGGCGTGGCCGCCGGCGCCGAAGACGCCTACCAGCGCGCGCTGCTCGACGCCACCGCGCTGGCGCAGCCAGGGGCGCAATCGGGCCCGCAACAGCAGGCGCTGGCCGGCATCGGCATGATCGCGCTGGCTTCTGGCGACTACGCCGCCGGGCGGCGCCACGCCGAGACCATGTGCGCACTGGCCGATCAGGACGGCGATGCGATGGCCCGCGTGTGGGCCGAACACACGCTGGCGCTGGCCCACCACTATCTGGGCGACCACGCCACGGCGCGGCATCTCGCGCGGCACGTGCGCACCCATCCGAGCCCGCTGGTGCGGCCCGTGGACAACCTCACCGCGCTGGTGGACCGCCGCGTCTGCATGCGCATCGTCGAGGCGCGCACGCTGTGGATCGAGGGCTACGCGGACAGCGCCGCGTCGCTGGTCGCCCAGTGCGTGGAAGACGCGCTGACCGACATGCCGCTGGCACTGGCGCAGGCGCTGGCATTCGCGGCCTGCCCGATCGCGCTGTGGCGCGGCGACGAGACCGCACTGGCCGACTACGCCAACCGGCTGCGCGAGCACTCGTTGCAGCACGCGCTGGTGGCGTGGCACGGCTGGGTGGAGATGCTCGACGGCGCGCTCGCGCTGCGCGACGATGCGCCGGGTGCCGTCGACACCGACGCGCACCATCGCCTGCAAGCCCGGATCACGCACACCGGCGGCAAGCAGGCCGATCTCTACGCCACCTTCGGCGCCCGCTTCGTGACGCCGCTGGCCATCACGCGCGCGACGGCGGGCAAGTCCGGCTGGTGCATGGCCGAAGTGCGGCGCGTGGCCGCCGAGGCGCACCCGCATCGGCACACGCACGCAGGCCGGTTGGCCGCCGCATCGGCGTTCGAGGACGCGTTGGACGTGGCCCACGCCCAAGGCGCACGCGCCTGGGCGCTGCGCGCCGCCACCAGCCTCGCCCGGGTGCGCCATGAACTGGGCGACGCTGACGACAGCACGCGCGCGGCTGAGTTGCTCGCGTCGATCTGCGCACGCATGCCCGAAGGACACGCCACGCGCGACTACCGGACCGCGCAGGCTGCGCTGGCGGATTGCGCCGCGATGCCGGCCATCGCACCCGAAGCCGACGCGGCGACCACGCAGGCACGCGCATGATCATGGCGAATACGGACCCTGACAGCGCGGCCGGGCGCGCGTACCGCTTTGGCGCCTTCCTGCTACGGCCCGCGCGGCGCGAGCTGCTGGCGGACGGCGTGCCGGTGACGCTGGGCAGCCGCGCCTTCGACCTCCTCGCCGCGCTGGTCGAGCACGCCGGGCAGGTCGTTTCCCGCGATGCGCTGACCGCGGTGGCGTGGCCGCGCATGGTCGTGGAGGACAGCAGCCTGCGCGTGCAGATCGCCCATTTGCGGCGCGTGCTGGGCCCGGAAGGGCCGGGCATCGTCACGGTGCCGGGTCAGGGCTATCGCTTCGACGGCGTGGTGCAGGTCGTGGACGAGGGGGCCGCGCCAGCGGCGCAGGTCATACCGGCCGCGCGCGTGCTGCCGCGCCGCCTCACCGCCATCATCGGGCGCGATGCCGAGGTGGCCCGCGTGCAGGCGGCGGTCCAGCCGGGGCGAGTTGTCAGCCTGGTCGGCATCGGCGGCATCGGCAAGACCACCGTGGCGCTGGCCGCCACCGAGCGGCTGGCGGGGGACTATGCCGATGGGATCTGCTACCTGGACCTCGGCACGCTGCCCGACCCCGTACAGGGTCTCGCCGCCGCGTTCGGCGCGGCGCGGATGGACGCGCTCGGCCACGCCATGGCCGGCCATCGGCTGCTGGTGGTGCTGGACGGCTGCGACTACGCACCGGAAGCCGTGGCCGCCCTGCTCGCGCAACTGGCGCAGGCGCCCGGCGTGGCGGTACTGGCCACGAGCCGCCACCCGCTCGGCGCCGCCGCCGAACACCGCCTGCGGCTGCCGCCGCTGGACCTGCCTCCTGAGGGAGAGATCGAGATCGACGCGCCCCGGGCGCTGACCTTCGGCGCGGTGCAGCTATTCGCCTCCCGCGCGCAGGCCAGCGGGGCCGGCTACACGCTGACCGACCGCGACGCCCCGGTCGTGGCCGCACTCTGCCGAAGGCTCGATGGCCTGCCGCTGGCCATCGAACTGGCCGCCGGCTGCGTCGACGCGTTCGGCGTGCTCGGCCTGCTCGACCAGGCCGACGATCGATTCAACCTGCTCGAAGCCCGCCGCCGCAGCCCGCAGGAACGCCAGCGCTCGCTGCGCGCGTCGCTGGATTGGAGTTACACCCGGCTGTCCGCCCCAGCGCAGACCGCGCTGCAACGGCTGTCGACGCTCGACGGCCCGTTCACGCTGGCGTCCGCCACGGCAGCCATCGGCGCGGATGGCATCGACAACGCGGCAGCAGCGGACCTGCTGGAAGCGCTGGTGGCGCAGTCGCTCGTATCGCCGGAAGCCACCGATGACGGCCCGCGCTTCCGCCTATCCGCCATGGTCCGCGCCTACGCGCGCGAGCGGCTGCGGGCCGTTACTTCGCCTCGATAACCAGCCCGGCCCCTCACCCCAACGTTCGCCTCGCCGCAGCCTGGATCGCTTGCACGGCCGCCGCGGTCATGACGCCCATCGCCAATACGCCCAGCGCGCCGAGGGCCACGGCGAGGAAGCGGCCCAGGGGGGTGGTCGGGACGACGTCGCCGAAGCCGATCGTCAGCGACGTAATCGCACAGAAATACAAGGTGCCGCCGAGCGACGCTGGCGACCGGCTGCCCGCGTCGACCGGGCCGCCGACGTAGTACATCGCCAGCGACAGCAGGACGAACAGCACGCTGAGGAAAATCAGGATCGAGCGCAATTGCCACAGCACGGCGGTGAATTCGGCAATGGCGTGGCGGGGGCGGATGGGTAGCTGCCCGGATTCGTTGCGGATGGTGGCCATAAGCGGTGGACTCCCTGGCAAGGTGCGGCGAAGGCCGCGCTAGTCCATGTTAGGTCCCGGATCAGCCCGCCGTGCGCTTCAGTCGCGTCGTGACCGAAAAGGTTTCCGCCGGATGGATGGTCACGGACACCTCGAAGGTGTCGCCGGCCTCGTCGATATAGCGGCGCACGATCTTCAGCACCGCCGCCCCCGGCTCCAGCCCCAGCGCGCGGCCGATGCGCGGGTCCGCCAGCGTGGTGGCGCGCACGTCCTGCTCGATCTCGGCAATCGGCCGCCCATGGCGCGACTCGATCAGGGCGCTGACCAGCACGTCGGGCGTGTCGCGCACGATCGGGCCGATGTCCGCGTAGGCGCTATCTATATAGATATCGGTCCAGGCCATGGGCGCGGCGCTGGCACCGTCGTCCAGCCGCACGCTGGAGATGCGCAGCCAGCGGGTGTCCGGCGCGCCGCCCAGGTCGGCCGCCACTTCTGGCGGCGCCGCCACGGTCTCCACCGACTGCACCACGCGCCGGTGCGCCTCGCCGAACTGCATGAGGTCTTCCACCGAGGCCAGCGTCGGTTTGAACACGGCCCGGGGCCGCGCGGCCTCCACGCGGGTGCCCACGTTCTTGCGGCGCGACACCAGCCCCATGTCCTGCAGGGACTGCAGCACCGCCCGGATGGTGTAGCGGCTGGCCTGGAACTGCTCGCACAGCGCGAATTCGGTCGGCAGCAGCGTGCCCACGGGGAATTGGCCCGTGGTGATGCCATCCAGCAGTTCGCGGGTGATCTCCGCTGCGTTTGTTTTACTCATAAAGGCCCGTTACATCACTGGATTGGCGCGGTGCGGCATGGCTGACGGCACACGGGTTGACGCCCCGGGTTTACGTCTATTTCGCAAATATGTTCGAACATATTTAATAGTCGATATGTTCGAACATATTTGAGATCCCATCAGCATGCCACAAGGTCGCACCATGCCCAACATTTCGATTCCCGCCGCCAGTACCGTTGTCGACTCCGCGCTGTTCCGCGACGCCTTCGGCACGGCGGCCATGCGCGAGATCTTCTCCGATGGCGCGCTGGTCCAGCGCTACATCGACGTCGAGATCGCCCTCGCCCGGGCCGAAGCCCGCGTCGGCGTGATTCCGGCCGATGCCGCCGAGACCATCGCCAGCGCCTCGCGCCTCGATCGCATCGACTTCGACCACATGCGCGAGGAAACCGACATTGTCGGCTATCCGATCCTCCCGCTGGTGCACCAGCTCGTGGAAATGTGCGGCGATGCCGGCCGGTACGTCCACTGGGGCGCCACCACGCAGGACATCATGGACACCGCCGTGGCCCTCCAGGTGCGCGACGCGCTGGACAGCATCGACGCCGATATCCGCACCCTGCGCGGCATCCTGGCCGACCTGGCTGCCCGGCACCGCGACACCCCGATGGCCGGCCGCACCCACTTGCAGCAGGCCCTGCCGGTGACCTTCGGCTACAAGGTGGCGATCTGGCTGGCGATGTTCGACCGCCACCAGCAGCGCCTGGCCGAGCTGCGTCCGCGCGTGGCCATGGTGGAGTTCGCCGGGGCCGCCGGCACGCTGGCGTCGCTGGGCGACAAGGGCTTCGCCGTGCAGCAGGCACTGGCCGAGGAACTGGGCCTGGGTGTGCCTGCCACCACCTGGCACGTGGCGCGCGACGGCTTTGCCGAGGCGGTGAACCTGCTGGCGCTGGTCACCGGCTCGCTGGGCAAGATTGCGCTCGACATCATGATCATGGCGTCCACCGAGTTCGCCGAGGTCTACGAGCCCTTCGTCAAGGGGCGCGGCGCCAGCAGCACCATGCCGCAGAAGCGCAACCCGATTTCGAGCGAACTGATGCTCGCCGCCTCGAAGGCAGTGCGCCAGCACGCCGGGCTGATGGTCGATGCGATGGTGCAGGACTTCGAACGCGCCACCGGCCCGTGGCACGCCGAGTGGATCGCCATTCCCGAGAGTTTCATCCTGACGGCCGGCGCGCTGCACCAGGCGAAGTTCGCGCTGGGCGGGCTGATCGTCGACGTGCCGCGCATGGCCCACAACCTCGGCATCACCAAGGGGCTGATCGTCGCCGAGGCCGTGATGATGCGCATGGCGCCCCACATCGGCCGCCAGCAGGCGCACGACGTGGTCTACGACGCCTGCCGCACCGTCAACGAGCAGGGCGGCACGCTGGCCGAGGCCCTGCTGGCGCTGCCGGCCGTGACCGAGCACTTCGACCGCGCCGCCATCGCACACATGGTGGACCCCGCCAATTACCTCGGCCTGGCGCCGCAGATGGTCGACCGGGCCATCGCGCTGTCCGGCGAAGTGGCCTGAGCCCTCCGGCCGGCGCCACGCACTGCTTTCCACACGATAAGACTGATTCAGGAGACAACCATGCACCGCTTCCCCACCTTCGTGCGCGGCGCGCTCGCCGCCGCCGCCCTGCTCACCGCCGTATCCGCCCAGGCCCAGAACTGGCCCACCAAGCCGATCACGTGGATCGTGCCGTTCGCGGCCGGCGGCCCCACCGACGCGCTGGCCCGCAACATCGCCGAGCGCGTGGGGCGCGAAGTCGGCCAGTCGATCATCATCGACAACTCGCCCGGTGCCGGCGGCACGGTCGGTGCGGCCAAGGCGGCCCGCGCGCCGGCGGACGGCTACACCATGCTGGTGGGGCATATGGGCTACATGGGCGCGGCGCCGGCGCTCTACAAGAAGCTGCCGTACGACCCGGTCAAGGACTTCGCGCCGGTGTTCCGCTTCCCGGACACGCCGATGGTGCTGATGGTGCGCAAGGACCATCCGGCCAAGGACGTGAAGGCGTTCGTCGAATATGGCAAGCAGCATCCGGGCAAGCTGTTCATCAGCAACGCCGGCATGGGCTCCACCTCGCACCTGATTGCGGCGATGTTTGCGTCGGCGGCGGGGATCAAGGTATCGCTGGTGCCCTACAAGGGCGCCGGCCCGGCGCTGATCGATGTGATTGGCGGGCAGGTCGATGGCATGTTCGACCAGACCAACACGGCGCTGCCGCAGATCACGGAATCGAAAGTCCGTGCGCTGGCGGTGACCTCGGCATCGCGGGTGGGCCAGCTCAAGGACGTGCCGACGCTGGCCGAAACCGTGATACCCGGCTTCGAGGCCGCGACGTGGTACGGCATCTACGCGCCGAAGGGCACGCCGCAGCCGGTCATCGACAAGATGCAGGCCGCCTACCTGAAGGTGATGCACGACAAGGCGTTCACTGACCGCCTGTCGGCGCAGGCCATCCAGATGCTGCCGGCTGACAAGTACACGGCCAGCGCGCTGGGCAAGCACACCGAGGCGGAAGTGGCGCGCTGGAAGGTGCTCGCCGCCAAGGCCAATATTTCGCTGGACTGAGCGCCATGACAACGTCCCGGGTGGAGCGTGACGCCTTCGGCCCCGTCGATATCCCGGCGGACCGCTACTGGGGCGCCCAGACCCAGCGCGCGCTGGCCGTCTTCGGCATCGGCAGCGAGCGCTTTCCGGACTGCCTGATCCACGCCTTCGGCCTGCACAAGATGGCGGCGGCCGTTGCCAACCAGCAGCGCGGGGCGCTGGAGGCGGAGATGGCGGCGGCCATCGTCGCCGCGGCGGCCGAAGTGCGCAGCGGCGCGTTCGATGCGCATTTCCCGCTCACGGTCTGGCAGACCGGCTCCGGCACGCAGACCAATATGAATGCGAACGAGGTGATCGCCAATCGGGCTAACGAGCAGCTGGGCCAGCCGTTGGGGACCAAGCAGCCGGTGCATCCGAACGATCACGTCAACCGCTCGCAGTCATCGAACGACAGCTTTCCCACGGTGATGCACCTGAGCGCGGTGCTGGAACTCGAAGACCGGCTGCTGCCGGCGATGGCCGCGCTGCGCGACAGCCTTCAGGCGCGCGCGACGGACTTCGCGGACATCCTGAAGCTGGCCCGCACCCACCTGATGGATGCCGTGCCGACCACGCTGGGCCGCGCCTTCGAGGGGTTCGCCGCGCAGATCGGGCACGGCATCGCGCGTATCGAGGGGACCCTGCCGCGCCTGCTGATGCTGCCGCAGGGCGGCACGGCGGCGGGCACCGGGCTCAACGCCCCGCCCGGCTTCGCGGAGGCATTCTGTGCGGAGGTAAGCCGCCTGACCGGCCTGCCGTTCCAGCCCAATCCTTGCAAGGTGGAAGGCATGGCCGCGCACGACGCCCTGCTGGAGTTGTCCGGCGTGCTGAACGTGATCGCGGCGTCGTGCATCAAGATCGCCAACGACCTGCGCTGGATGAGTTCCGGGCCGAACTGCGGCCTCGGCGAGCTGGTGATGCCCGAGGACGGGCTCACCTCGTCGATCATGCCGGGCAAGCGCAATCCGACCATCGCCGAAGTCATGGTGCAGGCCGGCATGCAGGTAGCCGGCAACCATGTGACGGTGACCATGGCCGGCGCCTCGGGCAGCTTCGAGCTGAACGTGGCCAAGCCGGTGCTGATCTACAACGTCCTCCAGTCCATCCGCCTGCTGGCCGACAGTGCGAACACCGTGGCCGAACGGGTCATCCCCGGGCTGGCGCCGGACCGCGCGCGGCTGGCGCGCCAGCTCGACAGCCCGCTGCTGGCAGCCACCGCGCTGAACCCGGTGATCGGCTACGACCAGGCGGCACGCATCGTGCGCCACGCCATGGCGTACGGCATGGCGCCGCGCGAGGCCGCCATCGCACTGGGTATCCTGCGTGGCGAGGAATACGACCGGCTGGTCGATCTCGAACGCATGGCGCGCGGCGTGGCGTAGCCCCGGGGTGCCTCAGCAGCGATAGTCCCCGCCATCGCGATCCAGCAGGCGCAGCAGCGCCGTCCACTCGCGGTCCAGGTGCACCGTGTCGAGGTAGGCGTAGTCGTCGTGCTGCTTGGCGGCGTGCTCGCAGACCTCGGGCGACGGCAGGGTGACCTTCTGGCCCATCGACAGCGTCTGCACCTGGATCTCGCAGGCGCGATTCAGGTAGAACATGCGCGTGAACGCCTCCGCCACCGAGCGGCCGGTGGTCAGCAGGCCGTGGTTGCGCAGGATCAGGTAGTTGGCGTCCTGCATCGATTTCACGATGCGCGAGCGCTCGTCCAGATCCAGCGAAATACCTTCGTAGTCGTGGTAGTTCACGCGGTTGTAAAACTGCATGCTGATCTGGTTCAGCGGCAGCAGGCCGCACTCCAGCGCGGCGACGGCCATGCCGGCGTCCGTGTGCAGATGGACCACGCACTCCACGTCGTGGCGGCTCTGGTGCAGGGCGCTGTGGATCGTGAAGCCGGCGGCGTTGACCTCGAAGCGGTTATCGCCGATCGGCCGGCCTTCGGTATCGATCTTCACGAGGCACGACGCCGTGATCTCATCGAAAAACCAGCCGTGCGGATTGATCAGGAACTGGTCCTGCGTGCCCGGCACGCGCACGGAGATGTGGGTGTAGATCAGGTCGGTGAGCTGGTACTTCGCGGCCAGCCGGTAGGCGGCGGCCAGTTGCACGCGCACCGCCCATTCTTCCTCGCTGATGTTGCGCGGCTTGCGGTTGCGGTGCGGGTCCGTGGTGGAAATCATGGTGGCGTCCTCTGGTGAAATCGGCGGAAGTCGGCGGAAGTCGACGGAGTTCAGGCGAGCAAGGCAGTGATGACGATCTCCACGCGGTAGGCCGGGTCGGCCAGTTCGACCTTGCCGCAGCAGCGCGTGGGCGTTTCGCCGGGGGCCACCCAGGCGTCCCAGACCGCGTTGAAGCCGTCGAAGTCGGCCATGTCGGCCAGCCAGATCTGGGCGGTCAGCGCGCGGCGGCGGTCGGTGCCGGCCTCGGCCAGCAGGGCGTCTACCTTGGCCAGCGCCTCGCGGGCCTGGCTGGCGATATCGCCGGACTTGTCGTCAGCCACCTGGCCGGCCAAAAAGACCATGCCGTTGGCGATGACGGCCCGGCTGCGGCGGTGGTTCTGGTCCAGGCGGACGATGGGCGATGCGGAAGATGTGGACATGGCGGGCTCAGGCGTGGGTCTTGACGATGCGGCGGCAGTGCTCCAGCGCGGCGCCGATCAGGTTGTTGTTGGCTTCCGGTGTGCGGAAAGCCGAATGGGCGGACAGCGTGACGTTGGGCAGCGTGGTCAGCACGTGGCCGGCGGGCATCGGCTCCACCGTGAACACGTCCAGCCCGGCGTGGGCCAGCTTGCCGCTGCGCAGCGCCGCGATCATGGCGTCTTCATCCACCAGCGCGCCACGCGCCGTGTTGACCAGGATCGCGCCGTCGCGCATCGACTGGATGCGTTCCGCCGTGATCAGGCCGCGCGTCTCGTCGGTCAGCAGCAGGTGCAGCGACACCACGTCGCTCTGCGCCAGCAGCGTGTCCAGATCGACGAATTCCACGCCCTCGTGCGTCTTCGGCGTGCGGTTCCAGGCCAGCACGCGCATGCCGATACCCCGCGCCAGCCGCGCCAGTTCCTGGGCGATGCCGCCAAACCCGACCAGCCCGAGTGTCTTGCCGGTCAGTTGCACGGCGTCCGAGCGCAGCCAGTTGCCGGCGCGCATCTCGCGGTCCATGCGCGCGAAGTTGCGCGCGGCCGCCCACATCAGCGCGAAGGCGCACTCGGCCACGGCGGTATCCCCGTAGCCCTTGATGGTGTGCACCGTGATGCCGATCTCGGCCAACTCCTCCGGGTTCATATAGCTGCGCGGGCCGGTGCCCAGAAACACCACGTGCTTGAGGCCGGTGCACTGGCGGGCGATCTCGGTCGGCAGATGAGTGTGGTCGATGATCGCGATCGGCGCGCCGGCCAGCGTCGCGGGCAGTTGCTCGGGCTTGATCTCGGGCTGGCGGTTGATCGTCAGCGGCAGGTCATCGGCCCGGTGCAGGCGGGAAGCCACTTCCGACAGTGTGGGATTGGCATCGACGAAGACGGCGCGCCATGCACCAGCATCGGACGCGGGATTATGGGCAGCGGGGCGGGCAGGCGCGGCGGAAAGAGAAGAAGTCATTGTTTTTACTCGGCAATAAATAGGGGTGAACCATTACGGTGCCGATGAACCAAAACGGGGCTCGATGAGGCCGCAACGGTGAAGCGCAGCATAACTCTTTACAGAATACAGATCAATAATTAAAGTCTGTATACAGGACGGAGTGCAGGGCCGGGAGTCACCCGGCCCGCACGTTGCCCCCACCACCCTGCCCTTGGAGCGTTCCCATGACGATGCGCCGATTTGCCCCGCGATTTGCCTTGCTTCCCGCCTCCCTGCTTGCTGTCACGTTGATGGGGCTGGCCAGCCCCGCCTCGTCCCAGGACACCAAGTCGTGGCCCAACAACACGATTGCCATCGTCAGCGGCTTCCCCGGGGGCGCCGCCACCGACATCTACGCGCGCCGGCTTGGCGTGGAGCTGAACAAGGAATTCGGCGTCTCGTTTATCTCCGATAATCGCCCCGGTGCGGGCGGGAATATCGCGTCGAGTCTCGTCGCGCAGGCCAAGCCGGATGGTTATACTTTCCTGCTCGGCACGGCCGGCACGCACGCGATTAATCCCGCGCTATATTCGAAACTGTCATTTGACGTGGTGAATGATTTCTCGCGCATTGCATTATTGGGCACGCTGCCGAATATCCTGCTCGTGAATCCCGAGAAGCATCCGGAGATCAAGACCTGCCAGGACCTGATCGCCGCCGCGAAAAAGGCGCCGGGCACGCTGAACTACGCCTCGACCGGCAACGGCGCCTCCGGCCATCTGGCCGGCACGCAGTTCGCCACGGCCTCGAAGACCAGCTACGTGCACATCCCGTACAAGGGCCAGGGGCCGGCCATGACCGCGCTGCTCTCGGGCGAGGTCGATTTCTTCTTCAACCAGAGTTCGCCGAGCCTGGGCGCCATCCAGTCTGGCAAGGTGCGTGCGTTAGCGGTCACTTCGTCGCAGCGCGTGAGTGTGCTGCCGAATGTGCCGACCGTCGCCGAGGCGTGCAGCCTGCCCGGCTTCGAAAGCACCACCTGGTACGGCCTGTTCGGCCCGGCCGAGTTGCCGGCGGACATCCAGACCCGGATGTCGCAGGCCGTGCTCAAGGCCATCGGCACGGAGAGCTTCCGCCAATGGCTGGTGAGCCAGGCGATCCAGCCCATCGCCGATGGCGGCCCGGCCGCGTTCAAGCGCACGCAGCTTGCCGATATGAAAACCTGGGCCAAAATCGTCAAGGATTCCGGCGCCCATATCGATTGACGCTGATATAGACCGATTCGCATGGCGGCGTGCCGGTTGCCGCGAGATGTATACACCGCCGTGCACAGAATCGAATTCAGGTATATTCCAGCCTTTCGCCAGCACCGGCGAAAGGCTGATGACCGAAGACAGGACTCAATACCGTGGCAACCGTGGCAAGTGACAGCATCGTCGAGCAGGTCTATGACAAGCTCAAGCAAATGAGCGTGGGCTATGACTTCAAACCCGGCGAACGGCTCAACGAAGGCGTGCTGGCCAGTGCGCTGGGCGTCAGCCGCACCCCGCTGCGCGAGGCGCTGACCCGCCTGACGACCGAAGGGCTGCTGCGCTTCTCGCCGGGCAAGGGCTTCTTCTGCCGCGATCTGGATGCCCAGGAAGTGTTTTCCCTCTACGAGCTGCGCAAGGTGGTGGAAACCGAGGCGCTGCGGCTGGCCATCGTGCGTGCCAAGGAAGAGGACATCGACGCCCTGCTGTCCTTCCTGGAGAACACCGGCCCGGAGCCGGGCGACCGTACGGTGGAGGAACTCGTGAAGCTCGACGAGACCTTCCATGAAGGCCTGATGGCGATGTCCGGCAACCTGGAGATGCTGCGGGTGCTGAAGAACATCAACGCGCGCATCCGCTTCGTGCGCTGGATCGACATGGAGCGCTGCGACCGCCGCGTCAGCCAGAACGACCACCGCGAGATCCTGCTGGGCCTCAAGGCGCGCGACCCCGAGCGCTGCATCCCCATCCTCACCCGCCATATCGACCGCCGCCACGACCAGATCGCGACCGCCCTGAAGGAAGGGCTGGCGCAGATCTACATGGGCTGACGGCCGGCCCGCCCTACCTCCCGCCTTCCCCCAAAGAAAAAACCCCGCGATGCCATCGGCAACGCGGGGTTCGATGCCCTGCCGCGAACGGCAGGGCCGGCTGTGCCCGGAAACGCTTACACGTTCACGGTATCGGCCACTTCCTTGAAGTCTTCGATCTGGTCGAAGTTCATGTACTGGTAGATCTTGTCGCTGTTGGCGGTCAGCACGCCCATGTCGGCCATGTACTCTTCCTTGTTCGGGATACGGCCAAGGCGCGAGCAGATGGCGGCCAGTTCGGCCGAGCCCAGGTACACGTTGGTGTTCTTGCCCAGACGGTTCGGGAAGTTACGCGTGCTGGTGGACATCACCGTGGCGCCTTCGCGCACCTGTGCCTGGTTACCCATGCACAGCGAGCAGCCCGGCATTTCGGTGCGCGCACCGGCCGTGCCGAACACGCCGTAGTGGCCCTCCTCGGTCAGCTGCTTCTGGTCCATCTTGGTCGGCGGGGCCACCCACAGCTTCACGGGGATGTCGCGCTTGCCTTCCAGCAGCTTCGAGGCTGCGCGGAAGTGACCGATGTTCGTCATGCACGAGCCGATGAACACTTCGTCGATCTTGGCGCCGGCCACGTCGCCCAGCGTCTTCACGTCGTCCGGGTCGTTCGGGCAGGCGACGATCGGCTCATGCACGTCGGCCAGATCGATCTCGATCACGGCGGCGTACTCGGCGTCAGCGTCCGGCTCCAGCAGCTTCGGATCGGCCAGCCACGCTTCCATGGCCTTGATACGGCGCTGCAGGCTGCGCGGGTCCTGGTAGCCCTCGGCGATCATCCACTTCAGCAGCGTGATGTTGCTGTTGATGTACTCGATGATCGGTTCCTTGTTCAGGCGCACCGTGCAACCGGCGGCCGAACGCTCGGCGGAGGCGTCGGACAGCTCGAAAGCCTGTTCCACCTTCAGTTCGGGCAGACCTTCGATTTCCAGGATACGGCCCGAGAAGATGTTCTTCTTGCCTTGCTTGGCCACGGTCAGCAGGCCCGACTTGATCGCGTACAGCGGAATCGCGTTGACCAGGTCGCGCAGCGTGACGCCGGGCTGCATCTTGCCCTTGAAGCGGACCAGCACCGATTCCGGCATGTCCAGCGGCATCACGCCGGTGGCAGCGGCAAACGCCACCAGACCGGAGCCGGCCGGGAAGCTGATGCCGATCGGGAAACGGGTGTGCGAGTCACCGCCGGTACCCACGGTATCCGGCAGCAGCATGCGGTTGAGCCACGAGTGGATCACACCGTCGCCCGGGCGCAGCGAGATACCGCCGCGCGTGCTGATGAACTGGGGCAGCGTGTGGTGCGTCTTCACGTCCACGGGCTTCGGATAGGCGGCGGTGTGGCAGAACGACTGCATCACCAGATCGGCCGAGAAGCCCAGGCAGGCCAGGTCCTTCAGCTCGTCGCGCGTCATCGGGCCGGTGGTGTCCTGCGAGCCCACCGAGGTCATCTTCGGTTCGCAGTACGTGCCCGGGCGGATGCCCGTGCCGTCGGTCAGGCCGCAGGCGCGGCCAACCATCTTCTGGGCCAGCGTGTAACCCTTGCCGGTATCGGCCGGGTTTTGCGGCAGGCGGAACAGCGTGGACGGGGCCAGGCCCAGTGCCTCGCGGGCCTTGGCGGTCAGGCCACGGCCGACGATCAGCGGAATCCGGCCGCCGGCGCGCACTTCATCGAACAGCACGTCCGACTTGACCTTGAATTCGGCGATCACGGCGCCGTTCTTGAGCGCCTTGCCTTCGTACGGGCGCAGTTCGACCACGTCGCCGGTGTCCATCTGCGACACGTCGAGTTCGATCGGCAGCGCGCCGGCGTCTTCCATCGTGTTGTAGAAGATCGGGGCGATCTTGCTGCCCAGGCACACGCCGCCGAAGCGCTTGTTCGGCACGTAGGGGATGTCTTCGCCGGTGAACCACAGCACCGAGTTGGTGGCCGACTTGCGGCTGGAGCCCGTGCCGACCACGTCGCCCACGTAGGCCACGAGGTTGCCCTTCTCCTTCAGCGACTCGATGAACTTCACCGGGCCGCGCTTGCCGTCTTCCTCGGGCTCGAACGCGGTGCCTTCACGCTTGTTCTTCAGCATGGCCAGCGCGTGCATCGGGATGTCCGGGCGCGTGGTGGCGTCGGGGGCCGGCGACAGGTCGTCGGTGTTGGTCTCGCCCGGCACCTTGAACACGGTGATGGTCATCGACGCCGGCACTTCCGGACGGTTCGTGAACCACTCGGCGTCGGCCCAGCTTTGCAGCACGGACTTGGCGTTGGCGTTGCCCTTGTCGGCCTTTTCCTTCACATCGTGGAAGGCGTCGAACATCAGCAGCGTGGTCTTCAGCGCGTTGCCGGCCACGGCGCCGACTTCGGCGTCGTCGAGCAGCTCGATCAGCGGGGAGATGTTGTAGCCGCCGAGCATGGTGCCCAGCAGTTCGGTGGCGCGGGCGCGCGAAATCAGCGCGGTCTTCTCCGAACCCAGGGCCACGGCGGCCAGGTAGGAAGCCTTGACCTTGGCGGCGTCGTCCACGCCGGCCGGCACACGGTAGGTGATCAGGTCCAGCAGGGTCTGTTCCTCGCCCGCCGGCGGGTTCTTGATCAGTTCGATCAGCTCGGCGGTCTGCTTGGCGGTCAGCGGCAGAGGGGGAATGCCAAGCGCGGCGCGTTCGGCAACATGGGCGCGATAGATATCAAGCATGGGAACCTGCTGGTAATAGGGTTGTAACGTACAGCTTTGTCTCTGTGGGTCCAGCGGCACAGCACACCGCTGGTTGCCGCGTGATTGTAATCCGAAGTCCGGCCCAGATCAAATGTCTTATATCTTATATAAGACTTAAATCGCAACACCCGCGGCTCCACAACGGTTGGCGGCACATAAGACTCGCGGAACTGACATGAAAGGTGTCCGGAGGTCGCCACCCGCCCTGCCGGCAGCCACGCGAGCCGGGCCGCGGCGCCGGCCTTTTAAGATATTCATCGATCACATTCACACGTCATGCAAGACGTGCGTCTTAAGTTCCGGCGCGCCCATTCGTTAACCATGGTGCAGGCGCTAATGGCGCGCCCATGCGCCTCCGCGTCCGATGCCCGCCCAGCTCAAACGGCCAAGCTGAGTGGGTTTCCCCCTTTTTATCGGCCCTTTGCTTGCCTGCGATTCGGGAAGAATGGCAGGCATTCCGACACAGGCATCTCATGGCGAACACGCTTTCCCCCTCCCAGACTGGCGGCAATTCAAGCAAGCGCGGTCGACTGCTGCTGATTGGCGGCGGCGTGCTGGTGGTGGTGCTGGGCGTTGGCGGCTTCGTGCTCGGCAGCGTGCTCGGCGGTAATCGCCAGGCAGCGGCGCCGGCAGCACCCGTAATCCCCGCGCCGATCTTTGTGCCGCTTGACGCGTTCACGGTGAACCTGAAGGGCGAGGACGGTGATCGCTTCCTGCACACCGGCCTGTCGCTCAAGGTGGCGGACGCCGACACCCAGGGCCGTCTGGCCCAGTACCAGCCGGAAGCGCGCAGCCGCATCCTGCTGCTGCTTTCGGCCCGCCAGCCGGCGGACCTGGCCACGGTGGAGGGCAAGCGCAAGCTGGCCCAGGACGTGCAGGCTGCCATCAGCCAGCCGTTCGCGCCCGGCCTGCCGCCCCAGAAGATCCTGGATGTCTTGTTTACATCGTTCGTGGTGCAGTAAGCCCCTGGCGCCCTGCTCCCGAACCCAACTGCATAACCGACATGAAACTGTCCGCCGACCTTCCTTCCTGCCGACGCGCCTGGCGCGCCGACTGAAGCCGGCCATGGACCGTTTCATCCTTACAGCTGTTCACGGGGCAGGACACTAGATGGCCTACGACAAGTTCCTCTCGCAGGACGAGGTAGACGAGCTACTGAAAGGCGTATCGGGCGAATCCGATGCGCCCGCAGCCAGCAGCGCGCCCGCTATTGATGAAGGCGGGGTGCGGCCGTACAACCTGGCTACCCAGGAACGGATCATCCGTGGCCGCCTGCACACGCTCGAAATCATCAACGAGCGCTTCGCGCGGGCGCTGCGCACGGCGCTGTTCAACTTCATCCGCCGCGGCGCCGACATCTCGGTCGGTTCGGTAAGGATCGAAAAATACGGCGATTTCGTGCGCAACCTGCCGGTGCCGACCAACCTGAACCTGGTCCACATGAAGCCGCTGCGGGGCACCGCGCTGTTCGTGTACGACCCGAACCTCGTGTTCCTGGTGGTGGACAACCTGTTCGGCGGCGATGGCCGCTTCCACACCCGTGTGGAAGGCCGCGACTTCACGCAGACCGAGCAACGCATCATCCGCCGCATGCTGGACCTGACGCTGAACAGCTACGGCCAGGCCTGGCGCACCGTGCATCCCATCGAGTTCGACTATGTCCGCTCGGAGATGCACACCAAGTTTGCCAACATCGCCGGCGCCAACGACGCCGTGGTGACCACCGCGTTCCATATCGAACTGGGCGCCGTGGGCGGGCAACTGCATATCTGCATTCCCTTCTCGATGATCGAACCGCTGCGGGATCTGCTGATGAACCCGCTGCAGGACGAGGTCGAGGTGGACAAGCGCTGGCTCGGCCAGCTCTCCACCCAGCTGCGTGCCGCCGAAGTGGAACTGGTGGCCGAATTCACGCACCTCCAGAGCACCGTGGCCGAGGTACTGGCCCTGCGTGCCGGCGACGTGCTGCCGATCGACCTGCCCGAGAAGCTCTTCGGCAAGGTGGACGGCGTGCCCGTCATGCAATGCGGCTTCGGCACCATGAACGGCCAGTACGCGCTGCGCGTGGAGCGAATGATCAATTACCAAGACAGCGATTCCAACAAGGAAACCGATCATGACTGACGGCACTCAGGACAAGCCGGTCGATCCGATGGACGACTGGGCCAGCGCCCTGGCGGAGCAGACCAGCGCCGAGCCGGCACCGGCTGCCGCCCCGGCCGCCACGACCCCCTCCGCTACGGCACCCGCTACGGCGGCGCCTTCGCAGGCCATGGCTACCGCCACCCCGGCAGCCTCCACGGTGTTCCCGCCGCTGGCGCAGGAAGCGCCGGCCGGCTTCCACAACGATATCGGGATGATTCTCGATATCCCGGTGCAGCTGACCGTGGAACTGGGCCGCACCAAGGTACCCATCAAGAACCTGCTGCAACTGGCGCAGGGCTCGGTGGTGGAACTCGACGGCCTGGCTGGCGAACCGATGGACGTGCTGGTCAACGGCTACCTGATCGCCCAGGGCGAGGTGGTGGTCGTGAACGACAAGTTCGGCATCCGCCTGACGGACATCATCACGCCGTCCGAACGTATCCGGAAGCTGAACAAATGACAGCCGTGTCGCGCCGGCTGCGGTCTGCCGGACGCTTTGCCGCGGGCCTGATCCTCACGGGTCTGGCCACGGCCGGTGCGCAGGCTGCAGATGTTGTATTGAGTACCGCCCAGGCAGCCAGTGCACCGGCTGCCCCGGTGGCGCAGTCCGCGCCGGTGATCAGCGGCGGGGCCAGCCTCGCGCAGGCCGGGCTCGGCCTGTTTGCCGTCATCGCCCTGATCCTCGGCATGGCCTGGCTCGCGCGCCGCGTGGGCCTGGTGCGCCACGGCAGCGGCGGCGCCACGATGAAAGTCGTGGGCAGCCTGATGCTGGGCGCGCGCCAGAAGGTGGTCATGGTCGAAGTTGGCGATACCTGGCTCGTGCTGGGTGTTTCCGCCGGCGAGATTCGTCCGCTCCACACCCTCCCGGCCCAGCCGGATGCCATGGTCCCGGCCGGCACCACCGCGCCGCAGCCCTTGCAGGGCGGCTTTGGCGAGCGCCTGATGCGCGCGATGCAGGAAAACCTCAAGAAATGAACACGTTGCGTGCCGCCATCGGGCGGCATTCCGCCCGCGGGGCCTGGGTCGCGCTGCTGCCGGTAGCGGTCGGGCTGGCGCTGTCGGCCCTGCCCGAATCGGCCCTGGCCCAGGCGCTCCCGGGCGTGACCAGCAAGCCGGCCGCCGGCGGTGGCCAGACCTGGTCGCTCTCGATCCAGACGCTGGTCCTGCTGACCTCGCTGTCGTTCCTGCCGGCTGCCATGCTGATGATGACGGGCTTCACCCGCATCGTCATCGTGCTGGGCCTGCTGCGCAGCGCGCTGGGCACGGCCTCCTCGCCACCGAACCAGGTGCTGGTGGGCCTGTCGCTGTTCCTGACCTTCTTCGTCATGTCCCCGGTGTTCGACCGCGTGTACACGGACGCCTACAAGCCGCTCTCGGAAAACAAGATCAGCCTGGAGACCGCCGCGTCCCGCGCCGCCGTGCCGATGCGCACGTTCATGCTGCGCCAGACCCGCGAGAAGGACCTGGCGATGTTCGCCCAGATGGCCAAGACGCCCGAGATGAACGGCCCGGAAGACGTGCCGTTCTCGGTGCTGGTGCCGGCGTTCGTCACCAGCGAGCTGAAGACCGCGTTCCAGATCGGCTTCACGATCTTCATCCCGTTCCTGATCATCGACCTGGTCGTGGCCAGCGTGCTGATGGCGATGGGCATGATGATGGTACCGCCGGCGACGATTTCATTGCCATTCAAGCTGATGCTGTTCGTGCTCGTGGATGGCTGGCAACTGCTGCTGGGCTCCCTGGCGCAGAGCTTCATGACCTGACAAGGAGCCTGCCATGACGCCCGAAACAGTCATGACCATCGCCACGCAGGCGATGAAGATGACGCTGATGCTGTCCGCCCCGCTGCTGCTGGTGGCGCTGGCGGCCGGTCTGGTGGTGAGCCTGTTCCAGGCCGCCACCCAGATCAACGAAATGACCCTGACGTTCATCCCCAAGCTGATTGCACTGTTCGTGACGATGGTGCTGGTTGGCCCGTGGATGATCAACACCTTCGTCGACTACATGCGCGAGGTGTTCCAGGGCATTCCCGCGCTGGCGCATTGACGCCCGCCTGCCGTGATCGACGTCTCCACGGCCCAGCTCTACGGCTGGATCGCCGCCTTCCTGTGGCCGATGTTCCGCCTGCTCGGGCTGATCGCCACCGCGCCGCTGTTCAGTGAATCGACGATTCCGCGCCGCGCCAAGGTCCTGCTGGCCGGTGCGCTGTCGGTCATCGTCTCGCCTACGCTCGGCAATATCCCGAGCGCCACGGTCTATTCCTTCGACGGCTTCCTGATCATCCTCAACGAGGTCGGCATCGGCGTGGCCATGGGCTTCACCATGCGGCTGGTCTTCGCGGCGGTGCAGACCGCCGGCGAGGTGATCGGCCTGCAGATGGGTCTCTCGTTCGCCTCGTTCTACGACCGCTCGTCGGGCGGGCAGACCATGGTGCTGTCGCGTTTCCTGAACATCGTGGCGATGCTGCTGTTCATCGTCCTGGACGGCCACCTGATGATGCTGGCCGTGCTGGTGGACAGCTTTGGCGCGGTGCCCATCGCCGCCACGCCGCTCTCCGGCCACGGCTGGGGCACGGTGGCCAAGGCCGGGTCGATGGTGTTCTCGGCCGGCACGCTGCTCTCGCTGCCGATGATCGCCACGCTGCTCACGCTGAACCTGGCGATGGGTATCCTGAACCGCGCCTCGCCGCAGCTCTCGATCTTCGCGGTGGGCTTCCCCGTGACGCTGCTCGGCGGCATGCTGGTGATGACCCTGGTCATGCCGCAGATGGGCGCCTACATGCAGCACATGGTCGAGGCCGGCCTGGCCACCATGGGCGCCGTCCTCGACCAGCTGGCGCCCTAGGGCGCCCAAGCCGACTAGTTCGCCTGCGGCAGCGCGCCAGCCTGCTGCAGCGCGGCCCGACCGATCTCGAGCCGCTTCGGCCCCTGATCCATCTTCGGCATGTCCATGTTCATGGCGAACACGTAGCGGTCCTCGCCGCGCGTGAGCGAGCCGACCCACCAGCCCACATCGACACCATCCCGCGCGGACCAGCCGGTCTTGGCCCGCAGCGTGTACGCCGGGGTCTGCTCGATGGTCAGGATGTCATCCAGCGCGTCATAGCTGCGCGCCGAGATGCCCGGCAGCGTGCGCGCCACCACGGCCCGCATGAAGTCGATCTGCTGGTAGGTGGTGATCTTCAGGTGGTTGTTGAGCCAGAACATGTCCACCGGGCCGCTCACATCCGCATTGCCGAAGTGGGCCGCGCCGAGGAAGCGGCGGTACTGCGCCGTCCCCACGCGCCGCGCCAGCGCCTGATAGGCCGGCACGCACGAGTTCTTCAACGCCAGCCGCAGCGACACATCGCCATTGCACACGGCCGGCAGGATCGGCTTGCCGTGGTGGGTCCAGACCTTGCCGTCCCAGGGGATCTTGTCGTTGTCCACGTCAGCCACGGCGCCGGTCTCCAGCCCGATCAGGGAATTGAAGATCTTGAACGTCGAGGCCGGCGAGTAGGCCTCGCGGGCACGCTGCGGGTTGTAGGCGTACAGGCGGGCGGCGCGCACATCGTAGATCAGCATCGTGCCCTGCGTGCCGGCGGCATCGAAGAGCGGCTTGAGGTTGAGCGGGGTTTCCTTGGGGGTTTCCTTGGCGGTCTGCGCGTGGACCGGCGCGGCCAGCATCAGCGCGGCGGACAGCGAGGCGAGGCAAAGGCGGCGGGCAAGGCGGGCAACGCTGGGCAATCTGTTTGGCATGTTCTGCACCTTTCTGAGAGGAGGATCGAAATGTCATGGGATGACAATCCAGGCCCGGATCGTGGTGCGGAGCATAGGCGCTGATCGCCGGGGCGCCAACCCGGCCGGCTGTAACACGCGTAACATGGCGGGGCCCCCAATCGCCCCAATCGCCCCCGCCCCCATGCCCGCCCCGCTCGTCCATATCGACCTGTCCGCGCCCTACCGCGTGAACGGCCAGCCCGCGCGCTACCAGTCCGTCTGGCTGCTGGCGCGCATCTGGCTGGCCACCGCGCGCGACCATGAAGACCTGCCCGCCGCCGCCGTACGCGCGCGCTTTGCGGAGGCTGCCGATGTGCGGATGATGGTGTCGCGCGCGTTTGCCGACTTCGCGCGCTGGGGGGTGCCGGTGGGCTGGGGCGGCGACACCTCGGCGCCCATCGACCATCTGAGCCCGGCCCGACGCAGCCGGGGCCCGTTCTGGATGCCGCCCGCCAGCGCACGGCGCCTGCGCTTCGCAGCCGGCGGCAAGGCGCTGGGCGCCACCGCCGTGGCGCGCTGGCTGGGCCAGTCCGCCGCCGATAGCACCGATGGCGCCGATGCGGCGCCGCCCGCCGCCGACGATGGCCTCGGCTACGTGATGCGCGACATGGCGTTCTGGAGCCACCTCACTCAGGCCATGCGCGGCGCGCAGGACGGCGTACCGGGCACGGTCGATGCCGGCGTGGCCGAGTTGTTCCGCGCCGCGCAGCGCAGCGCGGCGGATGACTTCCAGCAGGCGTTGTCGCTGCTCAAGGAGAGCCTGGCGTGGCGCCGCAGCGACCGCCTCGACCAGAGCCGCGCGGCGCTGCGCCGCTTCCACCGCGTCGTCGCGCGGGGCGGCGTCAGCGCGGCCCTGCCCACCTTTGCGGCGATGGGCCACGTAGTGCGCGCGTGGGAGCACTACGCGCGCGGCGACCTGGACACCGCGCAGGGCGAGCTGGCGCGCCTCAACGCCGATGCCGAGCTACGCCCGGTGGTGCGCTACAACCCGCGCGTCCGCTTCGAGACGCTGAACCTGGGCGCACTGGTGCGCAAGAGCCTGGCGCTGCGGCCGGACGATCCCAAGGCCAAACCCGGCAAGGTCGATCGCCCCACCGCCGCGCGCGACGCCCTCCAGGCGTTCTCCGGCGCGCTGCAGGCCGGCTACGAGGCCGATTCGGTCGACGCCGTGCAACACGCCGCCGCCAATATCGGCTGGTCGCTGTGGCTGTTCTGGCAGCACGGGCTGGTCGATGAAGGCCGCGCGCTGGCCGCCGGCGACGTGCAGCGGCAGGCCATGCGCTGGCTGGGCCTGTCCGAATGGATCTGCGACCGCTTCGGCGTGGGCGGCGGCTCGGCCTGGAACACGATCTTCCTGCTGCGCGTGGCGCGCGGCACCGCCGACGTGGAAGCCCCCGACAGCGTGGCCGCGTTCCGCAGCCAGCGCCCCCTCACCGTGGCCGCCGCCATCGACGCCCTGCGCCCCTTCCACGCCCCGTTCGCGCCGGCCAAGGGCTTCGTGCGCTGGTCGTCGGTGGCCGCCTTCGCGCTTGAGGAGCACGACGCTGGCCACGTGCGCTACAACGCGCTCCAGCTCGCCAACCTGCTGATGGAATCGGCCTGGTACCTCACCCACGAGCAGGGCGCCACGGCCATCGCCTATACCGCGATGGAGCGACTGGCGCAGCAGATCGGCACGCTCAGGCCCGCCGAGCGCGGCTTCTTCCGCGCCGGCCTGCGCGCGTTTCCGCCGGAGTTGCGGGCGGCGGCAGCCGAAGCCATGCGCCGCCCGAGCCTCAGCCGCTGAACTGCACGGCCCCAACCGGCAGCGCGCGGCGGCGCCGAGCGTCAGCCACCCCCGCCACATCCCCCGCCCGGCCCGGAAGCCGGAAGAACGCCACCGCCTCATTGAGCATGCGGCCCTGTTCGTCGAGCGAGCGGGACGCCGTGGCGGCCTCGTGCACGAGGGTGGCGTTCTGCTGCGTGACCTGATCGATCTGGACGATGGCCTGGTTGACCTGTTCGATGCCCCGGTTCTGCTCGGCGGACGCTGCCGCGATCTCGTCGACGATGCCGGTCACGCGGGCCACCGCCTGGGTCACCTCGCCCATCGTCTTGCCGGCTTCCCCGGCCAGCACCGCGCCCTCGCTCACCTGCGCCACGGAGACCTCGATCAGCGCCTTGATCTCCTTGGCCGCGCTGGACGAGCGCTGCGCCAGCCCGCGCACCTCGCTGGCCACCACCGCGAAACCGCGCCCCTGTTCCCCGGCGCGCGCCGCTTCCACGGCCGCGTTGAGCGCGAGGATGTTGGTCTGGAAGGCGATGCCCTCGATGATGCCGGTGATATCGGCAATCTTGGCCGAACTGGCGCTGATGCCGTTCATGGTGTCCATCACGCGCCCCACCGTGCCGCTGCCCTGCTGCGCCACCGACGCGGCGTTGCGGGCCAACTCGCTGGCCTGGCGGGCGTTCTCGGTGTTGTGGCGCACCGTGGCGGTCAGCTCCTCCATGCTCGCGGCGGTCTGCTCCAGTGACGCCGCCTGCTCCTCGGTGCGTGCGGACAGGTCCGCGTTGCCGTTGGCGATCTCGCCCGTGGCATCGACGATACTGGCGCTGCCCTGACGCACGCGCGCCACGGTTTCGGTCAGGCGGTCGTTCATGTCGCGCAGCGCGCCCAACAGGCGGCCAGTCTCGTCGTCCGAATTCACGTCGATGTGCATGCCCAGCTCGCCCCGCGCCACGGTGCGCGCCACGTCCACGGCGCGCTGGATCGGGCCGGTGATGGCGCGCGTCAGCAGCAGGCCGCCCATCAGCCCGAAGACCACGGCGGCCAGCGACACCACGACCAGGAGGTTGCGCTGCGTGCCGTAGTCAGCCTCCAGCGCCGCCACCATCTCGTGCTGGCGCTCGCGCGTGAAGCCGGCGTAGGCGTCGGTGGCCTTGACCAGCTCGGCCAGCAGCGGACGGCACTCCGCATTCATCTTGGCGATGGCCGCCTCCTGCTTCTTGTCCAGCGCGAGGCCGACGATGGCTGTCGCCACCGGGCCGTAGCGCGCTTCCACGCTGGCCATGCCGGCCACGAGGCCGCGCGCGGTCTCGCTGACGCCTTCGCGGGACACCATCTCCCTGAGCTTGGTCATGCGCGCCGCCACATCGTCATGCGCGCGCAGCACCTCGGCCTTTTCCACGTCGAGGTCCGCCTGCGTGGTCACCAGCACCAGATTGCGCGCGGCAATCGCGCGGCGGTCCACGGCGGAGCGCAGTTGCGCGGCCACCTCGGCCCGCGCGTTGAGGCCATCGACATAGGCCTTGAAGCCGCTGGTGGCACGGTTCAGCGCGTACAACGACAGCCCCGACACCAGCAGCACGACCAGCGCCAGCGTGCCAAAACCGGCCACGAGCTTGGTCTTGATGGAAAGATTGCGAAAGCTCACAGTGATCCCCTTTTCCCGAAGGCATGCCTGTCCGATAGGCATGCCGGATGCATGTCACACGCACGCGTGACGGCCGAATCGCTGAGAGCCCGTTCCCCACTCGCTGGCACATCGCGATATGACTGGCTCTGCCCTTGCGGGCGCGCTCGCGAATTGGCGCGCGTACGCGCCGTGCTCTGTCTAGTGCGTGGGCTAACGGCAGGCCGTGGAAAGCTTTACCCCTCCTGCGGGAGGGGTATCCGTAAGGGGGGAATGGTTAACCCGTGAGAAGTGACGGGACCGCCGGTTTCCCCCGTCAATCCGGCTTGGGACGGGGTCGCATTCTAAAGTTGCATTTGTAATGCATATTTTATAGAATCGATTCGTCGCGGCGTTCGGCCGTGAATTCAAGCGAGCAACGATGTCCGTCCTGCTGCCGATTTCTCCCCCCTCCCGTCCCGACGCGGGCTATCGCGGCCTGCCCGTCTTCGCGCTCGGCTTCCGTCCGTTCTATTTGCTCGCCGCCGCCTTCGGCGCACTGGCCGTGCCGGCCTGGGTGGCGCTCTACCTCGGCTGGTGGCAGCCGGCCGCGCAGCCGTGGATGGGCACCATGGCCTGGCACGCGCATGAAATGGTGTTCGGCTTCGCGGCGGCGGTGGTGGTGGGCTTCCTGTTCACCGCCGGCAAGGCCTGGACCGGCCTCCAGACACCGCAAGGCCCCTGGCTGGCCGCGCTGGCCGGCACCTGGCTGGCGGCGCGCATCCTGATGTGGGCCGGGCCGGCCTGGGCGGCCATCGCCGTGGATGCGGTGTTCCTGCCGCTGTGCAGCTTCAGCTTCTACCGCCTGCTGCGCCGGGCCAAGAACAAGCGCAACATGGGCCTCGCCATCGCCATGGGGGTGCTGGGCGCGCTGAGCCTGGCCTTCGACCTCGCCGTCGCCAGCGGCCATCTCGGGCTGGCTTTCCAGATGGCCGACGCAGCCACCGGGCTGGTCGTCGTCTTCGTCACAGTGATCGGCGGCCGGGTGATTCCGATGTTCACCACCAACGGCGTGCCGGGCACGCGCATCCGCCGGGTGGAGATGGTCGAGCGCGCCGTTATCGCGCTGACCCTGCTCGCCATCGTCGCCCATGCCTCGATGCTGTCGCCGCTGGCCACCACGCTGCTGGCGCTCGGCGCGGCGGCGGCGCACGGCATCCGGCTGGCCGGCTGGGACCCGCTGCGCACCTGGCGCAAGCCCATCGTCGCCATCCTCCACTTCGCCTATGCCTTCCTGCCGATCGGCTTCCTGCTGATTGCCGGCGCCGCGCAGGGCTGGGTGGACCGCTCCACCGCGCTCCACGCGCTGACCGTGGGCGTGATCGGCTGCGCCATCGTCGCCATGATTACCCGCACCGCGCTTGGCCACACTGGCCGGCGGCTGGAAACCGGCCATCTGGAACACCTGGCCTACGCCTGCATCGTGCTGTCCGCGCTGGTCCGCGTGGCGCTGCCGATCTGGCTGCCGGCGCTCAAGGCGCAGGCGGTGGCCGGGGCCGGCGCGCTGTGGGTGGCGGCCTTCCTGCTCTACCTTGTCAAATACACCCCCTACCTGTTGCGGGTGCGCATCGACGGCAAGGACGGCTGATGCGGGGCTCCCGATGGACGTGATACGATGACCGACAACTGGGGCGTGACTTCGATGCCCCAGTCAATCCATCACCGTTCCTCCAACAAAAAACGGGAGACATCGATGTTCAAATTCGCCGCAGCCCTTGGCGCCGCCGTGCTGTTTGCATCGGCCAGCGTGCCTGCCATGGCCCAGTCCGCGGACGTCCAGTCCGTCACCACCACCGCCGAAAAGCTCCGCGTCGCCATGGTCGATCCCGACCAGGCCGCGCTCTCCGCACTGGTTGCCGAGACGCTGAGCTACGGCCACTCGGGCGGCCGCCTCGACACCAAGGCCAGCTTCATCGGCGACCTGCTCGATAAGAAGTCCGATTTCGTGTCGATCGCCATCACCGACCAGACCGTGTCCGTCTCGGGCGATGTGGCCGTGGTGCGCCACACGCTGTCCGGCGAGACGCTGGATAGCGGCAAACCCGGCACGGTGAACCTGAAGGTGCTTCAGGTCTGGCAGAAGCAGGGCGGCGCCTGGAAGCTGCTGGCGCGGCAGGCGGTCAAGGCCTGACGCGCCCCCGGACGTTATATGACGTCCTATGTTTCGAATGCCTCCTTCGGGAGGCATTTTCGCGTGCTCGGCAACTTCGCCCTGCTGCTCCAGGGCCTGGGCGCCTTCCTCTCCTTCCTGCTCGGCGCCGCCTGTTCCGCCATCACCATCAATTGGGCCCGGCGCACCGGCCTGCGCAGCGAATACGCGCTGCCGCTGGTGCTGGAAGCCGCCCTGCTGCTCTGCTTTGGCCTGATGGGCGCGCAACTGGGCCTGAAGCAGTGGCTGTTCGTGCCAGCCACGGTGATGCTGCTGTGCTTCATGATGGGCCTGCAGAACGCGATGATCACCAAGGTTTCCAACGCCGAGATCCGCACCACGCACGTCACCGGCATGGTCACGGACATCGGTATCGAACTGGGCAAGCTGTGCTACTGGAACTGGGCGCCGCCACTGGGCAACCGGCGGCCGGTGACGGCCAACCACGACAAGCTGCGCATGCTCGCCCTGCTGGTGGGACTGTTCTTCGGCGGGGGCGTGGTGGGGGCGCTGGCGTTCAACGGCATCGGCTACACGGCCACGATTCCGCTGGCGGCCCTGCTACTGCTGGTGGCGCTGGTGCCTGTGCTCGACGATCTACTACCGCGCCTCTTCCTGCTGCTGCGCGCACGCCGGCTGGCGCGGCGCAGCCGCCGCTGGGGCCGCCGGCGTTAGTCGCCCGGCCAGCCCGCCAGCCTAGGCCCGCGCCGCGCGCCGCACCGCCTGCGGCGGGAGGCCGAAGCCACGCACGAAGGCCTCGCGCATATGCCGGCGGTCCCGAAAGCCGGTTTCGCGCGCCACCACGTCCAGCGGGTGGCGGCTCTGTTCGATCATCAACCGCGCCGCCTCCAGCCGCAGGCTTTCGATGGCCTTTGCCGGCGACTGCCCGGTCTCCGCGGTAAAGATCCGGCTGAACTGGCGCGGGCTCAGATGCACCGACTGCGCGAGTTCCTCCACCGTCAGCGCCTGGCTCAGATTTTTGCGCGCATGGTCGATGGCGCGCTGGATGCGGTCTGACTTCGGCGCCATGTCCAGCAGCTCCGAGTGCTGCGACTGCCCGCCCGCGCGCCGCTGCACCATCACCAGCTTGTGCGCGAGGGACCGCGCCGCGTCCGCGCCAAGATCCTTCTCGACCATCGCCAGCGCGAGGTCAAACCCGGCCGTCATGCCCGCCGAGGTCCAGATCGGGCCATCGACGATATAGATACGGTCGTCCTCCACGTGGATGCCCGGGTGCTGCTGCTGCATCGCGCGCGCGTACGCCCAGTGCGTGGTGACGCGCCGGCCTTCGAGCAACCCCGCCTCGGCCAGCACGAAGGCGCCCGTGCAGATCGACGCCGCCCGCCGGGCGCGCGGCGCTGCGCGGCGGACGAAGTCCAGATGCGCCGCCGGCGTCGGCGTGGCGACCGGATCCCCCACGCCAACGATGATCCACGTATCCACCGCCGTGCGCGGCCCGACGGCGCGCGTCTCCACGCGCATGCCCAGCGACGAGCGGACCGGCCCGCCGGCTATCGAGTAGTTGTCGATCGCATAGAACGGCTCCCCCGCCACCATGTTGGCGTACTCGAACACGCTCTGCGTGGCCAGCGCCATCACCTGGAAGCCATCGATCAACAGAAATCCGATGCGATGCATTGATCACTCCGCGCCACGCCGTGGCCCTTGTCCTGAATCCGTACCATAAACGTCATTTCGGCCATCGTCAAACGACCCTACGATGACATCCATGGATTCGACGAATCCGATCCGACGACACGAACCGATTCAAAGGAGCATCACCATGGCAATCACCCCGACCCCTCCCCTCGGCACGGCCCTGATCACGGGCGCCTCCACCGGCATCGGCGCGCTCTACGCCGAGCGGCTGGCACGGCGCGGCTACAACCTGATCCTGGTGGCACGCAACCGCGAGAAGCTGAACGCGCTGGCCGCGCGCATCACGGACGAAACGCGCCGCGAAGTGGAAGTGCTGGTGGCGGACCTGAACGACCGCGCCTCGCTGGCCACGGTGGAAGCCAAGCTGCGCGAGGACGCCAGCATCACGCTGCTGGTGAACAACGCCGGGGTCGGCACGCACACGCCGCTGCTGGAGAGCGACGTGGACAATATGACGCGGATGGTCGACCTGAACGTGACCGCGCTGACGCGCCTGACCTACGCCGCCGTGCCCGGTTTCGTGGCGCGCGGGCAGGGGTCGATCATCAATATCGCGTCGATCGTGGCCGTGGCGCCGGAGATTCTCAACGGGGTCTATGGGGCGAGCAAGGCCTACGTGCTGGCGCTGAGTCAGTCGCTCCATCACGAACTGAAGGACCAGGGCGTGCGCGTGCAGGCGGTGCTGCCGGGCGCCACGGCCACCGATTTCTGGGCGATTGGCGGCCTGCCGGTGGAACACCTCGACCAGAACATCGTGATGCCGGCGGCGGCCATGGTCGATGCGGCGCTGGTTGGTTTCGACCAGGGCGAACTGATCACGATTCCGTCGCTGCACGCCCTCGACACATGGCAGGCCTATGAAAGCGCCCGCCAGTCGATGATGGGCCAGCTGTCCCGCAACGCGCCGGCGCCGCGCTACGCCACGGCGGGCTGAGTTTTATCGCAGCCCAAGCGAGTCAAGCGTCTCCCGCAGGCCCAGCAGCTCGACCATGGTCGCGCCCTGGGCCAGCCGCTCGCGCATCTGGGCCTCCTTCTGCTCGCGCGCCGCGCTCGCGGCGATGACTTCGGGCACCTCGTCGGCGCCCACGATGACGAGCCCGTCGCGGTCCCCCACCACGATGTCGCCGGGCCGCACCGCCGCCCCGCCCAGGATCAGCGGCAGGTTCAGCTTGCCCGGCTGGTGCTTGTTGGTGCCGCGAATGCTGAGCCCCCGGCAGAACACCGGAAAGCCCATCTCGACGATTTGCGAGGCATCGCGCACCGCGCCGTCGATCACCAGTCCGGCAATGCCGATCTGCTGCGCCGCGAAGGTCAACACATCGCCCCACGGGCCGGCATCGACGAACGCTTTCGCGTCCACCACGAGTACATCGCCCGGGCGCGCCTTGGTCAGCGCGTAGTGGATCATCAGGTTGTCGCCGGGACGGATGTCCACGGTCAGCGCCGGGCCGGCCAGCCGCATGGTCGGGTCCAGCGGCGCGATGCGTGGGTCCACGGCGCCGCGCTGGCCCTGCGCCTCGTGAATCGTGGCGGTGCCCAGGCGCTTGAGCTGGTCGAGCTGGGCGGCGGTAATCGAAGTGGTCATGGCGAAGTTCGATGAAGATCAGTCAACGGTCGCGCCGGAGCGCTTGACCAGCGATTCCCAATACGGCAGTTCCTTGCCGATAAAGGCGCGGAACTGGGCCGGCGTGCCGCGCACATCGCCCGAGCCCATCTCGGCCAGCTTGGCGGCGACGTCCGGCTCGCCGAGCACGGCGTTGAGGTCGTCGTTGAGGCGCTGCACCAGCGGCGCGGGCGTCTCCGCCGGCACGAACAGGCCGTACCAGTTCTCGATCACGAAGCCCGGGAAGCCGGCCTCCTGCATGGTCGGCAGATCAGGCAGCGCGCGGGCGCGCTTGGCGCCGGTAGTGGCCAGCGGCCGGACGCGGCCCGACTTGAGCTGCGGCGCCAGCGCCGTGGTGGTCTCGAAGGCAATCGGCACCTGCCCCGCCAGCACATCACTCAGCGCCGGCCCCTGTCCGCGATACGGCACGTGGATCAGGTCCAGATGGCGCTCCAGCTTCAGCAGTTCGCCAGCCAGATGCTGCGGGCTGCCGCTGCCGCCGGACGCGTAGCTGTACTTGCCCGGCGACGCCTTGACCAGATCCACCAACTGCCCCACGTTATTGGCCGGCAGCGCCGTGTTGACGTAAAGCACCAGCGGCACGGACGCCACCTCGCCCACCGGGGCCAGCGCGCGGGTGGGGTCCAGCTTGAGCTTGTACAGGGTGCGATTGATGACGATGCCGGTGTTGTTGCCGAGCAGCGCCGTGCAGCCATCGCCCTTGGCGCGGCCCACGAACTCGGTGCCGATATTGCTGCTGGCGCCGCCCCGGTTGTCGACGATGACTGGCACGCCCAGCCGCTTCGACAAGCCCGGCGCGACGATGCGCGCGAGGATGTCCGTCGTGCCGCCCGGCGGATAGGGCGAGACGATGCGCAGCGTGGCGCAGGGGTAAGCGGGGGTATCGGCAGCGGCGAGGGCGGTGGAATTCACGCCGGCAAAGATTGCGATAACGGTCGCGGCCAGCACGAAACCGGCAGCCGCGCGCCGGCGCGGGTGGGAGGGGAATGCCATGTCTGTCTCCATCTCTATTTATAGTGTGCGAGGGGCCGGGAGCCCCTTCGCGGCGCCGGGCTCAGTGGCCGGCGCGTTGCAGCGTGTGATAGCCGAACTGGCGACGGGCGTCGCGCAGCGCCATGCCCTCCAGCGCGGCGCCGAGAATCTGGTCCTCCACGTCACGCGTGCGCAGCGCGCGTTCGAACACTTCCTGCGCGCGGGCCTGCGGCACCACCACCACGCCGTCCGGGTCCGCCACGATGAAGTCACCGCTGGCCACGCGCACATCGCCCAGGCTCACCGGCTGCTCCACGGCCCGCACCTGCACGCGGTCCTTGCCGGTGCGCATGAACCGGCCGCGCGCATAGAGCGGATAGCCGGCCGCGTCGGCCTCGGCGGTGTCCCGGCAGACGCCGTGGATCACCGTGCCGCCCACCCCGCGATGCGCGGCCAGCCGGCTCATGATGCCGCCCCAGACCGTGCAGTCCATGCGGCCCGCGTTGTCGAGCACGGCCACGGCGCCCTGCGGAATGTCATCGAGAAAGTCGCCCACCGTGCCCGGCGTGGCCAGGTCCACCGGCACGAAGGCCACGGTGAAGGCCGGGCCGAACACCCGCGGCTGGCCGGCGATGTGCTGGATGCCCAGCGCGCTGCCGGGCAGGCGGAAATAGTCGAGGGCGTCCGAGATCTCGGCGGTCGAGAGTTGGCGGGCGCGGGCCAGCCAGTCGCCGGTGTGGGTGGGATTGGGGGTGTCGCTCATCGTGCTGCGTCTCCTGCTGCTTTTCTGTTTTCCTACCGATGAACGCAGTTTCAAGTAAAGTCCCATCGAGATCAAACATCGAAAAATGGACTCGACTTCAATAAAAATGAACTTGCGGCAGCTACGCTATTTCTGCGAAGTGGTCGATGCGGGCAGCGCGGCGGAAGCCGCCAACCGGCTGTTCGTGGCGCCCACGGCCATCAGCATGCAGCTTGGGCAGCTGGAATCCCTGCTCGGCGCGCCCGTGTTCGACCGGTCCCGCCGCCCGATGACGCTGACCGCGACCGGCCAGTTTCTCTACCCGCGCGCCAAGGACCTGCTCGCGCAGATGCGCCGGCTGGACGAGGAGGCGCGCGCCATCGCCGCCGGCAACCTCGGCTGGCTCGGCATCGGCTTTACCCGTTCGGCTATCTTCTCGATCCTGCCGGCGGCGGTGCAGCGCTTTCGGGAGCAGTATCCGGATGTGCATCTCGATCCACTCGAACTGCTGTCCGAGCACCAGCCAGCGCAACTGCGGCGCGGGCGTATCGACGTGGGCATCTCGCGCTATGTGGGCGAGTTCGAACGGCCGGCGGACCTGCACTACACCACGCTGTTCGAAGACCCCTTCGTGGCCGCCGTGCCGTTGCAGAGCCCGCTGGCACAGCGCAGCGCCATCGCCGCGCGGGAGCTGGACGCGCTGCCGCTGATCCAGTATCCGAAGGACCCGCAGAGCGTGTTCGCCAGCCATATGGTGGCGGCGCTGCGCGACGCCGGTGCCCATCCCACCCCGGGGCATGAGGCCATCGAGATCCATACCGCGCTGGGACTGGTGGCGGCCGGGCTCGGCTTCACGCTGGTGGGCGCGTCGGTGGCGGCGCCGAACCGCACCGACGTCGCCTTCGTGCCGATCGACGATCTCCGCGTGCGCGCCACGCTGGTGGCCGTGACCCGCGCCGGGACATCGAGCCCGGTGATCGACGCCTTCGTGGCCGCCCTCGCCGCCTCCCGCCCCGCCTAGACCGTCACCACAATCTTGCCGAACTGGGCGTTGGACTCCAGGTAGCGGTGCGCGGCGACGATGTCGTCGAAGGCGAAGCGGCGGGCGATGACCGGCGCCAGCGAGCCATCACGCACGCCGTCGAGGATGAACGCCTTGGCCGCCGCCAGCTTCGCCGGGTTGCCGATGACCTCGTGGACGAGGTAACCGCGCAGCGTCAGCCGCTTGCCGAGGACGGTGGCCAGCGGGAACGGCGTGGGCGCGGGGTCCAGCCCGCCGTATTCGATCAGGATGCCGCCCGGCGCCATGGCGGCGGTGAGCGGCGTGAACAGCGGGCCGCCGATCGGATCGAAGACCACGCGCGCGCCCCGGCCGCCAGTGATGGCGTCGATGCGCGCGGCCAGATCCTCGTCTTCCGATGCCACGACGTGGGCGACGCCCTGCGCCCGCAGCGCGTCGCCCTTGGTGGCGCGGCGCGTGACGGCAATCGGCGTGGCGCCGACCCGGTTGGCGATCTGGATGGCAGCCAGGCCGACGCTGCTCGACGCGGCCGTCACCACGACGAAGTCGCCCCGGCCCAGCGCGGCGATGTCGATCAGCGCACCGTAGGCGGTCAGGGTCGGCATCCACAGGGCGGCGGCCTGCGCCCAGTCCAGCGCCGCCGGGTGCCGGACCACCGCTGCGGCCGGCATCGTAATGATCTCCCCGTAGGTCGGCCAGCGCGCCATCGAGATGGGCGGGATCACGCTAACTGCATCACCGACGGCCACCTCGCGCACCCCCTCCCCCACCGCCGCGACAATGCCGGCCGCCTCCAGCCCCAGCCCGGACGGCAGCGGCGGCGTTTCTATATAGATGCCCGCGCGCATCAGCGCCTCGGCCCGGTTCAGCCCGAGCGCCTTGACCCGGATCTGCACCTCGCCGCGCGCGGGCGGCGGCACCTCGACGTCTTCGATCCGGAGCACCTCCGGGCCGCCATGTGCGTGGAAACGGATTACGCGTGTCATCGGTGCCATCACTCGCCTTATTCGTCTTGATTGGGAACGAATACACTATGGCAGGCCGCCCATCCGCGATAAATGGCCGGCTTTCCAGAACACTGATAACCAGGAGTTTCTAATATGGACCGGCTGACTAGCATGACCGTGTTTGTGAAGGCGGTGGATCTCGGCTCGTTTTCGGCCGCCGCCGACGCGCTCGAGCTATCGGGCCCGATGGTCGGCAAGCATGTCCGGTTCCTGGAAGAGCGGCTGGGCATGCCGTTGATCACCCGCACCACGCGGCGCCAGAGCCTGACCGAGTTCGGCCGCGAGTATTACGACCGCTGCCGCGTGGTGCTGGCCGAGGTGGACGCCGCCGATGCGCTGGCCGCCGACCATGCCGACAAAGGCGAGCAATCAGCCCCGCCGCGCGGCCGGCTGCGCGTGACCGTGCCGGTGCACTTCGGTCGGCGCTGCGTGGCGCCGGTGCTGCTGGCGCTAACGCGGCAATATCCCGGGCTCGAACTCGACCTGTCATTCAGCGACCGTTTCTCGGACTTGATCGAAGATGGCTTCGACCTGGCCATCCGCACGGGGGAGCCGGACGACAAGGCCGGTGTGGTGGCGCGCCGCGTGGCGCGGCAGATCATGATCGTGTGCGCGTCGCCCGGCTATCTGGCCGAGGCCGGCACGCCGCTGGGGATCGATGACCTGGCGGGGCATCGCGCCGTGGTCTACCGGCGCTCGGGGCGCATCCGTCCGTGGCAGTTGCCGGGCGACGATGGCGCGCCGGTGCCGGTCCTGCCCGCCCATCAGGTGCGGATGGACGATCTCGACGCCCTGGCTGACGCCGCCGCGATGGGCCTCGGGCTGGCATGGCTGCCGTACTGGCTGGTCCGGGACCGGATTCAGGCGGGCACGCTGGTCCACCTGCTGCCCGAGCGGCCCGGTTTTCCCTACGATGCCTACGCACTGTGGCCGCACACGCCCCACACGCCCCACCTGCCACGCAAGGTGCGCGTGGCCGTGGATGCGCTGGCGGCCGAACTGCCGCGCATGATGGCGTGAAACCACGAGTGCTGGGTGGCTTCCTCGACCTATGGCAGCCCCGCTCGCTGATCGTCGATGCCGGCACCACCGCACCGGCCAGCGGCAGCTTCCCGGCCGTGGTGGCCTCGGACTGGACCGGCGTGCGCCCGGCGACGCCACCGACGGCACCGACGGCACGATCCGCAACGCCGCCGTGCTCGCCGCCAACATCGACTACGTGGCCACCGTGACCGCGTAGCGCACCGCCGCGCAGGCGCTAGAACACGCCGAGCGCGATGCCGGCCGCCAGGCCGGCGCCCAGCTCGGCGCATTGGTCCAGGTCGTCCTGGCCGATCTGCTTCGTGGCGAGGATGGCTTCGGGCGTCTGTGCGTGCGTGCAGACAATCAGCGTCGGCGCCACGCGGTTGAGGCGCCAGCCGGTGGCGATGCGCTCGACCTGCCGCTGCGCGTTCTGGCCGTCACTGCCGGCGCAGATCATCGCCGCGTAGGGGCGGCCGTTCACGCGGTCCAGCACCGGGTAGTAGCAGCGATCGAAGAAGTCCTTCATCAGGCCGGACATCGCGGCCAGGTTCTCCGGGGTGGCGAACAGGTAGCCGTCGGCGGCCAGCACATCGGCCGCGCCGGCCTCGGTGGCGCGCAGCAGGCGGACATCCACGCCCTCCTGCCCGCGCGCCGCCGTGGCCGCCGCCTCGGCCATCTGCGCGGTGCCGCCGGTCATCGTGTGATAGACGATCAGTAAGGTCTTCATGGTGCGCCGACTCTACCATGTGGCACGGGCGGCACCGGCGCACCCGGGGGTACCGAATCGGCCTACTTGCTGCCCTTGACCGTGGTGTAGCTCGTGATCAGGTTGCGGTAGTCGGGAATGTGGTTCGAGAACAGCGTGCCGAGCCCCTCGATGTCGTTGCGCCAGTCGCGGTGCAGCTCGCACGCCACGCCGAACCAGCTCATCATCTGCGCGCCGGCCTGGGCCATGCGGTTCCAGGCCGCGTCCCGCGTGATCGGGTTGAAGGTGCCGGAGGCATCGGTCACGACGAAGACGTCATAGCCTTCCTCGATGGCGGACAGTGCCGGGAAGGCGACGCAGACCTCGGTGACCACGCCGGCAATCAGCAGCTGTTTCTTGCCGGTGGCTTTCACGGCGGCGACGAAGTCGGCGTTGTCCCAGGCGTTGATCTGGCCGGGGCGCGGAATGAACGGCGCCTCGGGGAACATCGTCTTCAGTTCCGGGGCGAGCGGGCCGTTCGGGCCATCCTCGAAGCTCGTGGTCAGCACGGTGGGCAGGCCGAAATATTTGGCGCAATCGGCCAGCGCCAGCACGTTGTTCTTGAACTTGTCGGGTTCGATATCACGCACCAGCGACATCAGGCCGGCCTGATGGTCCACCAGCAGCACGGCGGCTTGGGACTTGTCTAGGCGGTTGTACTTTTGGGTCATCATGCGCTCCAAAGGAAGCCTTGGGCGAGCGGACGGGCATCCGCCCGGCGGGGGTGGCCCTGCGGGCCAGACTCCGCTGCGAACGGCGGAGTGAAGTCCACTGTAGGCGATCCATCGGCAGCGCGGCAGTCGTGAAATGCAACGCGCAGCGGGCCGGTGAAGGCGCGCTGCGCGGGACTGCCATCGGAAAAATCGGACCAGATCCGACCCGGTCAGACGAGATTGATCTCGATATGGATGTTGCCGGTGAGGGCCTTCGAGTACGGGCAGGTCTGGTGCGCGGTCTCCACCAGCGCCTGCGCCACATCGCGCGGCACGCCCGGCAGGCTCACGTTCAGGCGTGCCTGCAGCAGGTAGCCATCGCCGCCCTTGCCGAGGTCCACTTCGGCGTCCACGGCGGTATCGCCCGGCAGTTGCACCTTGCGGGCCTTGGCCGCGATGCCCATGGCGCCGATGAAGCACGCGGACCAGCCCGCAGCCAGCAGCTGCTCCGGGTTGGTGCCGATGCCGCTGGTGCCCGGCGAGGACAGCTTGATGTCCAGCCGGCCGTCGTCGCTGCGTGCCGAGCCGTCACGGCCGCCGGAGGTGATGTGGACTTTGCCGGTGTACAGCACGTTTTCGATACGGGTCATGTCGATTTCCAGTGTTTCGAGGTTGCAGGTTGAAGAGCGTGGATCCAATCGGGCAAATCAGGTGACGCAGGTGACTCAGGTGACTCAGGCGTAGGCGCCGTCGAGGTACGGATCGACCGTGCGTGCCGGGTCGGCCGAGACGCCGGTGCGGTCCATGCCGGCCACGATGCGGGCGCCGTCCGTGTACGGATCGACATTGCGGGCGCCATCGGTGAACGGGTCGACGTTGCGGGCGCCGTCGCTGTACGGGCTGCGGGCGTCCTGCACCGAGCGGGCACCGTCGCTGTACGGGTTGCGGGGTTCTTGCACCGAGCGGGCGCCGTCGGTGTAGACATCACGGGAGCCGGTGACGGCGGCTTGGGCGCCGGCAGCGGCGGCAACGAGGGCGACGGCGAGAACGAGGCGCTTGGCGATGGAGGTCATGATCGTATTTCCTTGAAGTTTGGGTTCGGTAATCAATTAAGGATTGCGAGGCGGGTTACGGTGCGTCTGGTTTGTTTCGCTTGCCGCGCTGCCACGGAATGCATTTAAGACGACGGACGTATCGCGCCCGTAGCGATTTGAGGGCCTTACTGTCAGGGCACGTATCGGTGCGGGAGCCAGATACAAAGGCGTACAAAAAGGGGCGGGGCGGAGGGGGGAGGCAGATCGCGATCGGCGGGATTCGGGTGACGGATGGGGCGGAATCGGTTCGAATCGGGCCCGGACCGGGCAAATCGGACGCAACCGGGCCGATCGGCGAGCCCGCCGGCCACCGCCATGTATCACTCTGTATCTGGCGACGGCCTCGCCACAGTGGCATACGCCCAGCCGCGCTGGCGACACATCGGCGATATGCGCAGCGGGTCTGATCGAGGCAAGCCAATCTTCCTACCGGATGCCAATCATGACCCTGCTGATACTTGCCTATATAGGTGGCGCTCTCACCATCCTGAGCCCGTGCATCCTGCCGGTGCTGCCGTTCGTGTTCGCACGCGCCGGCCAGCCCTTTGTGCGCAGCACGCTGCCGATGCTGGCCGGCATGGCGCTGACCTTCGCCGCCGTGGCCACGCTGGCGTCGGTGGGCGGCGCCTGGGTCGTGCAGGCCAATCAGGTGGGACGCTACGCCGCGCTGGTCCTGCTGACGATTTTCGGCGCGAGCCTGCTGCTGCCCGCGCTGGCGGACCGGCTGGCCCGCCCCGTGGTGGCGCTCGGCAACCGGCTGGCCGGCGATGGCGACACCTCCACGGTGTGGCGCTCGCTGCTGCTCGGCGTGGCGACCGGCATGCTCTGGGCGCCCTGCGCCGGCCCGATCCTTGGGCTGGTGCTGACCGGCGCGGCGCTCAACGGCGCCAGTGTGCAAACCTCGCTGCTGCTGGCCGCCTACGCGGCGGGCGCTGCCAGCTCGCTGGCCGTGGCGCTGGGCATCGGCGGCCGGGTCTTTGCGGCGATGAAGCGGTCGATGGGCGCCGGCGAGTGGCTGCGGCGCGGCCTGGGCGTGGGGGTGCTGGCTGGCGTGGCGATCATCGGCACCGGCACGGACACCGGCCTGCTGGCGCGGCTGTCCGCCGGCAGCACCACTGGCATCGAACAGGCGCTGCTCAATGCGGTGGAGAAGGCGCGCGACATGCCGCCGCAGTCCGCCAACGTCGCCAACGTCGCCAATGACGCCAACAACGGCATGCTGCTGGCCGCCAACGACGCCCGCGTAGGCTTCCCGGGCGGTGTGTCGGGCGCCTTGCCCCCGCTGCCGGTCGAAGGCCGCCTGCCCGCGCTGGACGGCGCGGTGCAATGGCTCAACTCGGCCCCGATCACGCGCGAGCAGTTGCAGGGCAAGGTCACGCTGGTCTACTTCTGGACCTATTCCTGCATCAACTGCATCCGCTCCCTGCCCTACCTGCGCGCCTGGGCTGACAAGTACAAGGACCAGGGCCTGACCGTGATCGGCGTGCATACGCCCGAGTTCGCGTTCGAGAAGCAGCCCGAGAACGTGCGCCGCGCGGTGGCGGACTTCCGCATCGGCTTCCCGGTGGCCATCGACAGCAACTACAAGATCTGGCGCGCCTTCGACAACAGCTACTGGCCGGCGGCGTATTTCGTGGATGGTCGCGGCAATATCCGCCATCACCAGTTCGGCGAAGGTGGCTATGCGACCTCGGAACGTGTGATTCAAGCGTTGCTTGCGGAGGCCGGCGACAAGTCGGTGGCCACGGGACTGGTTGCGCCGGAGGCGCGCGGTGCGCAGGCCATGCCTGACCTGAACAACGTGCGCTCGGGCGAGACCTATGTCGGCTACCAGCAGGCCACCAACTTTGCCTCCCCCGGCGGCCTGCGGCCCGATGCGGCGCGCGACTACACGGTCGGCAAGCTGGACCTGAATAGCTGGGGGCTGTCTGGCCGCTGGACCGTGGAAGCGGAGCAAGGGACACTTGACCGCGCCAACGGCACCATCGCCTACCGCTTCCATGCCCGCGACCTGCACCTCGTGCTCGGCCCGGCGGCCAATGGGCAGGCGGTGCGCTTCCAGGTGACCATCGACGGCAAGCCGCCCGGCGCCAGCCATGGTGCGGACACCGATGAGAACGGCAATGGCGCGGTCACGCAAACCCGGCTCTACCAGCTGGTGCGGCAGGCGGGCGAAGTCGGCGACCACACGTTCGAGATCCGCTTTCTCGATCCGGGCGTGCAGGCTTACGCGTTTACCTTCGGCTGATGTCTGAATACGTGAGTTAATCGTCACTTTTTCGGGGCTTCCTCCCGATTGCGGTAAACTACGCCCCGTTCTGCCGGCCGGGGCGTCGCTGCATCCAGCCCCACCCAGCATCATTTGCCCGGCAAACACCCCTCTGCTTCACCTTCGCTCCGGGGACTGCGCCGCCCATCGCGCGCAGCCCGGTCATTGACCTGCGCCCCCCATCCGGGACCGATTCGGAACCCATCCGGGACCGCGCGCAGGACTGAATCCCTCAGGCAGTTTGTCTGACCCTCCCTCCCGGGGCACGCGCGCGTGTGCCGCGGGCGGATCCGTTTTCCGGAGGACAACGCAATGAAGAAGCCAGCCAGCCTTTGGCTGCTTGCGGCCGGGCTCCTGCCCGTCGCCGCCCACGCCGCACCGGGCGTGACCCTGTACGGCATCGTCAGCTCGGCGGTGCGCTATACGTCGAACATCGACGGACATCACAACGACCAGGCCGCACTGGTCTCGGGCGGCATGGTCGGCAGCCGCTGGGGCCTGAAGGGCGATGAAGACCTGGGCGGCGGCCAGCACGCGATCTTCCAGGTGGAAAGCGGCTTCGCCAGCGACGACGGCCGCGCGTCCTACAACGCGCTGTTCGGCCGGCAAGCCTGGGTGGGCCTGAGCGGCGACTGGGGCAGCCTGACCTTCGGCCGCCAGTACAACGCGCTCAACAACATCGGCTGGGCGTTCGATCCGCTCGACCAGGGCTGGGGCAATTTCTGGTCCGATCCGCTCTACATCGGCGGGGACATCTTCTTCCAGGACTACCGCATCGACAACAGCGTGGTCTACCAGCGCACCGTGGGGCCGTTCTCGGTCCAACTGGACTACGGTGCCGGCGAGCAGGCCGGCAGCATGGGGCGTGGCACCACGCTCGGCGGCGGGGTGAAGTACCAGCAGGGGCCGGTGGTGCTCGGCGTGGCGTACGACCAGCGCCGCAGCGACGATGGCGCCAACACGCTGCGCAACTACTCGGTGGGGGGTTCCTACGCGTTCGGCAAGGCCACGGCCTACCTCGGCCATATGGGCCGGCGCGAGTCCGCTGGGGATGCGCGCTTCGCCATCTCCTTCGTCGGGCTGGGCTACCAGCTGACGCCGGCGTTCCACGTCTCGGGCGCCTACTACCGCTACCAGCAGTCCGGCGACGTGACCACGCAGTTCCAGGACACCCCGGTGCGGCTGGGCGGCGGCAACGCGGACAGCATCGCGCTGGTGGGCGACTACGCGCTCTCCAAGCGCACCAGCGTCTACGTGGAGGCGGATATCGTGCATGCGCGCGGCGGCGCGGTGGGGCGGGAGACCGAGTACTGGGCCGGTACGCCGGCCACGGACGTGGACGATTCCACCCGCATCGGCGTGATGGTGGGCATGCGACACCATTTCTGAAGCCGCGCTATCATCGCCCGCTCAATCCGTTACATCTGTTAAACCCGGGAGCCGCGATGACCGCGAACATGGACACCATCGAGATCAAGGCGTTTCTGCCGGCGCAGGATTTCGACCTGTCGAAGCGTTTCTACCTCGACCTCGGCTTTACGGAGGCGTGGGGCAGCGACGAGATGGCCTACCTGCACGCGGGGCGCTCGAGCTTCCTGCTGACGCGCTTCTACGAGAAGCCGTTCGCCGAGAACCTGATGATGTCGCTGCTGGTGGTGGATGTGGAGGCCTGGTGGCAGCACGTGGTGGCCCAGGACCTGGGCGCGCGCTACGGCGTGCGCGTGAACCCGCCCGAGGACCGGCCCTGGGGCATGCGCGACTTCACGATCGACGATCCGTCCGGGGTGCTGTGGCGGATCGGCCAGTCCATCGACCAGCCGGCCTGATGGCTGCCTGATGGCTGCCTGATGGCTGTCCTGGCTCCCTTCCTTCCGCTTCACGCTTATGTCTTCCGATTCGATTCTTTCCCCCCGTGAACCCGGCGACACCGCCTTCTACCAGCTGTTGGCCGATAGCTACCAGCGGCTGCTCGGCCGCACGCTGGTGCCCGAGCCGATGCCGGCCCGCAAGGCGGCCCGCTGGCTCTACGAGGAGGCGCCGTTCGCGGTGCTCGCCCACAACACCGCGCCCGATCCGGTCTTCGTCTACGGCAACCTGGCCGCCCAGCAGCGTTTCGAGTACGACTGGGCGGGCATCACGCGGCTGCCGTCCCGGCTCTCCGCCGAGCCGCCCAACCAGGCGGAGCGGCAGGCCTTCCTGGCGCGCGTCCAGCGCGTGGGCTACGAGACCGGCTACACCGGCGTGCGCATCACGCGCACCGGCAAGCGCTTCATGATCGAGGAAGCCACGCTGTGGCAACTGATCGACGCCGATGGCGTGCTGCACGGGCAGGCGGTGATCATTCCCCGGACGCGCGACCTGTAGGCAGGCGCCCCCGCCGTGACTTGAGCGTTACTTGACCGGGGCCACCAGCGGCACGCCCTTCCGGACGACGTACGTCGCCAGTTCCGAGGCCTTGCCGTGCCCCACGTTCTTGGCCACGTGCGCGGTGCCGTCCGGGATGAACAGCGCCTCGCCCGCCTTCAGCGTCACCGGCGCGCGGCCCTCCAGCTGGTATTCGAGTTCGCCCGCCAGCACGTAGGCGATTTCCTCGCCCGGATGGGCATGCTTGATCGAAACCGCGCCCGGATCGAAGTCCACCCGCACCTGCACGGCTTCGCGCCCCGGCGTGCTCAGGTCGCTCTGCACCAGGTCCGTGCGGTGGAGGCCGACGTTCTGGGCGTGCGCGGCCTGGAACAGGCCGGCGCCGATCAGCAGGGCGGTAGCGGCGAGGATGCGGCTGGAGGTACGGGTCGAAGTCATGGGAAGCCTTTGCGTTGCAGTGGAAAGAGTCGCCATTGCATCGCGCTGGTGTGTGGCGGATGTATCGGGCCGGGGACGGTTCTGTATGCCGATGTACGAACGCCCGGCGCCGACATGCGGCGATACAATGTCCGCCACGCCCGCACCGCTGCGGGCCGGCGCCCTCCCCCAACGTAGGTTTCCGACTGCTACCCCATGACCGTAGACAAGCCACTTCTTGACGCCTTCGCCCCGACCGGCGTGCTGCGTGCCTCGATCAACCTGGGCAATCCGATTCTTGCGCACCGCGCGGACGCTGGTGGCGCGGGTGGCGCGGGTGGCGCGGGCGGCGTGTCCGTGGACCTGGCCGGCGCGCTGGCCGAGCGGCTGGGCGTGAAGCTCGAACTGGTGGTGGTGGAGACCGCCGGCAAGTCGGTCGATCTGGTGGCGAACGAGCAGGCCGATATCGGCTTCTTCGCCATCGACCCCAAGCGCGGCGCCAGCATCGCCTTCACGGAGCCCTACGTGCTGATCGAGGGCTACTACCTCGTGCACAACGACTCGCCGGTGCGCACCAACGCCGATGTCGATCACGCCGGCACCCGGGTGGTGGTCGGCAAGGGCAGCGCCTACGATCTGTTCCTGTCCCGCGAACTCCAGCATGCGGAGATCGTGCACGCGCCGTCGTCGCAGGAGGTGGTCCGCACCTTCCTCGAACAGGATCTCGACGTGGCCGCCGGGGTGCGCCAGCAACTGGAGGCGGATATCCGGGGCCTGCCCAACCTGCGCCTGCTGGACGAGCGCTTTATGGTGATCCGTCAGGCGATGGGCGTGCCGAAGTCTCGCGGCGACGCGGCGGCGGCCTTCCTGGCGGCGTTCGTCGAGGAGCGCAAGGCGTCCGGCGCGGTGGCGGCGGCGCTGCAGAAGCACCGCATCCAGGGCGCGACCGTGGCGCCGTTGGCGGCGGGCTAACCCATCGACGAGCCTCAGCGGCCGACGAAGGTCGGCTTGCGCTTCTCCGCGAAGGCCGTCGCCGCGTTCCGATAGTCCTCGCTCTGGTCGCTGCGGCGCGTGGCCTCCGCAATGGCGTCGCGCGCGGCATCGAGCTGGCCGGCGGCGATGGCGTTGAGCTGGAGCTTGATGCCGGCGATGGAGAGCGGCGCGTTGTCCATCATCGGACGGCCGAAGGCCATGGCGGCGGCGACCGGGTCGTCGTCGGCAGATAGCGCGTCCAGGAATCCGGCCTGATAGGCCTCTTCCGCCTGGACGAGGTCGCCGGAGAAGAGCCAGCGGCGGGCGGCACTGAGCCCGATCAGGTGCGTCAGCCGCATCAGCTGGATCGTCGGATACATCAACCCCAGCTTGGCGACCGGCACGCCGGCCCGCACGCTGCCATCCCCCACGCGGAAGTCGCAGCACATGGCCAGGCTCAGGCCGCCGCCCACGCACGCGCCTTGCACGGCGGCGATGACGGGGACCGGGCAGTCCTGCACGGCGGCGTACGCCTGCTGGATCACCGCGCGGTAGGCGTCCGCGGCCACCGGATCGGACAGCACGCTGCGGAACGCGAGGATGTCGTCCCCGGCGCAGAAGTGGCCGCCGGCCCCGGTCAGCACCACCAGTTGCAGCGCGCCCCGCTCGGCGGCGAACGCGCGGAAGCGGTCGCGCAGGTCGGTCCAGGCGGCGAGGTCACAGGCGTTGCGCCGATGGGGGCGGTTGATCGTCACGATGGCCACGCGGCCGTCGTCGCGGAACTCGGTCACGATCTCCGAGGGTTGGGTGTTCGATGCGTTCATGGCGGAATTCATGTCCAAAGTGGCGGGCGCCCCCCGGGGGGCGCCCCGTTCCTATTCCTATTCCTATTCCTATTCCTATTCCTATTGTGCGGCGATGCGGGTTTCCTGGATCACGCGCGCCCATTTGGCGACTTCGCCCTTGAGCCGGTGATCGGCATCATCGGCGCTGCCCAGCACCACGTCGATGCCCTGGGCGGCGAAGCGCGCCTTGACGTCGGGCATCTGCAGGATCTTCTGCAACTCGGCGTTGAGCCGCGTGACGATGGGCTTGGGCGTGCCCTGACGGACCAGCACGCCGTAGGTGGACGGCACCACGAAGTCCTTTAGCCCCGCCTCGGCCACCGTCGGCACGTCCGGCAGCGCGCCGATGCGCTGCGGCGTGGCCACCGCCAGCGCCCGCACCTTGCCGCTCTTGATGGCGGACAGCGCCGTGGGCCCGGTGGCGAACATGATCTGGATCTGGCCGCCCAGCAGGTCCGCCACGGCCGGCGCGGCACCCTTGTACGGCACGTGCAGCAGTTCCAGGCCGGCCTGGCGGCGGAACATCTCGCCGGCTACGTGCTCGATCGAACCATTGCCGGACGACCCGAAGGCCAGCGTGTTGGGCTTGGCCTGGGCCAGCCGGATCAGGTCCTGCACGCTGTTGGCCGGGAGGTCATGGCTCACCAGCAGCACGATCGGCAGGTTGCCGACAATCGCCACCGGCGTGAAGTCGCCGGTGAGGTTGTAGCCGTTGGCCTTCTGCAGCAGGGCGGCGTTGATCGAATAGGAGGTCAGCGCGGCCATCAGCACCGTGTAGCCGTCCGGCGCGGACCGGGCGACGAACTGCGCGCCAATGTTGCCGGAGAACCCGGGCTTGTTGTCCACCACCACGGGACGGCCCAGGCTCTCGGCAAGCTTCTGGCCCAACAGGCGCCCCACCACGTCGACGGCACCGCCGGCGGGATAGGGAACGACCAGGTTGACCGGTTTTTCGGGGTACTTTTCCTGCGCGATGGCCGGCGCGGCCATGAAGGCCACAGCACAGGCCGACGCACAGGCCAGGAGGATGTTCGTGGCCAGCGTGGCGACGCGTGCCGGGGTACTGCGACCAGACTTTGACAGCATGGAAAGACTCCACTGAGACGAAAGGACGCACCGGCCGGGAAACCTCGCCCGACCGGGGGGGCATGCCCAAGGGGGCATCAGGGCATCAGGGCATCAGCCGCGGGCCTTGCCGACGCGATAGCCGCTCTGTTCGAGGTCCCAGACGCCCGCCACATCGCGGGACAGCAGCTTCTTCTGGATGCGCTGCGTGGGCGTTTTCGGGAATTCGTCGATAAAGGCCACGTAGCGCGGCACCTGGAAGTACGGCATGCGCGACTCGGACCACTGGATCAGCGCGAGCGGGTCGAGCGTCCCGCCGCCCTCCTGCCGCACGCGGATGAAGATCTTGAGTTCGTCCTCGCCCAGATCGCTCGGCACGCCGACCAGCGCGCACTCCTCCACCAGCGGGTGCTCGGCGATCACCCGCTCCACCTCCCACGCGGAAATATTGATGCCCCGCCGCCGCACGGTGTCCTTCTTGCGGCCGGCGAAGGTCAGGAAGCCGTCCGCATCGCGCCGTGCCAGATCGCCCGTGCAGAACCATTCGCCGCGCATGGCCGAGGCCTCGGCCTCGGGGTTGCGGAAGTAGCCCAGGAAGGCCAGCCCCGGCGCGTTGGCGCGCACGACGATTTCGCCCGGCTCGCCCACCGGCACGGTACGCCCGTCATCGTCGGTCAGGTCCACGTCGAAGTAGCCGAGCGGCTTGCCGATGGAGCCCGCCGGGCCCGCCGGATTGACCGTAACGAAGGTGATCATCTCGCTCAGGCCGTAGCCCTCGCGCATCTCCACGCCAAAGCGTTCGGAGAACGCCTTCCACAGCTCCGGCGGGCACCCACCGCCCCACGCCACGCGCACCTTGTGGTCTCGGTCGTTGTCACGCGGCGGCTGCTTGAGCAGCATCGGCACCACGCTGCCGAGATAGTGGATGTGGGTCACGCCATGGCGCCGCACCTGATCCCAGAACTGCGAGGCGCTGAATCGATCGACCATGGCCAGCGTGGTGCGCTCGATCAGCGCGGAGATCAGCACAGCCACCCCGGCGCCGTGGTGCAGCGACTCCCACAGCAGGAAGACGTCGCCGGCCTGCGCGCCGGTCAGCCGCAGGATGCCCATCGGGCCCGCGCGCAGCGTGCGGTCGGACTTCAGCACGCCCTTCGGGGCGCCGGTGGTGCCGGAACTGGGGGTCAGCGCCAGGATGTCGTCCGGCTGGGTGACGTGGGCCGGCGGCGTTTCCGGGCGCGCCGCGAAGGTGGCGAAGTCGTCCCGGCCCTGCCCTGCCCCGCGCCACAGCACCGACATCGACGGCCGGTCCTGCCGGATGGGCGAGAGCGCCTCGGCATAGTCCGCGTCGGCCAGCACCGCGGCCGGCTCGAACTGCTCGAACAGGTGCGACAGGGCGGCGCCGTGCAGATGCACGTTCACCGAGACCCGCACCAGCCCCAGCCGCGCCAGCGCCAGGATGGCGACGATATGGTCCGGGTGGCTCGGCAGCATCAGCGCCACGCGGTCCCCCGGCTGGAGGCCGGCTGCGGCGAGGCCGTTGGCCACCTGGTTCACGCGCCGGTCGAGGGCGGCAATCGTCAGCACCTCGTCGTGGAAGCGGCAGTAGATGTCGTCAGGCGTTTCCCGCGCGCGGCGGGCAAGCAGCGCGGAAATGGTTTCCGAGGCGACCGGGGGAATATCGATGTGAGTTTCCGAAGACATGGGAGATGGCAGGACAGCGTTGATCTGATCGACAGGAAGGACTCGGGCGGCTCAGGCGGCGGTGGCGCGGCGGCGTTCGCGCTCGGCGAAGAACGCTTCCATCATGCGCGCCGGTTCGCCCGAGGCATAGGATTCGCGGTGGATGCGGATACCGGCCTCGATGGCATCGCGGAAGCCGGCTTCGGTCATTTCCTGCAGGCGGGCCTTGTCGAGCTTCATGGCCACCGGCGGCTTGCCGGCCAGCGACTCGGCGATCTCCATGGCGCGGGCGTGCACCGCCTCGCGCGGCACCAGATAGTGGATCAGGCCGATGGCGTGGCACTCCGTCGCGTCCATCATCCGGCCGGTCAGCGTCAGCTCGATGGTGCGCGACAGGCCGAGCATCTCGCGCATGATCCACGGTCCCGTGACGCTGGCGATGCCGGCGTTGATCTCGGGCTGGCCCATCTGCACTTCCGGGTGGCCGACGCGGATGTCGCCCAGCAACGCCACCTGGAACGCCGAGCCGGCGGCGGTGCCGTTCAGGGCCATCACCAGCGGCTTGGGCAGGCTGCGCAGCGTGTCGTAGAAGGTTTCCCATTCACGCAGCCAGACTTCGGCGCGGTCGGCGTCGAAGTCATGCGCCTCTTCGAGATCCTGGCCGGCGGAGAAAGCCCGCTCGCCGGCACCGGTCATGACGATGGCGCCAATCGCCACGTCCTGGGCGAAGGCGCCCAGCGCCGACAGGATCTCGCCGCGCATGGCGGTGTGCCAGGCGTTGAGGCGCTCCGGGCGATTGAGGGTGATCACGCCGATGGCGCCGATGCGTTCTGCCTTGATGTCTCGGTACATAGTTATCGCATAGAAATAGTAGTTAGTGAATCGAAATATAAAGACATCGCGGCGGCGGTGCAACCGGTTTTCGACTAAGGGTTTACCCGCGTCTATTTGGCGCAAACGGGTGAAAGTGGGCGTGCCGCGTCGCTACGGCATGCAAAAGGGGGACCACGTCGGGGGCGAAGCTGGCGCGCAGTCACCGGGGGGCGGTGACTGCGCGGGGGAATGACAGGGGAAGGGGTAAGGCGGGCGAGGAGGCGGGAGAACTCAGGCGCGGCTGGAGATGGCGCGGCCGGCGGCAATCAGCAGCGACGCGACGCGCTGCTCGTCTTCCGCGCCCTTCCAGCGGGCCCGCGACACCGCGACATTGATCGCGCCGCGCGGCCGGCCATCGGACCCGACGATCACCACGGCGGTGGCAATATCGCCGATATACATCTCGTCTTCGGTATGGGCGTAGCCGTTGCGCCGGATGGTTTCCAGCCGCTTCAGGATGGCGTCCGGCGCGAAGATGGTGTGCTGCGTGTACGGCACGAGATCGGACTTGGCCAGGATCTCCCGCACTTCGTCATCGGGCAGCGCGCTGAGGATGGCGAGGCCGGACGAGGTGCAATAGGCTGGCAGCCGCGTGCCGACGATGACATCGGGCGTCAGCACGTGGCGGCTGACAAAACGCTGCACGAACACGATTTCCGTGCCGTCGAGCAGCGTCAGGTTGACCGTCTCCTCGGTTTCCAGCGACAGGTGCTGGAGGAACGGCGTGGCCAGCCCGACCAGCTCGTTGGCGGCGATGAACTGGTAGCCGAAGTCGAGCATGCGCGGCGACAGCGAATAGGTCTTCGCCGCCGCGTCGCGCCGCAGCAGGTTGAGGTGGGTCAGCGTATGGGTGAAGCGCTGCGCCGCGCTCATGTCCAGCTCGGCCAGCGCCGCGATCTGGGTCAGCGACAGTTCGCGCCGGCGTGCATCGAACACGCTCAGCACGCGCAGGGCCTTCTCCACGGAATTGACGAAGAGCGACGACTCGTCGCCCGCGCTGTCTCCCTTCTTGGCCCCTTCGGCAGCGGCGGGCGCGCTGGGCGTGGCTTCCGCGCTGCGCTTCGTCCGGGTTCGCTTGGTGGTGGGCTCGTTCGTTGGCATTCGAGGATAATCGTTAGCGGATTGCAATACATCATTATTGCATTGTCCGGTAACGATCCCACCCGCCCACCCGCCGCCTCACCCCCCGAACAGCTTCGCGGGCACCGTCACCAGCGCCGGGAACACCACCATCAAAAACATGATGGCGAACTCGGCGATCATGAACGGCACCACGCCCCGGGTGACCTCGTCCATCTTCATGCGCCCCACGCCGGCCACCACGTTCAGCACCGTGCCGACGGGCGGGGTGACCAGTCCGATCGAGTTGTTGATGATGAACATCACGCCGAAGTAGACCGGGTCGATGCCGGCCGCCTTGATCACGGGCATCAGCACCGGGGTCAGGATCAGGATGGTCGGCGTCATGTCCATGGCCGTGCCGACGATCATCACCAGCACCATGATCGCCGCCATCAGCAGGATCTTGTTGCCCATGAAGGGCTGGAGCAGGTCCACCACCTTGGACGGCAGGTCCGCCACGGTGATCAGCCAGGCGCTGACCATGGCCGCCGCGATCAGGAACATGACCACGGCGCTGGTCTTGGCCGCCGTGACGAAGATCTGGCGCAACTGGGCGAAGCCCAGCTCGCGGTAGACCACCATCGACACGAACAGGGCATACGCCGCCGCCACCACGGCGGCTTCCGTGGGCGTGAACACGCCCATGCGCAGCCCGACCAGGATGATGACCGGCAGCATCAGCGCCCACAGCGCATGGCGGAACGCCGCCAGGATCTCCGCGCGCGACTTGCGCGGCGGCGGCTCCAGGTGCTCGCGCCGTGCCAGCCAGGCCCAGGTGAGCCAGAGCGCCACGCCGATCAGCAAACCCGGCACGATGGCGGCGAGGAACAGCTTCGAGATCGACACATTGGCGGCCACGCCGAAGATCACCAGCCCGATGCTCGGCGGAATGACCGGGCCGATGACGCCCGTGGCGGCAATCAGCCCGCCCGCCGTTTCCTTCTTGTGGCCGGCGCTGACCATCATCGGCAGCAGCAGCGCGGTCAGCGCGGCGGCGTCCGCCACGGCCGAGCCGGAGAGTGCCGAGAGCAGGCAGCCGGCCATGATCGTGACGTAGCCCAGCCCGCCCTTGATATGGCCGACCAGCGCCAGCGCCAGATCGACAATCCGGCGCGACAGCCCGCCCACGTTCATGATCTCGCCGGCCAGCATGAAGAACGGCACCGCCAGCAGCGGGAAGCTGTCGGCGCCGCCGATCACGTTCTGCGCCAGGATCTGGGCGTCGAACATGTCCAGGTGCCACATCAGGGCCACGCCGCTGGCCAGCAGCGCGAAGGCAATCGGCATGCCGATCAGCATGGCGCCCAGCAGCGAGCCGATAAAGACGGTGATGGTCATGCGCGCCTCCCGGTGCTGCCGAGGTCCGCGGCGTCCGCCGCGTCCGCCTGGTCGAGAATCTGCTTCATCTGCACCGCTTCCTCGGATTCCTGCACCATGACCAGCTCGTCCTCGGTGAGCCTGCCGGACAGCAGGCGCCAGAGATCGAGCGCGATGATGACGGCCGCGAGCACCGAAAACACGATGCCGGCCGCGTAGACAATCGCCATCGGGGCGCCGGTCACCGGGGCCGTCACGTCGAGATTGATGACTGCCTGGTCCCAGCTACCCTTGCACAGCAGCACCACGATGTAGAGCATCAGCACCTGGCTGACCACCAGGCACACCTTCTTGCCCCAGGCGGGCAGCTTGCCGACCAGCATGTCCACCCCCAGGTGCCCCCGTTCCTTGAGCGCGATGACCGCCCCCAGGAAGGTGAGCCAGATGAACATCCAGCGCGACACCTCCTCCGACACCGTAATGCCCGAGTTGAAGCCGTAGCGCAGCACCACGTTGCCGAACACCAGCACCACCATCACCGCGAGCAGCAGCGCGATGCCGGCCTCCAGCACGCGGCAGATTCCATCGATCAAGCGACCCATGATGATCCGCGCCGCCTAGGACTTGGCGTCGGAGACCAGCCCGACCAGCGCGCGCAGCCCCGCCAGGTAGGAATGCACGCCCAGGCCCTGGATGGTGCCCTTCACTGCCGGCGAGATGATCGAATGCGCGCGCCAGGTTTCCCGGGCCGCGATGTTCGACATGTGGATTTCCAGCGACGGAAACGGCATGGCCTTGATCGCATCGTGCAGCGGCACGCCGTGCTGGGTCAGGCCGGCGGGGTTGATGAGGGCGCCCTGGGCGGCGTCGATGTGCGCGTGCAGGAAATCGATCAGCGCACCTTCATGGTTGGACTGGATCGTGGCCAGTTCCACGCCCAGTTCGGCGGCCAGCGCCGCCAGGCGTTCGTTGATCTGATCGAGCGTGGTGGTGCCGTAGATATGCGGCTCCCGGCGGCCGAACAGGTTCAGGTTCGGGCCGTGCAGAACGAGGATTTTCATGATGTATTGGCGAGGGCGTCGGGGATGGCGGGGGCGGCGCGCTTACTTGCGCAGGCGCCGGATCTCGTCGTTGTAGAGCTTCACGGTGGCCGGGTCGTAGCTGGCCATGAAATGGTCGGTGACCGGCTTGACCACCTGCTGCATGCGCGCACGTTCCGCCGGCGTCACATCGTTGTACTGGATGCCCTTGGCGCGCAGCTCGCCCACGGCCTTCTGCGCGGCGGCGCGGCTCACCTGGCGCTGATAGACGCGCGCTTCGTCGGCGGCCTCGTTCATGATCTTCTGCTCGGCCGGCGAGAGCTTGTCCCAGAACTTCTTGCTGACGAGCACGATGTTGGCGGCGTACACGTGGTTGGTGGCGCTCACGTACTTCTGCACTTCATAGAACTTGTTCGAAAGAATCACCGCGAAGGGGTTCTCCTGGCCATCCACCGCCTTGGATTCCAGCGCGCCATACAGCTCGGCGAACGGCATCGGCACCGGGTTGGCCTTGAACGCCTTGAAGGTGTCGAGAAACACCGGGTTCGGGATCACGCGGATCTTCAGGCCCTCGAAGTCCTCCGGCCGGGCAATCGGTCGCTTGGAATTGGTGACGTTGCGGAAGCCCAGATCCCAGAAGCCCAGCGCCACCAGCCCTTTCTCGGGCAGCCGGGCGATCAGCGCCTTGCCGAGCGGGCCGTCCAGCAGCGCGTCCGCCTGCTCGAAGCTGCCCACCGAGAACGGCAGGTCGATCAGGCCGAACTCCTTGACGATGCCCGCCAGCGAGGTGGACGCCGGGGCCGACATCTCCTGCACCCCGCCCTGCAGGGCCGATTGCTGCTGCATCTCGTTGCCGAGCTGCGAGGCCGGGAATTCCTTCACCTTCAGCTTGCCGCCGCTCTTGGCGGCCAGCAGCTCCCCGAACTTCTTCACGCCGAAGCTGACCGGATGGTCGGGATTGTTCAGATGGCCGAAGCGGACGGTGCGCTCCTGGATGTCCTGCGCCATGGCCGTGGCGGCGATGGTACCCAGCGCGGCGGCCAGCGCCAGCCGAAGGATGGTCTTCCTCATGCCTTGTCTCCTCGATGTCTTTTTTCTGGGCGGGTGGTGGCCAAGTATCGGTACCAATATTGGGGCCGATCCCGATGGCTCCCCCGCAGTGAGTGGAATACTATTCCACATGGAATCAGTTTCCACTTGGGGTTAGTATCTAGCCCACCCTCATCGCCCTAACACCACCTTTATCGATATGGCCGGAGTACTCGAACGCGCACTTGCCGTGATGGAACACCTCGCCACGCAGCCGGAAGGCGTGCCGCTGGCATCCATCGCGCAGGAACTGGAGATCCCGCAGAGCGCGGCGCATCGCCTGCTGAACGAACTGGTGCGCTGCGGCTATGTGCGCCAGCTCCGCGACCATGGCGACTACGCGCTGACCGCCCGCGTGGCGTCCATCGGCCTGAGCTACCTGAGTGCCACGGGTATCGTCGACATCGCCCAGCCGCTGGTGGACCGGCTGGCGCAGATTTCGGGGGAACTGGTGCGGCTGGCCATCGTGGATGGCGAGCACCTGACGTGGGTGGCCAAGGCGCAGGGCGCCCGGCATGGTTTGCGCTACGACCCGGACATGGGCATGGACGCCCGGCTGTCTTGCAGCGCGTCCGGCCACGCCTGGATGCTGACGATGAGCGACGAGCGCGCCATCGAGCTGGTCACGCGGCAGGGCTTCGGCTCGCCTGAGGAATATGGTCCGAACGCGCCGACCACCATCGGCGCGCTGCTGACGATGCTGCACGAGAACCGCGCGCGCGGCTTTGCGATGATCAACGAGGTGTTCGCGCCCGGCATGACGGCGATGGCCGCGCCGGTCAAGCGCAAGGAGCGCGATCCGATTGGCGTGCTGAGCATCGCCGGACCGGCCGTGCGGCTGACCGAGGCGCGCATGACCGCGCTGGGCCCCGACCTGCTGGCCGCCGCCGACGAACTCGCGCTGGCCAGCCTGGCCTCGCCGATGTTCCGCACACGCTTTCCGCTACAGGGCCGCAACAACGAGGACAACTCGGCCGCGGCCTGACCTTCAGGGGCGCCGTTCCTTCAAGCCTCCATGCCGCGCAGGCACAGGCTCATCAGCCCCATGCGCCCGCGCACGCCAAGCTTGGTGAAGACCCGGGCGACATGCGCCTGCGTGGTGGATGCCGTCAGGCCCAGCCGTCCGGCGATCTGGTTCTCGGAAGCTGCCGTCAGCAGCAACATCAGCACCTGCTGCTCGCAGGGCTCCAATACATTCAGCAAGGCGGCGGGAATCAGGTGGTCGCAGGTGGGCTGCCGCAAGGCGGTGACGTCGTGCGCCACGCCGAAGCGCAGTTGATGCGTCTCCAGCCAGCGGGCGGACCATGAGAAGTGAACGTCACTACCGTCGCGGTGCTGGTAGCGGTTCTCGAATCCGGTGCGCCGATTCCCGGCCATCACCGTGCCCGCTTCCCGGAGCGTCCGGTCGCGGTCATGCGGCGCTACCAGTTCGATCATGGTCTGGCCGATGATGGCGGCCTGGGACAGGCCCAGGCTATCCGCGCACCGGGCGTTGGCGTAGCGGATCTTCCCAGCCTTGTCGACCAGGAACACCGTGTCTGGCAAGCTGTCCGCCAGCGTCAGGATCGCGTCTTCCGCCAAGCGTTCAATCATGTGTACCGATCCCCGGGGCCGCGACAAAGCCATCGCGACAATGTGGCCGATCATGCCAGAGGATCGGCGTTCACTCCAGCGGCACTGGCCCTACGTCTCGTCCTTCACCGCGTGCACGATGTTGTCGCGCAGCGCGATGACCTCCTTCTGCAGCTTGGCGAAGGCCGGCGGCGTCAGCCCGCATGCCGACATCAAGTCGGTGCTGGCCGCCTTCTCCCGCACGCGTCGACCGCTCTTCGTCAGGCTCACGCGCACCTGCCGCTCGTTCTCCGGGTCGCGCTTGCGTTCGACGTGGCCCATCGCTTCCAGCTTCTTGAGGATGGGTGTCAGCGTGTTCGACTCCAGGAAAAGCTTTTCGCCGAGGCCGCTGACGGTCTGGCCGTCCGCCTCCGACAGCGCCACCAGGGTGACGTACTGGGTGTAGGTGAGCCCGAGCTTGTCCAGCACGGGCCGGTAAAGCTTGCCGAAGGCAAGGTTCGTCGAGTAGACCGCGAAGCACAGGAAGTCCGACAGCGGGGTATCCGCGGCGCTTGTCTCATCAATGGGTTTCATCTGCTTCCTCGTCGTGATGGGCCGATGGCAAAGAATACATCGTATGCGACGCAATCGTAAGCGCTGAGCGCCTTCCCCGGCCCACCGCCGCGCCGCCCGCCGGGTTTCTTCACGCGCGCCGTACAAACGCCTTGACTTGCCCGGTCCCGTGAACCATTATGCAACGCATGCGATTACATCGCATGCGATTTGTTAAATCACACTAGATTCAGCGAGACCCTCACACATCATGACCAAGATCGAAAAAGTACTGTTCACCGGCAAGACCCACACCACCGGCAGCAAGGGTGGCCCCCGCCATCACGGCAACGTCGACCTCCATCTCACCACGCCGGGCAACGACACGGCGCCGACCTATGCCTATGAAGCGGTGCAGTCCCACCCGACGGCCGAACAGCTCTTCGCGGGCGCATGGTCGGCCTGTTATATCGCCGCGCTGGGCCTCGCGGCCAAGGAGTTGAAGGTGGCGGTGCCGGCCGATCTGTCGGTCGAGATCGAGGTGGATCTGGGCATGGCTGGCGCGGACTACTTCCTGCAGGGCCGCATCCACGTCAACCTGCCCGGCGTGGCGCAAGAGGCGGCCGAAGCCGTGGCGCACCGCGCCGATGCCATCTGCCCGTACTCGAAGGCCACGCGCGGCAATATCGACGTCACGCTGACCGTCGCGACGGCGTAACGGGGGATAAGGGGGATAAGGGGGGTCATGGCGCAACCGCTTCCGCGTTGCGCCATGCCTGCACGAAGGCACGCAGGGTCGTCGCGGAGGCATCGCTGACGGCCCAGTACTGCATGCCGCCTGCCGCCCAGCGCTGTAGCTGGTAGCCCTGCTGCACGGCTTCGCCGCTGCCGCCCGGCCCACGCTGCGCGTCTGGCAGCACGAACACGTCGATCGGATGCCCATCGCGCCGATAGACCAGCACGGCCACCCGGTGGCCATCCACATAGTCGAGCCGGCCGCCCAGCAGCGGGAACCCGGCGCTCGCCAGGTCGCGGACCTCCGGCGCGTAGTCGACACGGCCGTTGAACCACGGCTTCACCACATGCATATTGGACGACGCCACATCGATGGCGTGGTTCGAAATCAGACCGCGTACGTGGCTCGTCACCACGGCGTCGGCCATGCCTTCCGCCGGAGACTGCCGCATGGCGTGCTGCTGGAGGCCCAGGCCGACGGCGAACACCGTGACGCCCGCCATGGCCGCGTTGATGGCGGGCGACCACGTGAACCAGCGGCGCCAGCCTTCCGACGAGGGGGGCGAGGGCGACGCGTCGGCGTCCGGCGCGATGGCCGCGTCGCCGGGCAGCGCAGCCACGATGCGCGCGCGCAAGTCGGCGGACGCGCGGTGATAGTGCGCGCCGTGGCGCGTCGCCGCGCGCAGCGCCTGGAGATTGCGCAGGCAGGCCACGCACTGGTCGCAGTCTTCGAGATGTCGTTCCAGCCGCACACTGTCAGCCGCGCCGACTTCCCCGTCGGCGCAGGCCTGCAGGAGCAACTGCGCGTCATGGCAATCCATGTTTCGTATCTCCGGGGGGATGAGCGGGTGGCACGTCCGCAAGGTCCTGGCGCTCCGCCGGCGCGGCGGCAACCGGCACCTCGCCACGCAGCGCCGTGACGGTGGCGGCCAGCATGCGCCGGCCCCGCGCCAGTCGGGACATCACCGTGCCGACCGGTATTTGCGCGATGCGGGCGATATCGCGGTAGTGCAGTTCCTCCAATTCACGCAGGACGATGACTTCGCGGAAGACCACCGGCAGCCGCGCCAGCGCCGCATGGACCAGCCGCACATCCTCCTCGCGCATCAGCCATTGCTCCGGGTCCGTGGCGGCGCCATGCCAGTCCGGCAGCGCGGTGTCCATCTCGCCTTCCTCATAGTCCGTTTCCGCCGCGCCCCGGCGCTTCTCGCAGGTCGTGAACCACGTATTGCGGACGATGGCCAGCAGCCAGGGCCGCGGCTGGTCGCCCCGAAAGCTGCCGAACAGCCGGAACGCGCGCAGGAACGCCTCCTGCACCACGTCCTCCGCATCGCCCGTGTTGCCGCACAGCCACCGGGCGAGGTTGTAGGCGGCGTCCAGGTGCGGCAGCACGAGGGCGTCGAAGCGGCGGCGCGTGGCAGGGGCGTCCACGTCAGTCCTCGGTCCGGACGGAGCGGTCGGGCAATCCAGTCACATCGGGGCAGTCGAGCGAATCGAGCGAATCAGACGAAGCGGGTGGATGGCGCAAGGCGGTCTCCTGTATACCGGCGCTGCACCGATTCTATTCCCGCGCGCCGGCGCCGGGAATATTTGGCGGCCCCCGCCGGTATGACAGGGGTGGGGGCGTGCGATGGCCATGCCCGCGACACCGACGGAGGCAATCATGGACGGAACATGGCGGCGGCGGGACATCCTGCGCCTGGCAGGCGCAGCCGGGGGCGCCGTCTTTGCATCGGCGCTGCCGGGCTGGGCGGCGGGGCGGGACGAGGAATTCGTGTTCGTGCAGCTATCGGACGCGCATTGGGGGTTCGAAGGGGCGCCGAATCCCGACGCGCGCGGGACGCTGCCCAAGGCGGTGGCGGCCGTCAATGCGCTGCCAACGCCACCCGACTTCATCATGTTCACCGGCGACCTGACCCACACCACCGACGACCCGAACGAGCGCCGTCGCCGCATGCGGGAGTTCCGCGACCTGATCGCGCCGCTGCGCGCGGGCAAGGTGTGGCTGATGCCGGGCGAGCACGACGCGAGCCTCGACGCCGGGGCCGCCTATCGCGAGCTGTTCGGTCCCACGCACTACACGTTCGATCACAAGGGGGTGCACTTCATCGTGCTGGACAACGTGTCGGACCCGGCCGGCCAGGTCGGCGAGACCCAGCGCGCGTGGCTGGCGGACGACCTGCGCAAGCAGTCGCGCGAGGCACGCATCGTGGTCTTCACGCATCGGCCCCTGTTCGATCTCTATCCGCAGTGGGACTGGGCCACGCGCGACGGCGAGGCCGTGGTGGCCCAGCTCATGCCGTACCGGCACGTCACCGTGTTCTACGGGCATATCCATCAGGAACACCACCACATGACCGGGCATATCGCCCATCACGCGGCGCGCTCGCTGATGTTTCCGCTGCCGCCGGCCGGCTCGCAGCCCAAGCGCGCGCCGGTGGCGTGGGATCCGGCCCAGCCCTATCGCGGGCTCGGCTGGCGCACGGTCAAGGCCACGCGCGCGCCGGATGCGTTCGGCCTGACCGAGCAACCGGTACAGCGCGATGCCTGAGGCGATGACCACCCCCCCGGCAAGCGGCCGCCGCACGGTATTGGGATGGATGCTGGCCGGCGCGCTGGCGGGGATGATCGCGCGCGGGGACGCGGCGCCCCCGCGTGTGATTCCGGTCCGGGCGCGCCGCTTCGTCTTCCTGCCCGACCGGATCGCCCTCAAGGCCGGCGAGACCGTGATCCTGGCGCTGACGGCCGAAGACATCATGATGGGCTTCGGCGCCCCGGACTTCCACGTCCGCGCCGACCTGCCGCCCGGCCGCACGGTGCAGGTCACCCTGACCGCCGGCAAACCCGGCACCTACCGCTTCCTGTGCGACATCTTCTGCGGCACCGGGCACGAGGACATGGGAGGGACGATCGAGGTGACGTAGGGGGAGCGCTTACTCCCGGTGAATCGCCAGCGGCCCGAACGACTGGGTGACCGGCATCACTTCCACGAAGTTGATGTTGACGCGCGCGGGCAGCGTGGCGGCCCAGAAGACGGTTTCGGCGATGTCGTCCGGCGTCAGGGCGTCCGCGCCTTCGTAGACCTTCTCCACGCGAGCCTGATCGCCGCTGAATCGCACCGACGAGAACTCGGTGCCGCCCACCAGACCCGGCGCCACGTCGGTCACGCGCACGCGGGTGCCTTGCAGGTCGGCGCGCAGGTTCAGCGAGAACTGGCGCACGAAGGCCTTGGTCGCGCCGTAGGCGTTGCCGCCCGGATAGGCGTAGGCGCCGGCCGTGGAGCCGATGTTGATCACGTGGCCACGGTTGCGCGACACCATGCCGGGCAGCACGGCGCGCGTCATATACATCAGGCCCTTCACGTTGGTGTCGACCATCGTGTCCCAGTTGTCCAGGTCAGCCTTCTGCGCCGGCTCCAGGCCCAGTGCCAGGCCGGCGTTGTTGACCAGCAGGTCGATCTCGGCGAACTCGGGCGGCAGCGCGGCCACGGCGGCGGCCACGGCTTCGCGGTCGCGGACATCGAGGATCAACGGCAGCACCTTGTCGCGGCCCAGCGCGTCGGCCAGCTCGGCCAGGCGGTCCGCGCGGCGTCCGGCGGCAATCACGCGATGGCCCGCCGTGGCGAAGCGTCGGGCAATGGCGGCGCCGAATCCTGAGGTGGCGCCGGTAACGAAAACGATCATCTTGCTCTCCAAACTGGGACGGGTTCGGGCACCGATACTACACCGGATCCCCGCGGGTTTCCCCCACTGCTGGGCGCGGGGCGCGGTGCGACAATCCAGCCGTGTCGCCGAGCTGGCGTCGTGGCGATGCCTCGATTGCAGTACCACCCCAGGGAGAACAACATGCACCGCCTTGCCACGCTTGCCGCCATCACCGCCGCCTTCGGCTGCGGCTACCTTGCCGCCCCGACGGCGCTGCCGCCGGCCCACGCGCAAACCCCGCCCGCCGCGCTGGCGCCGCAGATCATCAACCTGGCGGCGATGACCCCGGACGACATCGGGCCGCAAGTCCCCAACATGGGCACGCTGCGCACGAAGGGACTGGTGGCCACGCCACACGGGACCCTGGCCGTGCAGGCCGGCAATGTGCCGAAGCACTATCACACCAGCGCCGACGAGATCCAGTACATCATCGCCGGCAAGGGCACGCTCTGGCTGGGCAACGAGCAGCGCGAGATCGGCCCGGGCGACCTGATCGTGATTCCGAAGGGCACCGCGCACGCGGGATCGATCGCCACCAGCGGGGAATTCAAGGCGCTGGCCATCAAGCTGCCGCCGCAGGCCGCCGGGGATACGCACCTGCTGCCCTGATCCCCAGCGGCTGGTCGACCTAGACCGGCAGCCCCTTGGCCCGCAGCGCCGCGTCGAAGCGCTCGGGGTCCGAGGTGCCGGACGCGTTCTCCGCGCGGATCTTCGCTTCCTTGGCCAGATGGGCGCGGCAGCGTTCGAGCACCTGGGCAGCCTCGGCGGCCGGCACGGCAATCACGCCGTCCGCATCGCCGACGATCAGGTCACCCGGCAGCACGGCCAGCCCGGCGCAGGACACCGGCACGTTGATCTCGCCCGGACCATCCTTGCTGGGCCCCCGGTGGGTGTGGCCCCGGGCGAAGATCGGCATGCCGTCTTCGGCCCACTCGCACAAGTCCCGGACGGCACCGTCGATAACCAGCCCCCCGAGCTGCTTCGTGACGCACGTGGTGCGCATCAGGCCGCCGACCAGGGCCTGGGTGACATCGCCGCCGCCGTCGATGACCAGCACATCGCCGGGCTGCACCATCATCAGCGCCTTGTGGATCATCAGGTTGTCGCCGGGGCGCACGCGCACCGTCACCGCCGGGCCGCACAGCACAGTCTCCAGCCGGCGATGGTATTGGCGCAGGCCAAGCGTGCCGATGTTGCGGCTCATGGCGTCGCCGATGGCGGCGACGGGCATCTCGCGGAACGCAGCAACGATGCTGGCGGACGGGCCATCCGCACGGGGGTTGATGCGGTAGCCGGCAGGCCACTGCACGGGTGCTGGGGATTCGGACAGGCTCACGGGAGACTCCAGGAACAGGAAGGTAGAAAGGGGATCAGGCAAGGACCTGGGGATTGACGCACGCGGCACGGTCCACCGGGCTGCCATCCAGCCAGCCGAGCACGTTCTGTGCGGCGGCGCTCGCCATCGCGGCCAGTGCCGCCGGCGTCGATCCGCCGACATGCGGCGTCAGCACGACGTTCTTCAGCTCGGCCAGCGGGCTCCCGGCGGGCAAGGGTTCGACCGCCATGGTGTCGAGCCCGGCCGCAAACAGGCGGCCGTCCTGCAGCGCGGCCACCAGCGCGGTTTCATCCACCACTTCGCCGCGCGCCGTATTGATCAGGATAGCGCCCTTCGGCAGTTGGTCGAACGCGGCGTCGTCCAGCATGTTGCGCGTGTGGCGGTTAAGCGGGACGTGGAGGCTCAGCACGTGCGCCTGCGGCAGCAGGTCGGCCATCGACGGGAGCAACGCCACCCCATCGACGGGACTTTGACGGCCGGCCAGCGCCGGGTCGAAGGCCACCACCTGCATGCCCAGCGCCAGGCAGACCTTCGCCACGCGCTGGCCGACCTGGCCGAACCCGACCAGCCCGATGGCCTTGCCGAGCAGCTCCACGCCGTCCTGCGCGCGCGACCAGCGCCCGCTGTGCAGTTCGGCATCCATCCAGCCGATGCGCCGGGCCGCCGCGAACATCAGGCCCAGCGTCATCTCGGCGACCGACTGGGCGTTGGCGCCGGGCGTGACGTAGACCGGAATGCCGCGCGCGGTGGCCGCTTCCACATCGATACTGCTGACCCCCACGCCATGCTTCGAGATGACCTTGAGCGTGGGGCAGGCGGCGATGGCCTGCGCGGACAGCGTCACCGTGCGTGAGATGACGGCATCGACGGGCTCGGCGGCCATGATGCGCTCCACTTCCCCGGCATCGCCGGACGCGGACAGGTACAGCACGCGCGCGCCGGCGCGGGTCAGCAGGTCCACCCCGGCGGGGGCGAGCTTGGGAGCGGTGACGAGAATGGTGTGCATGGGTTTCAATCGAGCTTGATATTGGCTTCGCGGATCAACGCGCCCCACTTCTGGTGCTCGGCGCGCAGGTAGTCGCCAAACTGCTGGGGCGTGCTGCCCATCGGCGTACTGCCCTCGGCGGCGAGCTTGTCCTGCACCTCCTGGGTCTTGAGCGCCTTGCGCACTTCCGCGTTGATGCGGTCCACCACGGCCGGTGGCGTGCCGGCCGGCGCTACGAGGCCGGTCCAGGTGATGGCGTCGAAGCCGGGGTAGCCGGACTCCGCCACGGTCGGCACGCCGGCCAGTTGCGGCACGTTGCGCAGGCGCTGGGCGGAACTCACGGCCAGCGCGCGGACCTTCTGGTTCGTCAGTTGGGGCATCGCGGCGGCGGTATTGGCGAAGTTGAACTCCACCTGATTGCCGAGCAGATCCATCATGGCCGGGCTGGCGCCCTTGTACGGCACGTTGAGCATGCGGAAGCCCGCCTGCCGCTCCAGCAGTTCGCCGGCAAGGTGGGACACGGTGCCATTGCCGGGCGTGCCCATCCGCAGCGCCTCGGGCTTGGCCTTGGCGGCGGCCACGACGTCCTTCAGGGTCTTGAAGGGCGAGCTGGCGTTGACGAGCAGCACCACTGGCTGCGACGCCACCGTGGAGATCGGCGCGAAGTCTTTCAGGGGATCGAACGGCATCTTCGGGTACAGCGCCGGGTTGATCGCCAGATTCGCGGTCTGGCCGAGGCCGATCGTGTAGCCGTCCGCCGGCGCCTTGGCCACCGCGTCCATGCCGACATTGCCGCCCGCGCCGGGCCGGTTCTCGATCACCACGGTCCAGTGGGCCTGGGTGGCCATCTTCTCGGCGATCAACCGCGCGACCGCATCCGTGCCGCCGCCGGGCGGAAACGGCACCACGAGCCGGATCGGCTTGGCGGGCCAGGTGTCGGCGGCGCTCGCGGCACCGCTGCAGATAGCCAGCACGGCGGCGGCGGCCAGAAGGCGAAGGTTCAGCATCGTGTCTCCTTTCGTTATGGGCGCATTCTTGCCGTGCAGAAACATTCCGTCTATTTGATAATGTTCATGTTTTCATTCCCCGGAGTTATCGATGGACATCCAGCTCAGGGACCTGCGGTACTTCGAGGTCGTGGCCGAACTCGGTCACATTGGACAGGCAGCCGAAAAGCTGGGCCGCACCCAGCCGGCCCTGACCAAGGCGGTGCAGCGCCTGGAGGCGGCGTTCGGCAGTGAACTGTTCGAGCGCAAGGGGCGCGGCATCCGGCTGACGCCCGTGGGCGAGGTCCTGCTGGCGCGGGCCCGCATGCTGCGGGGCGCGACGGACGAGGCGCTGCGGGAAGTGGGCGATTTTGCGAAGGGCAACGCCGGGCACGTGCGGATCGGCAGCGGCCCGATCGCCGCCGAGCATGTCTTGCCCGAGATTTGCAGCCTGCTGCTGGAGGAGGCGCCGGCAACCACCATCGACATCACGGTGGCGCCCAGCCTGGTACTACGCGAGCGCCTGAAGGAAGGCACGCTCGACCTGCTGATCGGATTGATGCCGGAGCATGACGACGCGCTCGTCAGTCATGCGATCGTCGAAGACGTGGTGGTGGTGGCCGCCAGCCGGACGCATCCGGTGTTCCAGCTACCGCGCGTGACGCTCAAATCCCTGCTGGCCTGGCGCTGGGTCTTGCCCGCCGCGTCGATACCGAGCCGGCAATGGCTGGACGCGGCCTTCCAGTCGCACGACCTGCCCCGGCCCGCCACCCAGATCGACGCGAATTCCATCCCGCTGCTGCCCCGGCTGATCGCCAAGACCGAACTCCTGAGCTTCCTCTCCCGGCATACGCTGCACGAGCACAGGCACACCCTGCGCGAAGTGCCGCTGAAGGAAGCCACGCTGCGTCGCAGCCTGGGCGTGACGTACCGGCGGCAAGGCTACCTGTCGCCCGCCGCGCTACGGCTGATGGCGCTGCTGCAGGAGCGCGGCGAGGCACTGTTCCGCGCCGCGCCGGGGGATGCGGCCAAGCCGTAAGCAAATTGTATCCATGACAATTATTTGATTGTCCTGATGCAGCGGACTACGATGCCTCATCCTCCCAGCCCGGCTCCGGGCGTCGGGTGGCATCGCAAGGACGCGCATCACCATGGAACTGAACACCACCACCATCCTCGTCACCTTCGCCGGGGTTTTCCTGATCTGCTTCATGAAGGGGGCCTTCGGGGGCGGCTTTGCCATCGTCGGCATTCCGCTGCTGTCGCTGGTGATGGACCCGGTGACGGCGGGCGGACTGCTCGCCCCGCTGTTTATCGCGATGGACCTGTTCGGCCTGCGCTACTGGAAGCCCTCCACGTGGTCGAAACCTGACCTCCGGCTGCTGGTACCGGGGCTGGTGGTCGGCATTGGGGTCGGCTACGGGCTGTTCCGGGTGCTGGATCACCGTGCGATCGCCATCGTGATGGCCGTCATCACGCTGGCCTTCGTGGGCATATGGTTCCTGCGTGGCGGCGATGTCGTGGTGCAGCCGCGCTCCTCGCGCAAGGCCGTGGCCGCTGGCGTGACCTCGGGCATCACCACCATGGTCGCGCACTCCGGCGGGCCGCCGCTGGCGATGTACCTGTTGCCGCTCGGCCTGAGCAAGCAGGTCTATGCCGGCACGACCAGCATGTTCTTCACGGTCGGCAACATCATGAAGGCGGCGCCGTGGCTGTTCCTGGCCAGGCCGGTGGGCGCCGTCTGGACCTTGATGGCGATCTGCCTGCTGGCGATACCTGCCGGCGTCTGGCTCGGCTGGCGCCTGCATGCCCGGCTGGACCAGCGCCAGATGTACCGGGCCTGCTATGGGTTGCTGGTGGTGACCGCGATGAAGCTGCTGTGGGATGGCGCGTCCGGCTACCTGCTCTGACGCTCACCAGGACTGGTCGGCCACCACGCGCGCCACGGTTTCCAGCGCCTGCCTGAGCGTTGGCAGGCTGACGGAGCCGAGCGCGAGCCGGATGGCGTGGGGCACCTGCGCTGACGTGGCGAACGGATGGGCCGTCGATACGGCGATGCCCGCCTGCATCAGCGCCATCGCGATGGCATCCGCGCGCACTTCGGGGGGCAGCGGCACCCAGACAAAGTACGACGCGGGATGGCTGACCCGCTCCAGTCCGCCGAGCACTTCCGTGGCCAGGCGCTGGCGCAGCGCGGCATCCCGGCGTTTGTCGGCTTCGAGCCGGGCCACGGTGCCGTCTTCGATCCAGCCGCAGGCGATGGCCGTCAGGGTGGCTGGCGTATTCCAGGTGGTGGCGCGGATGGCCCGTTCGAGCTGGGGCACCCATTCGCGCGGCGCACTGACGAAACCGATGCGCAGCCCGGTGGCGACACTCTTCGACAAACTCGACACATAGACGGTAGCTTCCGGCGCCAGCGCGGCCAGCGGCGCGGGGGCCCCTTCGACGAGGAAGGCGTAGGCCGCATCCTCGATCAGCATCAGCCCATGCCGCCGGGCGATGGCGACCAGTTCGCGGCGTCGCGTGGCACTCATCACCCAGCCGAGCGGATTGTGCAGCGTCGGCATGGCGTACACGGCACGCACGCGCCGGCGGCGGCAGAGCGCCTCCAGGGCGTCGAGGTCGGGCCCGTGAGCGGTGACGGGAATCGGGACGAGTTCCAGCCGGCCAGTTTCGGCGGCGAGCTTGAAGCCCGGGTAGGTCAGGGCATCCACGGCCACCACGTCGCCGGGCTCCAGCAAGGCCATGGCGGTGAGCGTCAGCGCGTGTTGCGCGCCGCTCGTGAGCAAGACGGTTTCCGGGGTGGCCGGCACGCCGCGCCGGCCCAGATGGAGCGCCACGGTCGCGCGCTCGTGCTCGCGGCCGCCGTGGGGCTGGTAGCGCAGCAGCGCCTCAAGGTCTCCGGCGGCGGCCAGCTGGCGCAGCGCTGCCCGCAGCAGATCTGCCTGGCCCGGCAACGCCGGATTGTTGAAGCTCAGGTCGACCGTATCGGCGATCCAGGCAAGCAGATCCACGCCCTGCCCGCGCGGCAACGCCTCCTTGACGAAGGTGCCGCGACCGGCCTCCCCGCTTACCAGCCCCATCGATTGCAGTTCGGCGTAGACGCGCGTGGCCGTGACCAGCGCCAGCCCTTCACGCGCCGCGAGGTCGCGGTGCGTGGGCAGCCGCGTGCCGGGACGCAGCCGGCCCGCGCGGATATCGTCGGCAAGCCGGTCGACCAGTTGCTTGTAGCGGGGCTGGGGCATGACAGCGCGTGTCCATGACAATCATCGGAATGTCCCGATTATCCCCCCTGTGACTCACCGCCCGCCGGTGACATCGAGGAAGGTGCCGGTGCTGTAGGACGCGTCGGCGCTGGCCAGCCACAGGATCGCGCGGGCGACCTCTTCCGGCTGGCCGCCCCGGCCCATCGGGATCGAGTCCTTGACGCGATCCACCCGTCCCGGCTCGCCGCCGCTGGCGTGCATGTCGGTGTAGATGTGCCCGGGGCGGATGCAGTTGACGCGAATGCCCTCCCGCGCGACTTCCTTGGCGAAGCCGGTGGTGAAGGTCTCCAGGGCGCCCTTCGACGCCGCGTAGTCGACATATTCGTTCGGACTGCCGAGCCGGGCCGCGCCCGACGAGATATTGATGATCACGCCGCCCCGCCCGTTGTGACGATGGGACATGCGCCGGGCCGCCTGCTGGGCGCAGAGCATGGGGCCGATGGCGTTGACGGCGAAGATGCGCTGCATCCGCGCGAAATCGAGATCCTCCAGCCGGGACTGCCGCGCGAGGATGGCGGCGTTGTTCACCAGCACGTCGATCCGGCCGAACGTCCGGTCGATGGTGGCGAATAGCTGGGCAACCTGCTCGGGGTCCGCGCTGTCGGCGCGCACGGCCAAGGCCCGGCGGCCCAGCGCTTCCACATCGGCCACCACGGCCAGCGCGGCGGATTCGTTGGCGACGTAGCTGATCGCCACGTCGTAGCCCTGTGCGGCGGCCAGGCGCGCGGTGGCCGCGCCCACGCCACGGCTGCCCCCCGTGATCAAAATCAGCGGTGCCTGCGGAACGGTGTTCATCATCTGCGCATCTCGATGTGATAGTGGATTAACAATTATGAGGGGCTGTCAAAGCCCCAGGCAAACCGCGCCGGCTGCGACGACGATGCAGGCGAGCCAGCGCGTGCCGCTGACCGACTCCCGCAGGAAGACCCGCCCAATCAGGACCGCGAACACCACGCTGGTCTCGCGCAACGCCGAGACCGCGCCCATCGCGCCTGATTGCAGCGCCCAGATCACGATGCCATAGGCGGCAATCGACACCAGCCCGCCGACCAGCGACGAACCGACCGCCAGCGGCTCGGACCGTACCGGCGCCCACAGCGGCGCCAGCCCCCGCACCGCGACGAACAGGATCGGCATCAGCCAGTAGAACAGGAACATCCACGCGGTGTAGCTGAGCGCCTGCCCGCCGGACAACCTGACGCCGATGCCGTCGATCACGGTGTAGAGCGCAATCATCGCCCCGGTGGTCAGCGCGGCCAAGGCACCCGCGCGGGACGCGCGGTGCCCCTGCAGCGCGATCACGATGATGCCGCCCGAGACCATGGCGATGCCGAGCGCCCGCAAGGGGCCGATCGCCTCGTCGGCGAAGAGCGCCGCGCCAAGCGTGACCAGCAGCGGCGAGGAGCCCCGCGCGATGGGGTAGGCCAGCGCCAGGTCGTTGCGGCGATAGGACCGCACCAGACTCACGTTGTAGACGATATGCACGAGCCCCGACGCGACGATGTACGGCCAGGCGGCGCTGGCCGGCAAGGGGTTGCGCAGGACGACGAGCGTGGCGACGGCCGCGATGGCGATGCTCATCCACGTCATCGACAGGAACCGGTCGCGGTTGCCGTGCAGCATGGCGTTCCAGCTCGCGTGGAGCATGGCGGCGAGGAGCACGATACCGCCGGTATAGCTGAGCATTGGGGTGGGAGGGGAGCAGGAAATGCCCAAGAATATCTATCTTGAAGCGGCACGACAAACCAGATAAATTGCCACATCGCGTTAGAAAATCTATTGTCATGAAACGGGTATTGCCGCCGCTCAATGCCTTGCGGGCCTTCGAGGCCGCAGGCCGGCTGGGCAGCTTCAAGGAAGCCGCCGCTGCGCTGCACGTCACGCACGGGGCGGTGAGCCAGCAGGTGCGCCTGCTCGAGGAATGGCTCGGCGCCGCGCTGTTCGAGCGGCATAACCGCCGCGTGACGCTGACGCCGGCGGCGAAAGCCTATCTGGCGGAAATCGGCCCCTTGTTCGAACAGCTCGCGCAGGCTACCGCGCGCTACGGGGTGCCCGGCCCGGTCTCCCGGACCCTGTCCGTCAACGCGCCCGCGACCTTCACCCTGCGCTGGCTGGTGCCGAGACTGGCCAAATTCCGCGCCGAGCATCCCGATGTGGAGATCAAGGTGGAGACCTCGAACGGGCCACTGGAAAGCCTGAAGGACGACCACGACCTGATCATCCGAGGGGGTCCGGACACGTTCTACGGCTACGCGATGCGGCCATTCCTGACCGAGGAGCGGCTGCCGGTTTGTAGCCCGGCGCTGTTGCAGCGCCAGCCGCTCGGGGTGCCGGGCGACTTGCGCCACCACACCCTGCTGCATACCTCGAGCCTGCCGCGCCTTTGGCCGGACTGGCTGGCGAGCGCGCAGATCCCCGGGCTGAGCCCGGCCGCCACGTTGACCTTCGATCACTTCTTCCTGACCCTGCAGGCAGCCATCGACGGCATCGGCATCGCCATGGGGCCGACGTCGCTGGTCTCCGACGACCTCGCCGCCGGGCGGCTGGTCGCCCCATTCGCCGGCCCGCGCCTGCCGTCGCGCAGCTATTGCGCCTACGTGCCGGACGAGAAACGGGGCGATGAACTGGTCGGGCTGTTCCAGTCATGGCTGGAACGGGAGGGGATGTGATTCTGCGGCGATGTGCTACGGACCCATACGGATCTGGTATACCATCGCCCGCTAGTCCCCGCCTTCCCAAGACCCCGGCATGAAGTTCAAGGAAATCAGTGCGTTCCAGGCCGTGATGCGCTCCGGTTCGATGACCGCGGCGGCCACCGAGCTGTACACGTCGCAACCGAACGTGAGCCGGCTGATCGCGCAACTCGAATCGTCCACCGGACTGACGCTGTTCACGCGCAACGCCGGCCGCCTGATTCCCACCGAGGAGGGCCTGGCGTTCCTGCGCGAGGTGGAACGCGCCTTCGTGGGCCTCGACACGCTGAAGGACGCCGCCCGCAACATCCGCCAGTTCGGCAAGGGCCGGCTGCGCATCGCCGCAGTGCCCTCGCTCGCCATGACCGTGCTCCCGCTGGTGCTCCAGCGGTTCCATGCCGACTATCCCGGCGTCAACGTCGCCATGGAAACGGGCAGCACGCAGTTGGTGGCCGACAGCGTCGGCAGCCGCTACTGCGACCTCGGGCTGGTGTCGTTCCTGCCCCCCGCCGCCGTCACCGATGCCCAGCCCGTGGCCGAACTCGCGGGCTGTTGCGTGCTGCCGCCCGGCCATCGTCTGGCCAGTCTGGACGTCATCACGCCTGCCGACCTGGCCGGCGTGTCCTTTATCTCGATGAGTCACGGCGATGGCCTGCGCGCCGCCGTGGACGCCGCGTTCGCCGACGACGACCGGCGTGTGATGCACTTCGAAACCCCCTACGGGGCCACCATCTGCAAGATGGTCGGACTCGGGCTGGGCGTGGGCATCGTGAACCCGCTGGTGGCCCGCATGCACGCCGCCGAGGTGGTGGTCCGGCCATTCCGGCCGCGCATACCGTTCGTCAGCTACCTCCTTCTGGCCCGGAACCGGCCTGCCAACGTGCTGGCGGACCGCTTTATCGAGCGGCTGATGGAACTCATCGCTGCCGAAATGGCATCCCTGCCCCCGGGGCTATCAGGTTTTCGTATAGACGCCTGACAGACTCGTATTTGCGCGCGCGGCGCGCGCTCCGCATACTCGCTCGGACTGACACACCGCTGCCCATTGGGCTTTTTTGGGCTTCTTCGGCTGGTGGTTTCATGAAGCTTGCGAGTACCTGACATGATTTCTAGCAGGGCCCAAGGCCCGCAATCCCCCCACGGAAGGTGCTGCAGATGACCGCAGCCTCCACCTCCCGACTCCCCGTGTTCGACGTCACCGTGATTGGCGGCGGCCTGGTCGGCTCGGCCGTGGCCTACGGCCTGCGCAGCAGCGTGGGCACAATCGCCGTGCTCGACGAAGGCGATATCGCCCTGCGCGCCTCGCGCGGCAATTTCGGCCTGGTCTGGCTGCAGAGCAAGGGCTACGGCATGGGCGCCTACAGCCGCTGGACGCTGAACTCCACGCGGCTGTGGCCGAAACTGGCCGCCGGCCTGCTGCAGGAAACTGGCATCGACGTGGCCCTGGAGCAGAAAGGCGGTCTGACGCCGCTGATGGGCGACTACGAGGTCGAGGCGCGGCTGGCGTGGGTCAACACGCTGATGGCGCAGCCCGGTGTGGAGCCCTATGAATGGAAGCTGCTGGATCACCATCAGGCCGCTTCGCTCGTGCCCGGACTGGGCCCCGATGTCACCGGGGCGATCTGGACGCCGCACGATGGCATCGTCAATCCGCTCAAGCTGCTGCGCGCGTTCCATACCGCGTTCAGCACCAGCGGAGTCAATTACCTGCCGCACCACGGCGTCACGGACATCGTGCAGCAGCCCGGTGGCGACTTCGTGCTGACCACGCCGAACGGCACCGTGCGGGCGCGCAAGATCGTGCTGGCCGGCGGCCTGCGCAACGGCGACCTGGGCCGCATGGTGGGCATCGACCTGCCGATGGCCCCGCAGCGCGGCCAGATCCTGGTGCTCGAACGCACGCGCCGCCTGCTGGACACGCCCATGGTCACGCTGCGCCAGAACGACGAGGGTAGCTGGTTGGTCGGCGACTCCCAGGAAGAGGCGGGCTACGCCGAACAGGTCACCACGCTGCCGGTACTGGCCACGCTGGCCGACCGTGCCGTGCGCACCCTGCCCGCCCTGCGCGACGTGCGCGCGGTGCGCGCCTGGTCCGCCCTGCGCGTGCGCGCCAAGGACGGCTTCCCGGTCTACGAACAATCGGCGACGCATCCGGGCGCGTTCATCGTCACCTGCCATAGCGGCGTGACGCTGGCCGCCACGCACGCCATGAACCTCGCCCCCATGATCGCCGCAGGCGAGCTGCCACCCGAGCTGGCCACTTTTTCGACCCGGAGATTCCATGTTCAGACGCATTGACGCGGCCGTCCTGCAAGCGACGGATCGCAAAGTACGGGTCACCGTGGATGGCACCGCGCTGGAATGCCGGGAAGGCGACAGCGTGGCCGCGGCCCTGTTCGCCGCCGGCGTGCTGGCCTGCCGCGACACGGCCGTGTCCGGCGCCGCACGCGGCCCCTATTGCATGATGGGCATCTGCTACGACTGCCTGGTCCGCATCGACGGCCGGCCCAACCAGCAGGCCTGCATGGCGCGCGTGCACGATGGCATGACCGTGGAACGCCAGCACGGCGCACGCGAGGTGGCGGCATGAGCCTCGACATCGAGATCGACATCACTGCGTGCGACCTGCTCGTGGTCGGCGCCGGCCCTGCCGGGCTGGCCGGGGCCACCGAGGCTGCCGCGCTGGGCCTGTCGACGGTGCTGATCGACGAACAGCCGGCACCCGGCGGACAGATCTATCGCGCCATCAGCAGCACGCCGGTACAGAATCGCGCGATCCTGGGCGAAGACTACTGGCACGGCCAGAGCCTGCTGGAGCCGTTTGCCAACAGCGGTGCGCGCCATCTGTCGGCGGCAACTGTCTGGTCGATCAATGCGCGCGAGCCGCAGCCGGGTACGGAGGGCGATGGCCAACCCGCCGGCTTCGAGGTCGCCTATTCGGTGGCCCGGCCCGGTCAGGATCCGCAGGCCGCGCTGCTGCACTGCCGCCATCTCATCCTGGCCACCGGCGCGCAGGAGCGGCCCTTCCCGATTCCGGGCTGGACCTTGCCGGGCGTGATCACGGCCGGTGCCGCGCAGATCCTGCTGAAGACCTCGGGCGTGGTGCCCGAAGGGCGCACGGTGCTGGCGGGCGGCGGCCCCCTGCTCTACCTGCTCGCCTATCAATACCTGAATGCCGGCGTGAAGCTCGAGGCGATTCTCGAGACGACCGATAGCGGCCAATGGCGCAAGGCGCTGCCGCACGCCTGGGGTTTCCTTCGCTCGCCCTATCTGGCCAAGGGGCTGAAGCTGCTGCGCGCGGTCCGCAAGGCCGTGCCGATCGTGAGCGGCGTCACGGCGCTCGAGGCCATCGCCGGCGCCGGCGGTCAGGTCGCCGAACTGCGCTATCAGGCGGCGGGCCAGCGCCACAGCATGGCGATCGACCAGCTGCTGCTGCATCAGGGCGTGGTGCCGAATACCAACCTGTCGCGCGCCATTGGCGCCGAGCATGTCTGGAACGAGCGCCAGGACTGCTGGGAGCCGCAGGTGGATGCATGGGGCGCAACGTCGATGCCGCACGTGAGCATTGCCGGGGATGGCGCGGGCATCGCGGGCGCCGTGGCCGCCGAGCATCGGGGCCGCATCGCCGCCGTGCATGCCGCTGCCGCGCTGGGTCGCATCGACATCGCCACGCGCGACGGCAAGGCGGCACCGCATCACGCCGCGCTGGCACGCGCCACGCGAGGCCGCGAATTCTTCGAGGTGCTCTATCGCCCGCTGCCGCAGTTCCGCCGCCCCGTGGGCGACACCATCGTCTGCCGCTGCGAGGAAGCCACCGCCGAACAGGTGCGCCACGCGGCACGCATCGGCTGTCAGGGTCCGAACCAGTTGAAGGCGTTCCTGCGCTGCGGCATGGGGCCGTGCCAGGGACGACTCTGCGGGCTGACCGTGACCGAACTGATCGCCGACGAACAACAGCGCCATCCGCGTGATGTGGGCTATTACCGGCTGCGGTTTCCCACCAAGCCGGTGACGCTCGGCGAGATCGCCTCGCTGCCGCAGACCCGGGCGTCGCGGGACGCCGTGGTCCGCTTCAAGAAGTAAAGCGCAGTAGGCAGCAACATGAAAACAGAAGCGCGGACCGGGTCATGCATGGCATCCCGCGTCCCGCCAGTCGAACCAGCACAGCGACGACATCCTGAGAGCAATCCTCAACCCCCTTATCGAGAATCAATCATGGCGTTTTCCAAGATCGTCCCCGCTCTCGCCCTCGCGCTGGCCGCAGCCCAAGGCATGGCCCAGGACTTGCCACCGGGCCCGATGCGGATGTTGGTCGGCTTCGCGCCCGGCGGTGGCAACGATGTCATCGCCCGCACGGTCGCCACGCAGTTTCAGCTGAACACCAAGGTCACCATCGTGGTGGAGAACAAGCCGGGCGGCGGCAGCACCATCGCCACCGCCGAGATGGCGCGTGCCAAGCCGGATGGCTCGGTGCTGCTGCTGGGCTCCGTCGGCGGCCAGGCCATCGCACCGTCCATCTACAGCAAGCTGCCGTACGATCCCATCAAGGGCGTGCAGCCGGTGTCGCTGGTGGCCAAGTCCGCCAACGCGCTGGTCGTGAACAATGACCTGCCGGTCAAGAACGTGCAGGAGCTGCTCGCCTACGCCAAGGCCAATCCGGGCAAGCTCAATGTGACGTCGCCGGGCAATGGCACGATTTCGCACCTGTCGGCCGAACTGTTCAAGAGCATGGCTGGCGTCTCCATCACGCACATTCCGTATCGCGGCGATGCGCCGGCGATGCAGGACGTGATGGCGGGCCAGGCCCAGATGACGTTTGCGAGCCTGCCGTCGGCCAAGGCCGGCGCCGATTCCGGCAAGGTCCGCATCCTCGCCGTGACGAGCACCAAGCGCGTGGAAACCATGCCGAACGTGCCGACCATCGCCGAGTCCGGCGTACCCGGGTACGAAGTCGTGTCGTGGTACGGCGTTTTCACGACGGGCGGCACGCCGATGCCGACGGTGAACCGCCTCGCGCAGGAGATTGCCGCCGTGGTGGCGCAACCGTCGATCCGCGATTCGATCGCCAAACAGGGCATGGAGCCGAGCGCGCTGGGCCCAGTCGAGTTCACGCAACTGGTGAACCGCGACGCCCAGAAGTGGGACAAGGTCGTGAAGACCGTCGGCATCAAGCTGGACTGACCCCACGCGATACTTCAAGCAGGGCGAGCGTCGCGTCAGCGCTAGTTCGCCCTTACCGCAGGCGGCGGCGTCCACTTGCCGTTCAGCGCAACCGCTTCGGGCCAATAGGCGCGCACGTACAGCGAGAAGTCCTCGTCCTTCGGCGCAGGCAGCCAGTTGCTCTCCTTGTCAGCGCCGGGCGAGTCGGCCTGGATGTAGAGCGTGAGCGATCCGTCGGCACCGTACTTGAGGGCCTTGTTCTTCGTGCCGATGGAATAGCGCTTGAGCTTGTTCTCGGCAAAGAAGTGGTGCTGGTTGTAGAGCGTCAGCGACCAGAATCCCTGCACCGGGGGCTGCGCCCCCTTGGCAAAGGTCACCGTGTACTCGCCTCGGCCGTTCAGGCGGGCGCCGCTCGCATCCAGATCCTGATAGAAGTACTTGGTCTCTTTCTGCCGATTGACGAAGATGTTGGATTTCGCCGCCGCCGTGCGTGCAAAGTAATCCGTGCCAAAAGCTGCGCCGTTGCTGATGGTGCTCCAGTGGTCGGGCAGTTGCAGGCCGTAGTTGCGGAACTGGAAGAGCGGATCGACGATCTCGCTGTCTGCCTGCGCGGCGGCCTTGACCAGCATGTCCTTGACGCGCGGATCCTTTGCCGCAGCGTCTGCCAGCATCAGCGCCCGGGCGTACTTCGTCTCCTCGCCCGGCAGCGGCCTGGCGTCTTTGAGCACCAGCGGCAGCGTCGCCCAGAATGTCTCCGGCACCACCCATTTGGTCTCGGCGTCCCCCGCATTCTGATTGGGGAAATGCGGCAGCTTGGCCCAGTCCCGCGTCTGCATCTTGCCCGTGTATTCGGCCAACGGGTACAGGTTCACGCCTGCCAGCGATGCCTGCACGGCCTGCTTGTCAGCGGCGGTGTCATCCTGGAACACGCGCGGGATCACCACGCCGGTGTTGCTCCTGGCGCGAAACACCTTGGTGATGCCCTTCGGCACGCTGCCCTTCCAGTCGGGCCCCACCAGCAGGTAGAAGCCCGGTTTGGTGCCGTACATCTTGCCAAGCTCGGCAAAGCTGTCGGTACCCAGATCCACCACCTGATAAACCCAGAAGCGCTTGCCGAAGTCGGGCACCTGCACCACCACCGGGCTCTGGTCCAGCGCCAGCACGCTGAAGCCATAGACCACATCCTGGTTGGGGCACGCCACCATGCGCTCGTCCGGCGCGATGTAGTCGGTCAGCATCGACAGCCGGTTGGACGGTGCGATCGGCACCGTCCCGCCCATCAGCCCGGGTTGAGGCAGGTCCTTGAACGCCAGCCGGCGGTTGTAGACATTGGTCATCGGCCACGCCCAGAAGTAGATGTCGCGCGCCGCCATCTGCAGGTAGGCATCGGTCATCTTCATCCCCGCCACGGGCCCGGCCACCGCTCCGGGCACGTCTTGCGCGGCAAGGGCCATGGTGGGCGTCGCAGCGGCAGACGCCAGCGCCACGGCAACGAGCAAGGGGGACAGCGCAGCGGATGGCATGCGGATCATCGATGGGTTACTCATGTCGGTGAAAGGTCGTGCGTTGTGCCACCACGGTGGGCGGCTGCGCCGTCTACCTCAGCTTTTCCAGGTCGCCCGGTCGCCAGGTCTTGTCAAAGAATGGCTGGGTAGGGCCGTAGAGACGCAGGATCACGAAGTAGCCCTGCTTCGGCAGGGTCTTCAGCCAGTTCTTTCCTGTGCCTGGCGACGTCGGGCCGAAGTAGATATCGGTGGATCCGTCCGCATTTCGTACCGGCTGGTCCATGGTGTTGATCGACGGAAACGGTTGGCCGTTGTCCACGCCCGACGCGGTGATCGAGTCATAGATGGTCGCGGACCAGAACAGCGCCGCCGGCACGTCCTTGGGCAGCGTGAGCTTGTAGCGGTTGCTGCCGAATAGGAAGTTGCCCTTCGCATCGACAAAGGTGGCCGGATATTTCGCACCCACGTTGACCATGTTCACAGCCATGCCCGGACTGGCGGAATACGCATTGGTGAAGAAACCCGTGCGCGGATCGATGTAGTTGAAGGTCTCGGCGGTAAAGGTGGCGTTGCCGGGAAACACGTTCAGCCAGCGGCGGTCTTCGTACCAGACGCCGTTGGGCACGCCACGCTGCGGCGCGTACGAGATCGAGTGCCCCATCTTGGCGGCAGTGCGGGCTGCCTTGTCCAGCAGGTCGCGCGTGTGCGTGTCCGGTGCGAACGGCTTGCCCTTGATGATCCCGAGCGCTGCCAGCATCCCGCGCATCTCCATGTCGGCCGGATCGACATACTCGTTGTCGATAAAGCGCGACAGCATGTTGAATGCCTTGTCATCCGTTGGATACAGCATGTTTACCGGCACGCCCGACGCATTGGGGAACTGCATGGGCCGGGCGGAAGCCTCCTTGCCCAGCGGATAGATCCGGGTCTGCTCCATCACCTTTACCGGCGCATCCAGCTGGCGAGGATCCTTGAAAAATCCGCGCCAGAACACGAACACCCCATACGTGCGCGACCGCATCACGATATAGCCAGCCGGAATCTCGCCGCGATAGTCAGGCGGGAGCACAAGGTATTTGCCACCCCTGCCCTTGTCCGGCCCGGGCAGCCCCACATCGCCGCACCACTGACGGCCGTCGATTTCCCCCTCGGTGCAGATCGGGCGCTGGAAGAAGTCGTCGAGGATGCCTTGCAGTCCGGGCGGCACGTCGATCACCATCGGGCCGTCTTCCTTCAGGTCGAGGTAGCCCATGGCGTAGATCACATCCGAATTCGGCGTGGTGACCAGCGTCTTGGCATTCAGGCGGTCCTTCCAGATCGGCAGGACGTTATATCCCTTGCCGAAGGTCTTCTCGGAGCCTTCCTTCATGCCGAGCATATTGAGGGCAGGCAGCGCCCAGATATACGACTGCACGGCGCGCTGGAACGTCAATTCGTCCTGGAGCGTGGCAACGCCCTGCGGCGTCGGATAACCGTTGTGGAATGGCAGGTTCGCCAGGGCATCGTAGCGCGTTGCCTGCGCTATGGCGTGTCCGGCAACGAAGGCCGTCAAGGCGACTGCAACCCCGATAACTTGCCGCATCGCTTCTCCTAGGATCTGTGGGCGATTGACTACCGCAAGATCCTATCGGCCATCGGCGTGCCGCGTACTGCATGTTTTCGTTCGCTGATGTGAATCTTTTCGCCTGAAACGGCCACTTGACAGCCGTCCGCTGATCTACAGCAGACGCTCCGCCTCTTCCAATAGCGTCATGCGTGACAACATCGTGGCGCGCGCAAAGCGCACGAGCAGAAAGGTTCTCACCAGGCGGGGGTCGCCTGGAATGCTTGCGGTCAGGAATTCCAGGTCGTCGCCGGGCGCGGTGCTGTCATCGGGTTGAAGCACATTCATCCGGCTCAGCCGCATGCGCCGGCGCTCGATGAGGAGATAGGCGCCGGCGTTGGTGAGCGCTGCCTGCAGCCCTTCCATCTGGCGCTCCAGCGCATCGACTTGTCCCGCCGGCAGGGCGGTGTCGCCGTTGGCCGCATCGATCTGTGCGATCTGCGCGCGCAGGCGCTCCCGTTCCTCGGGGTCCGGCGAGACATCGCCGCCAAGCATCGAACGCATGCCCACCCCCTGGCGTTCCAGCAGCCGCAAGCGCTCGCTGAGCAACGCCATCTCCTGCAGGCGCTCATCTCGCCCAATGCCCCCCGCCGCCGCACTGGCAAGGCCCTGCAGCGCAAGCTGGTCCAGCATGCGCGCCTCGATCTCCCTGTACAGCCCGGCGTGGCTGTCACCGCATATCCGAATCTGATGATCGTTGAAGCTGACCGTGGTTTGCAGCACGTCCGAGCGCATGACGTCGCCCTCCAGGGCCACGCCCAAGGTGCGCCGCTCGACCATTTCCATGCCAAGCACCGCAAACGCCTCGTCTGTGCCAGGTGACGCATCGAAATAGTCGCGCAGATCGGCGGCGCGGCTGAAAGCCAGTGCGACGTCCTGACCAGTGCCAAAACACGCGTGGATGTACGGGTCCGTCCCCCACGTCTCCGGACTCGCTTCCCGTGGTGCGGGAATGCCGGCCACGACCGCGCGTACGTGGTCGAGCGCGATGCGGATCGAGGGGGCCAGCCGCCGGGCATAGCGGGGCAATAGCCGTAGGCGGGGACTTAGCCGGGTAATGCGCTCGGCCAGTTCCGCCACCTCCCGCCGGTTGTCCGCCTGCCCATCGGGGCCGCGGCGGCGGCGCCAGTTCAGAATGCCCATCACCATGCTCCGTTCAGGCGCGCAATATGACCTTCAGCCGCTACCCGTTGCGAGTCCGACACCGTCATGCAATCAGAAGCGCCTCGTATTCCGCCCGAAACTGTTGCAGCGAGCTTTCCACCACCGTCACGGCGCCATCGATCAGACCGCAACGGCCGCTGCCGGGCAGGATGCGACACAGGTTCTCCAGCGCTTCCAGATCGGCACGTACGCCATGGCCCGTGTCGATCCGGCCGAGCAATCGCATCATCTGGAAGGTGCCACCCTTGCAGGGCGGACACTGTCCGCATGAGCCCTGGGCGAAGAAGCTCACGTACTCGGAGACCTTGCGGACGATGCTGGTGCCTTCGGACACGACGATCATGGCACCGGTGCCCAGACGCGAACGCCGTTGACGCACGGAGTCAAAATCGAGTGCCACATCGAGATCACGCTTCGTCAGCAAGGTATTGGACGGGCCGCCGGTAAAGACCGCCTTGAACTCCTTGCCCTGGAGCATGCCACCGCCATGCGCGAACACCAGGGCCTCCAGGCGCGTGCCCATCGGCAATTCATACAAGCCAGGACGCAGGACGTCGCCCGAAAGCGAATAGAGCTTGGTTCCGGCAGCATTCCCGATGCCAAGACCGCGATACCACTGCGCACCGTTGCGCAGAATGCCCGGTACGTGCGCCAGGGTCTCGGTGTTGTTCACGATCGTCGGTGAGCCATGCACGCCGTGCTCGGCGGGAAAGGGCGGCTTGCGTCTCGGGAACGGGAATCCGCCCTCGACACTCGCGATCACCGCCGTCTCCTCCCCGCCGATATACAAGCCAGAGCTGGGGATCACGTCAAGCGACAGCGGGCCGCCAATCAGACGAACGAGTTCCGCAAACAGGGCGTGCCCCCGCCACTGCTCCACCGCCTGCCGCACCATATTGAGGGCCAACGGTTGATGCGGATTAACGTACAGCACGACATGATTGGCATGGGTCGCCGCTGCGGCGATGAGCGCCCCCTCGATGACCTGGTGCGGCGTGTGCTCCAGCAGATAGCGGTCCTTGAACGTACCGGGCTCGTCTTCGTTGCCGTTGCAGATGATGTATTTGTCGCCTGCAGCGGCGGCAGCAACCGGTGCCCATTTGCGATGCGTCGCGAATCCGGCACCGCCCATCCCACGCAGGTCCGCTTGTTCGATTTCGGCGAGGATGGCGAGCGGATCGCGCAGGGCCTTGGCCAGCCCCTCTCCGCCGCCGCATGCGAGCCAGGCGTCCAGGTCTGCGCCGACCCGGATATCGTCCCTCAGGAGAACCTGATTCAGCTTGTGCATCGCGCGCTCCGTGGGTCGCTCATCGGACGCCGCCGCCCGCGCCGCCCCACTTGCCCCGGCGCAACGCTGCATCGACCCGCAAGTCGAAATGGGCATAGCCGGGGAAGAGTTGCGGTGCCTTGACATGCAAGGGTAGCCCCGCCAGCGTCAATTGCCGCTGCCAGGCGTGCACATGGCCGATGCCTGCGCGGCCGGCCATGGCACCCGCGCCAGACTCCGCTGCCTTGGCGCCGGCACGCCGCCCCATGCTCAGGATGTCGAGCAGCGCGTTTCCCATCAGGCGGTTACGCCCGTGAATGCCCCCCGTGACCTCGCCGACGCAAAACAGGCCGGGCACGCTCGTGGCACCGTCCTTGTCGATCGCCACGCCTCCGTTCTGGTAGTGGAGGGTCGGATAAACGAGGAAGGGCTCCACTGCCGCATCGTGACCGCACTTCCGCGCGAGATGGCGCAGCGTCACGAGGCGCTTGGCCAGAATGCCGGGGTTCTCCATTTCCAGCGTCGGCGTGTCGAGGAAGACGCCGGTCTGGCCGTCCCGGTCTATGCCACGCCCCTGCGCGCATTCGCGCAGAATCGCCGAGGCCACGACGTCCCGAGGCTTGAGTTCGTCCACGAAGCGCTCGCCCTCGCCATTGATCAGCTTGGCACCGGCCGAACGCGCCGCTTCCGAAATGAGTCCACCTGCCAGGTGCGCCGGATAGGCGATGCCGGTGGGGTGATACTGGAACGAGTCGAGTTCGCGCAGGTGTGCCCCGATCCGATAGGCCAGCACCAGGCCGTCCGCGGTGGCGCCGTAGTGGTTGGATGTCGGAAAAGCATTCAGGTGCAGCCGCCCCGCCCCGCCGGTGGCGAGAATCACGGCACGCGCGCGCACCAGCACATAGGTACGCGACTCCAGGTTATAGATCACGGCCCCGGCGCAGCGGCCCCGCTCGTCGGACAGCAGTTCGACCGCCGGGCAGCGGTTCCACACCTCGACTGCGGGATCGAGGTCCACCGCCTCGCGCAGCACGCGCGTCATCTCCAGGCCGGTGTAGTCCCGATAGGACAGGATGCGCGCCGCCGAAGCGCCACCGGGCTTCTTGCGCAGAAGGTTGCCGCCCATGGGCCGGCCTTCCTCCAGGTCGAACATCACGCCAAGCTGGATCAGCCAGCGAATGACGTCGGGGCCATCCATCACCATCTGCGCCACGAGTTCTGGCTCGCCGCAGAAGTGTCCGGCGCGCAGGGTGTCCTCGAAGTGCAACTGGGGACTGTCGTCCTCGCCGACGGCCGCCTGAATCCCGCCTTCGGCCATGACGGTGTTGCTGTCACCCAGGCGCAGCTTGGTGGCGAGGATCACCTGCGCGCCTTGCTTTGCTGCAATGAGCGCCGCCGCGCAGCCGCCACCGCCGCCGCCGATGATCAGGACGTCGGTGCTGATCACTTGCGCGCCGGCGATGTCGATATCGTCGATCAGCGCATTGGCCTGGAGATAGCGTGCGAGATCCGGCTGACAGGGGTCCCCCTGGTTCACGCCGATGCTCAGCGCCACACGCGCATTGAGCCCATGGTCGGGGTGATAGCCCTTGAGAAGCTCGTCGACAGAAGTGTCGTCGCTGCGGACCGTTGGTACCGCACCGGGCCGGTAGCGCTTGCGCGCGTCTTCGAAGGGAATGCCAGCGGGCATCGTTGTGGTTCCGATCAGCGTGGCAGCTGCGCGCCAGGCGCGTCGAAATCGATCTTCATTTCGCCGCGCTCGATCTGCTGCAGCCGGCGCATCAGGTTCGCCGGACGCAGCGACTGTGACGCGATCATCCGCCGCACGAACAGGCCGAGATGGTTGGGCCGGATATGCTCGGGGCAGGCCAGCGTGCAGAGGTTGCACATGACACACTCGTCGAAGACATCGCTCGACTCAGCCAGTTCGCCCGCCACGGCGAGATTGACGCCGCGCTGGACGTCGAGACCCTTCGGGCAGGCGCGATCGCAGCCGCTGCAGTGACGACAATGGGAGGCTTCCGGGAATATTTCAGAGAGGGTGCGCAGCGCCTGCCAGCTGTCGCCGATTTCGTCCAGGCGATACCTGTGGCGAGACGAGACGGTGAAGTAATCCAGGAAGGCCACCTGCATGCCCGCTTCGACCAGCGTCTCGCATCCGAGGGCCGTCTTCACCTCCTGCTCGCCGCTGTGCCGCACCATGACGCGGCACGAACCGCAGACCCCCTGCCCCATGCAGCCAACGCCCTCGACCAGCGTCTCGCCTGCGTAGAGGAAGGCCTGCAGGATGGAGCAGTTGGCCGGCGCCTGGACCTGATGGCCGTCGATGCTCAAGCGTACCAGTCCCATCGGGTTGCACTCCGTCGTTCGCGGCGCCAACGCCACACTGGCGCTTCTATCGAAAAGGTCATATAAACCATAGCATATGAAAGGCTCACGAACTGCCACGCGGCCTTCACTTCACTTTCCGCTGATGTAGCGCGAAACCGGCCCAGGTTCAGGCTCGATTCTCCAGGCACGACGGAGGTACGCCATGCGGCAACCCAAGATCGTCATCGTCGGAGCAGGACTGGTTGGCGGATCGGCGGCCCTGTTTGCGTCGGGGGCCATCCCGAGCGCGGAAATCGTCATCATCGATGTCGCACGCGTCCGGGCCGAAGGGCAGGCGATGGACCTCGCCCACGCTGCGGCATTCTGGGGACACAACCGCTTCTATGCCGGCGATTACGAGAACGCGCGCGACGCGGACCTCGTCGTGATCACCGCCGGCGTCGGCGTGAAGCCAGGGCAAACTCGCCTGGACCTGGCCAAAACCAATGCAGGCATCGCGACGGAGATCGTCGATCGCATCGCCCCGCTGGCCCCGGATGCGATCTACCTCATCGCGAGCAATCCCTGCGATGTGTTGGCCGCCGTCGTGTTTGACCGCCTCCGCTGCGCGCCGGAGCGCGTCATCAGCACGGGCACCTCGCTCGACACCGGCCGGTTGCGGTCGCTGCTCTCCGAGCGACTGGGCATCGTGGCGCCTGCGATTCACGCCCACGTTCTCGGCGAACACGGGGAATCCGCGCTGATCGGCTGGTCCGGCGCAACGGTCTCCGGCATGCCCCTGGAAACGTTCCTGGCGAAGAGCGGCAAGGAGCTTGGGCCTGCCAGCCGGGATCTGATCCTGCGCTCCGTGCACGAGGCTGCCAAGCTCATCAAGGAAGGCAAGGGCGCCACGCATTACGGCATCGCCAGTGCGATCGGGCGAATTTGCCAGGCCATCGTCCACGACACGGACCTCATTCTCACGGTCGGCATTGTGCATGCGGAAGTCGAAGGCGTACCGGAGGTATGTCTGTCGCTGCCGATGGTGGTCAATGGCAGTGGCGCGCAGTTACTGGCTTATCCGGAACTGGACCCCACCGAGCGCGAAGCCCTGCAGCGCAGTGCGCGCATCGTCAAGGAGGCCACCGACAGCGTGCGCCACCGGTAGGGGCATTGCACGCTTCGGACAAATCCGTTCGATGTCAGATCCTGACGGCTTCCACTCAGCTTGGCGGCGTCGGCGTCACGCTGGCACTTCTGCCGAAAAAGTCATATAAACCATAAGCAAAGACGACTGGGAAGGATCGCACCATGCTTACAAAACTGAAAGCGGCGTTCCAATACTTCAACAGCGTAGTCCCCTTTAGACTCGGCCCCGCCCTGATCACGACGGTGGTGCTGGTCACCCTGCTGCTGTGGCCTGTGCCAGAGGGGCTCACGCCCAAGGCCTGGGGTCTGGTTGCCATCTTCCTGACAACCATCGTGGCGATCATCCTGAAGGTCATGCCGATCGGCGTGATGGCGATGATGGCCATCGTGGTCCTCTCGCTGTCGCAGGTGACCTCGACCTCGTCCAAGGGGGCCATCGCCGATGCGCTGACCGCCTTCGACAGTCCGCTGATCTGGTTGATCGTGGTCGCCATCCTGATCTCCCGCGGCGTGAAGAAGACGGGCCTGGGCACCCGTATCGGCCTGATGTTCATCGCCCTGATGGGGAAACGCACGATCGGCATCGGCTATGGGCTGGCCACCTGCGAACTGGTGCTGGCGCCGTTCACGCCAAGCAATACGGCGCGCGGTGGCGGCATCGTGCATCCGATCATGAAGTCGATCGCCACGGCATTCGACTCGGACCCGGCCAAGGGCACCGAGGGCAAGGTCGGCACCTACCTGGCGTTGGTCAACTATCACGCCAACCCGATCTCCTCGGCCATGTTCGTGACCGCCACCGCACCGAACCCGCTAGTGGTGGACTACATCGCCAAGGCAACCAATCAGGCACTGCATCTGAGCTGGATGAGCTGGGCGCTCTGCATGCTGCTGCCCGGCCTGCTATGCATGCTGGTGATGCCGATGGTGATCTATGTCTTGTCGCCGCCGCAGCTCAAGGCCACACCCAATGCGGTGGAGTATGCGCACGCCGAAATGGCGAAGATGGGCCCGGTGTCGCCGAAGGAACGGGTCATGATCTTCACCTTCGCGCTCCTGCTGCTGTTGTGGGCCAACATTCCGGCGATGGTGTTCGGCCCGGCGCTCACGCTGGACCCCACGGTGGTCGCCTTCGTCGGCCTGTTCGTGCTGATCATTACGGGCACCATCGACTGGGACGATGTACTGTCCGAAAAGAGCGCCTGGGACACGCTGATATGGTTCGGCGCGCTGATCATGCTGGCCGAGCAACTGAACAAGCAGGGTGTGATCGGCTGGTTCTCAACCGGCATGAGCAACGCGATCGTGGCCAGCGGCATCGGTTGGGGCGGCACGGCCGCGATCCTGGTAGCGGTCTTCGTGTTCTCGCACTACCTGTTCGCCAGCACGACGGCACACATCAGCGCGATGATGCTCGCCTTCCTGACGGTCGGCGTGAATCTGATACCGCCCGCGTATGTGGTGCCGTTCATGCTGCTGATGGCGGCCGGCTCGGCGATCATGATGACGCTGACCCACTATGCGACGGGCACCTCGCCAATCATCTTCGGCAGTGGCTACGTCACGATGGGGAACTGGTGGCGCGTTGGCTTTGTGATGTGCGTGGTCGAACTGCTGATCTTCGCGGTGGTCGGCACCGTCTGGTGGAAGGTGCTTGGCTACTGGTGAAACCGCAGCGATTCACCCAAAGACAATCGCCATCGATCTTGCTGTCTTGACAGCGTCAGTGTGGACAAAGGCGCAACGTCGATTTGCCAGTAGGTCCTCACCGGCGCCTCCAATGCATGGAGGACGATGGCCTTGATGACGCTCGCATGCGTGACGACCAGCGTGTGCGAGGCGGGGCTGGCATAGGGCCCCATCCACCGCCGCACACGTTCGCAAAACGCGGACAGGGATTCCCCGCCGTGCGCGACCATGTCCGGATCGGACAACCAGGCAGACAGTGCGGCAGGTTCCGCAATGCCGATTTCCTTGAGCGAGCGCCCCAACCATCTGCCGTAGTCGACCTCCCCCAGCGCGGGTTCGATGATCGGCGAATGGCCCAGCGCCATGGCGGCCTCCCGTGCGCAGCGTGCCGGGCTGCTGAGCACCTGGTCTGGCGCCCCGAGCGCGGTGGCGAGCCGGGCCACGTCGTCGGCCTGTCCGGGATCCAGGGATTCGTCGGCCGGAAACCGCCCGGCGCGCAGGGCTGCCGTGGCCGGTACGCAGAGCAATGTCAGGCGGGTTGTCACGTGTCAGGTCGTCCAGTCGATTAGAATGCACGCATATGCGCTGGGGAGAAGCCGGTTGGAATCCGGCACGGTCGCGCCACTGTATCGCAATCTGAAGCGTCGTTTCGACGAAGCAGGCTGCCAAGTCAGACCTCCTCAACGCCTCATCCATCCGTTACGGGACGCGTCATCCTCAAGGAGATCTGCCATGCACGCAAGCGCCACCCTTTCGCCGGCCATCGAGCCGGTATCCATCCCGGTTCCCGAACTGCTGCCCTGGGCCATCTTTGGCAGCATGCTCCTGCTGCTGGCGATCTACTTCGTCGGCGTGGAGGAAGGTGCCGCCGCCATCTTCAATACGATGTATGTGCATGAGTTTGTGCACGACGGACGTCACCTGCTCGGCTTTCCCTGTCACTGAGGACGCGCCGCCATGGTGAGAAGTCTTCTGGTCCGCGGCATGATCGCGGGGTTCCTGGCGAGCCTGCTGGCATTCGGTGTTGCCAAGGTCGTTGGAGAACCGGAGGTGGAGGGCGCCATCGCGTACGAAGCGCGGATGGAGCAGGCAATGGGCGGTAGCCACCAGCATGAGATGCCCGAACTGGTCAGCCGTGACGTACAGGCCGGGCTCGGGCTGTTTGTCGGGCTGGCGGTGTTCGGCAGCGCGGTAGGTGGCCTGTTTGCGCTGACGTTCGCCTTTGTCTACGGCCGGATTGGCAAGCTGGGCGCGCGCCCGACGTCCGTGCTGATGGCGCTGCTTGGCTACATCGCGACCGTGCTGGTGCCGTTTATCAAATACCCACCGAATCCGCCGGCCATCGGCGATCCTTCGACGATCGGCCTTCGCACCGCCTTGTTCTTCACCATGATCGCCCTGTCGTTGGCGGCGATGGTGATTGCGGTCATCGTTGCCCGCAAGCTTGCGGCGAGCCACGGCACCTGGCACGCCACGCTGGGCGCGGCGGCCATCTATGTGGTCATCGCGCTGCTGGCGCAAGGGTTGCTGCCGGAAGTCAACGAGATCCCCGACGAATTCTCAGCCGTCCTGCTGTGGCGCTTCAGGATGGCCGCCTTCGGTATCCAGGCCACGCTCTGGGCAGGTCTTGGTCTGCTGTTTGCCACGCTGGCACACCGGCGGCTGGAGGAGCGACGCGGCGTCAGGCATGCCTGACGTCTGATAGCCGAGCCCAAAACAAACATCCCCGCCGTGGCGGGGATGTTTGTTTTGGGCCGCGACAGCCTTGCCGACTATTGCGCGCGCAGCGTCTTCGCAGCCCGATCTCGTTCGGATACTTGAAGTCGTCGAACGCGTCGAGCAACTCATCGTCGATCTGGATCACGGAGGAGATCGTCGATGTCCGATTGTAGGAAGGCCAATCAATGAAGTAAAATGATCGTTATTCAAAAATACATGAATCTCAATCATGCTTGAACGCATTCACCTGGCAATCATCCGGGAAGTGGACCGTGAGGGCTCCCTGACAGCGGCCGCTTCGGTGCTGTGCCTGACGCAGTCGGCACTGAGCCATGCAATGAAAAAGCTCGAGTTGCAGTTGGGTACCGACATCTGGCTGCGGGAAGGCCGCAGTCTGCGGCTGACCCAGGCGGGCTCCTACCTGCTGGCGGTGGCCAACCGCGTGCTGCCCCAGCTCGATCTGGCCGAAGAACGGGTCCACCAGTTTGCGCAGGGCGAGCGCGGCACGCTGCGGATAGGCATGGAGTGCCATCCCTGCTATCAGTGGCTGCTCAAGATCGTCTCGCCCTACCTATCGACATGGCCGGACGTGGATGTCGACGTCAAGCAGAAGTTCCAGTTCGGCGGTATCGGCGCGCTGTACGGGTATGAGATCGACATGCTGGTAACGCCGGATCCACTCTACAAGCCCGGCCTGCATTTCGAGCCGGTGTTCGACTACGAGCAGGTGCTGGTCATCAATCGCGGCCACCGGCTCGCCGGCTTGCCCCACGTAGACGCCGACGCGCTGACGAACGAAGTGCTGATCACCTATCCCGTGGCCACCGATCGCCTGGACATCTACAACCTGTTCCTGCAGCCGGCGGGCGTCACGCCCAAGCGCCACAAGACCATCGAGACCACGGACATCATGATGCAGATGGTGGCCAGCGGGCGTGGCATCGCGGCCCTGCCGCGCTGGCTGGTGGCCGAATATGCGGAAAAGATGGATGTCACGGCGGTACGGCTGGGCCCACATGGCGTCGCCAAGCAGATCTTCCTTGGCGCGCGGGAAAGCGACATCGAGATCGATTACGTACAAGCCTTCATCGAACTGGCCCGCCGTTCAGCGGACCTCGCCCCCAACTGAACGACGTAACGCCATCAGGCGCGCGTATCGCAGCGCGTCACCGACCCGGCACGCGTGAAAGCACCCAACTTCCGCCCACATCGGAATACAGCGTTTTCTGATTCAGCCGGCCAGCGCCTGATCCAGCGCGGCTTGCAACGCGGCGCCATCCAGTTCCTGGCCGATCAGCACCACGCGCGTGCCCCGCGCTTCGTCAGCACGCCAGGCACGGTCGAAGTAGCTGTCGAATCGTTGCCCCACGCCGTGCAGCACCAGTCGCATTGCCTTGCCCGGGAGTTCGGCGAAACCCTTGACGCGATAGATCGTGTGGTCGGCCACCAGCTTCTGGAGCGCGCCAACCAATGCCTCGCGGTCAACGGTGCCAGCCTCCACCACCACCGAATCGAATTCATCGTGATGATGATCGGCGTGGTCGGCGTCGTCCGCGCTGCCATGATGATCAACGCGCTGGTGGATCGTCTCTTCCGACGCGCGGTTCAGTCCCAGCAGGCTGTTCACATCGAGCGACCCCGCCTGCGCCGGCACGATCTTCACTTCGGCCGGAATCTCGGGCCGTACCAGCGCCTCCACTGCGGCAATCTGGGCGGCATCCATCAGGTCGGTCTTGTTCAGGATGACCAGATCCGCGCTGGCGAGCTGGTCTTCGAACAGCTCGTGCAGCGGCGACTCGTGATCGAGGTTCGGATCGGCGCGGCGCTGCGCGTCTACCGCCACCGGATTCGCGGCGAACTGGCCGGCGGCGGCGGCGGGGCCATCCACCACCGTGACCACCGAATCCACCGTGAACGCGTTGCGGATGCTCGGCCAGTGGAATGCCTGCACCAGCGGCTTCGGCAGCGCCAGACCCGAAGTCTCGATCAGCACGTGATCGATCTGGTCGCGGCGCTCGAGCAGTTGTTCCATGACCGGGAAGAACTCTTCCTGCACGGTGCAGCACAGGCAGCCGTTGGCCAGTTCATAGAGTTGGCCGGTGGGCTCGCCCTGCTCGTCGCAGCCAATGCCGCAGCCCTTCAGGATTTCCCCGTCGATGCCCAGCTCGCCAAATTCGTTGACGATGACAGCGATACGGCGCCCGTTGGCATTCTCGAGGATATGGCGCAGCAAGGTGGTCTTGCCGCTGCCCAGGAAGCCCGTGACGATCGTGGCGGGAATTTTTGCGGTTTGCATGGAATCACCTGATGCTTGAAAGTTGAAAATGGAAAGGGGTGGCGAGAATCAGCGGCGCAACCGCCGCCAGCCCACGACCACCCCGCTGACGGACATCACCAGACCCACCAGCGACAGCACCCACACCACCACATCCCATGACGGGCGATGCTGCGTGAGCGAAACGAAGTCATAGCTGTGTACGGCGTTGAACAGCCAGCGATAGAGACGGCGGCTGTCGTCACTGCGGCCGATGACCTGACCCGTCGAGGGATCGACATAGGCCCAGGTGTTGTCGGCGTCGTCGAAGGTCACGCGCAACACGGGCAGCCTGCGCGCGTTGTGGTGACTGTACCAGTAGGTGTCGGCCTCGGCCTGCATGACGCTGGCCACGACTTTAGCGTCCGGCATCAGGGTGCCGGCGATACGCGAGAGCATGCCCGGGTCCCAGCGCACTGGCGCACCACTGCCCGGATCGAGCACCGTGACAACGCCCTTGCCGGCGGCCACCTGCAACATGGGCGTGCTGCCGACCCACACCATACGGACCTCGCGCGCACTGCGGTCTGCCAGCGTGGCACGCCAGTCCGGCGCGGGGAACGAGGCCCCGGCATGCCCCGCGTAGCGCTGCAGGGCCGCGCCGTCGAAGCTGCGCCCGTTGAACCACTGGTTAGGATTGACGGAGAGCCATCCCGAGATCAGCCAGAACAGCAGGAACAGCGCGCCGACGAGCCCGGCCATGTGATGCCAGGCCATCCAGCCGTGGTACGGCGAGACGCCCGCCATGCTGCCGTGCGCAAAGCGCCGCCGCACGCGTAGCCGCAGCCAGCCAATCCAGATTCCCGTGATGGCCACCACCACGCAGGGCCCGGACGTCCACAGCACCACCTGCCGCCACAGCGGCGGGTCCTTGCGGATCGGCGTGAAATACAGCCAGTGCGGCACCGAGCCGAGCCAGTTCCAGAACCGCTCCGCGCGATCGGTATCGCGCATGATCTCGCCGGTCTTCGCCGAGATGTACAGCTCGGTGCCGTGTCCGTCATCGATGGCGATGCGATGCAGCGGACGCCACGCGTTGAGGCCATTCGGCACGGTCCACTGGTCTCGTTCGGCGGTCTCGATCCAGCGCGCAGGCTTGCCGGTGAACTGCTGGGCAGTGGCCTGCGCCGTGGCTGCATCGACGCGCTCGATGACGCGGCCATCGGTGGCCGCCACGGTATGGGGCTGACCCTTGCCATCAACCATGCGATAGACGGGCAGGCTGCCCGCCATCTCAAGCCGCAGGCTGCGTGGAAAGCTGGACAGCCCCGCCGCCGCCATCGCCGCATCGGGCGTCGTGGCCACGGCACGCACATCGAGCGGCGGCAGGCTGGCCAGCCGCTCGGCATCGGTCAGCGCGGGAAAGCCGACGTACATCATCACCAGCCCCGAGCCGAACCACATCGCGATCAACAGGCAGCCGGCGATGCCCATCCAGCGATGGATCAGGTACAGCCAGCGCCGGATCTTGCGCCACATCGCCCGGGCCTCAGAAGTAGAAGTTGGCCGACAACTCCGCCGAACGCGGACGCCCCAGCAGCCATTGCTGGCCCCCGTTCGAGACCGATTCGGCGTAGTCCTTGTTGAACAGGTTGTAGACGCGCAGCGTCAGCGCCGCCTGCTTCGAGACACGCCACGACAGCGCCGTATCCACCGTCGTATAGCTCGGCACGCGCACGCGGTTGGCCGTGTCCGCGTAACGTCCGCCGACATAGCGCAGGCCCGCGCCGAAGGTCCATTGCGGGATGAAGTTCCACGTCAGCCACGCGTTGGCGGCCTGTTGCGGCACGCTCGTCGGCACGTTGCCGCCCCGGGAGACCAGCACCCCGCCGACCGACTCGTTGAAGTCGTCATAGCGCGCGCGCAGCACGGTGCCGTTGACGTCGAGGCGCAGACCGCGCAGCACTTCCACGCTCGCCGAGGCTTCCAGCCCGCGCGACGACTGCTCGCCCACCTGCTGGGTGATGGTCGGATTGACCGGATCGCGCGAAAGCAGGTCGTTCTTGCGGATCTCGTACGCCGCGAAGGTCCATTCGCCGCGATTGCCCCAGAACGCCTGCTTCATGCCCACTTCCACCTGCTTGCCGGTGGCGAGGTTGAAGTTGCGCTGCGCGTCGGACGTGGTGATCAGCGCGCCGAGCGGATCGGTCGCGGTGGCGTACTGGGCGTAGACGGCCAGGCTCGGGGTGAACTGGTAGACGGTGCCCACGCGCCACGTGGTGTTGGCGAAGGTCTTGTCCCAGGCCGAGCCGGCCACGAGGTCGGTGCGCGTCAGGTCGGCATGGTCGAAGCGCACCCCGCCGATGACCGACCACTGCGGCGTGAAGGCGATACGGTGCTCACCGAACAGCGCGTACTGCGTGGTGTTGCTGCGGAAGCGCGGCGAGGTAACGACGCCCGGCGGGCTGAAGAACAGGCCCGGATCGAAATCACGCGCCGGTACGGTGGAGGTGCCGCCATAGGGCGAGTTGTTCGAGTGGGTGAAGTTGACCTTGTTGACGTCGAAGCCCACCGTCGTGGTGTTATCGAGCCCGAACAGCTTGCTGCGCACCGTCATGTCGGCGCGGTTGCCCACCTGCTCCTGGTCGTGCAGGATTTCCAGGTAGTCCCCGCGGCGCACCTGCGAGGTGGCCGGCAGATAGGTGTAGGTCTCGCTGTCGCGCCAGTGACGGTGGCTGGTCAGGTAGTAGAACTGGTTGCGCACGGTGACGCGGTCGTTCGGCGTCCATTCGGCGTTCAGGCGCGTCCAGCGGTCGCGATAGCTGATCTCGGCATCGCCAACGTTGTAGTTCTTCTTGCGCAGCGAGCGGTCCAGGCTGCCGTTGACCAGCGGCGTGCCGAGGTATTGCTGCGGATGCTGGGTGCCGTCGTCATAGGACAGCGTCAGGTTGAATTCCGGATTCACGTCCAGCCGCACGGACGCCGACACCATCAGGTTGTTGGCATCGCCCCGATCCACCCAGCCAGCCGTCCGGTTGTAGGCCGTGGCGAAGCGGTACGACAGGTTGTCGTTGACCTTGCCGCCACTGTCGAAGGCCACGCGCGCGGTCTTCTCGGTGCCGCCCGTGATCTGGAGTTCGTTCTCGATCGGGCCTCGGATCGGCTTCTTCTGCACCACATTGACCACGCCGCCGATCGCCCCTTCGCCATACATGACCGATGCGGGGCCGCGCAGGACCTCGATGCGGTCTACCGACCACGTATCGAACGGAAAGGTCACCGTACCGGAGGCCACGTACATGCGCGTGCCGTCCAGCAGCTGCATGACCGAGCCCTGCCCGGCGAAGCCGCGCGCGGTCAGCGAGGTGCCGCCGTTGCCCGGCGACGGATTGCCGGTGATGCCGGTTGCCCGGGTCACGGCCTCGCGCACGCTCTGGTCGCCCCGCGCGCGGATGGTCTCGCCGCTGATGACTTCGACGCTGGCCGGCGTCTCGAGCGGCGTCAGGCCCATGCGGCTGCCCGTGTATTCGGGTTTCGAGAGCGCCAGGCCGGGATAGACGGCCTCACTGACGACCACGGGCGGCAGTGACGTGTCCTTCTGTTCGGAGGTTTCCTGTGCGAAAGCACAGGGAAGATTAAGGCCGGCCACGGCACCAAGTGATGCGGCCAGCACGCGCGGTCGACGCCCACGCGCAGGGCGTGACGAAATCTGGGCCGAGCGCGGGCGGCCAGCGGAATGCGCGAACAAGTTGTATGTCATCGTGAAGCCGGACGACCCCGTCCGTGCGAAAGATTTCGATGATGACAACAGGCCGGTATCCGGGCTGACAGGCGGGGAGCGTGCGCTCCCGGGAATCCGTCGCCTTCCCACGCGATGACAACGATGACAATCGCGCAGTGGCCGCCGATCCGATGGATCGACATGACAGTTCCCGAACCTGCTTACCGTTGCGGGGGCAGCACAGGCTTGGTCGCGGCTCGGCGACGTACCTGTTTCCCGTTTAACCCACGAGCATCGCGGGCACCTGCAATCACGGGCGGCACAGGGGACGTGCCGCGGTGCGCATTCTACCCGTAACGGACGGTTACAAAGCGCACATGCTGATCTGGGGAGCACGGAGGCGTGAGAGCGGGATGACCCGGCGGGTGCGCCCGATAACTCACATGACTACTGCTCATGGATTGTTGAAATAAAGCCATTTTACTTCATCGATGCACATCCATACGATTGGCATGTCGCGTGAGCCTCGCAACAGATGAAAGCAAAAATGACACGTCCACTCCGTCTAGTAGCGGTTTCCGGCGGGCTACAACGCCCCTCCAAGTCTGCAGCCCTGGCAGAGCACCTGCTAGACCTGATCGCAGACGAACTTCCGTGCGAACAGCGCTTGGTTGAACTGGGTCAGCTCGCACCGCGGCTTGCCGGTGCGGTCTGGCGCACCCACTTGCCCGACACGGTGGAGCGGGAACTTGCGGCGGTTGAGCAAGCTGACGTCCTGGTGGTGGCAACACCGGTGTTCCGCGGCTCCTACACCGGACTGTTCAAGCACTTCTTCGACTTCATTCATCAGGACGCCTTGATCGACAAGCCTGTGTTGTTGGCTGCCACCGGTGGCAGCGAGCGCCATGCCCTGGTGATCGACCACCAGTTGCGGCCGCTGTTCAGCTTCTTCCAGGCGCGCACATTGCCGCTGGGTGTCTACGCGACCGACAAGGATTTCGTCGACTACCGCCTGCAGAACCAGGCCCTCATCGAGCGGGCCAGGCTGGCGATCCAACGGGCACTGCCGTTGGTCGAACTGACGCACCACGCAAGGCCCGCTCTGGCCGAGGAAGTGGTTGTGGCCTGAAACAAGAATCGACTTCTCTCAAAAATTAGGTCACTGGATCGCAATGAACAAAGAACTTGCCTTTAGCCTCAAGAGCATTCTTTTCGATGAAAACTATCAGCCATCGGACAGTACGCGCGTAACCACCAATTTTGCCAACCTGGCCCGGGGAAAGAGTAGGCAACAGAATCTGCGCAACACGTTGAGGATGATTGACAATCGCTTCAATGACCTGGCGCATTGGGACAATCCGACCGGAGATCGCTACGCTGTCGAGCTCGAGATCATCTCCGTGGAGATGAGTGTCGACGCCAAGCGCGGCAACGATGCATTTCCGTTGATCGAGATACTGAAAACCTGCATTCTCGACAAGAAAACGCACAAACGCATCGACGGCATCGTGGGGAATAACTTCTCCTCCTACGTACGCGATTACGACTTCAGCGTCTTGCTTCCAAGGTACAACGTTGATCGAGCGGAATTCCGCACGCCAGACGATTTTGGTGACTTGCATGGAAAGCTGTTCAAGCAGTTTGTTGCCTCGCGCACTTACAAGGAGCGCTTCCACAAGCCGCCTGTCATCTCCATAAGCGCATCGACCAGCAAGACCTATCAGCGGACCGGAAACCAGCACCCCGTACTTGGGGTCGAGTATCAACAGAATGAACTGTCCTCGACCGACCGATACTTCGCAAAGATGGGGATGCAGGTTCGTTTCTTCATGCCTCCGAATGGCGTTGCACCCTTGGCTTTCTACTTTTTCGGCGATCTTCTGGGCGACTACACAGATCTCGAGTTGATCGGCACCATCAGCACAATGGAAACCTTTCAGAAGATTTATCGCCCCGAGATTTACAACGCCAATTCTGCAGCAGGGAAACGCTATCAACCGAGCCTGAAGAACCAGGATTACTCGTTGACGCAGATTGTCTATGACCGGGAAGAACGCAGCCAGCTGGCTGTCCAGCAGGGGAAATTTGCGGAGGAGAACTTCATCAAGCCGTACAAGAACGTCCTTGATCAATGGTCTGCCAATTTCGCGCTCTGACCCCATAACACGCCGTCCCGTGGCTGATCGGGAAAAACGGTCCCGAAGTATGCTTGCCACACCCATCGTTGCTTGAAAGGAATCCTCAGATGTTTGAAACCTCCATCGCCGGCAGCCTGCCGAAGCCAGGCTGGCTGGCTGAAACAAACAAACTCTGGCCTCAGTGGAAGGCTGAAGGCGACGCGCTTCGCCAGGCCAAGGCCGACGCGACGTTACTGTGGATCAAGGCCCAGGAAGACGCAGGCCTGGACATCGTGTGCGACGGCGAGCAATCGCGACAGCACTTCGTGCACGGCTTTCTCGAGCAGGTCGAGGGCATCGACTTCGAGCACAAGGTGAAGATGGGCATCCGCGACAACCGCTACGACGCGATGGTGCCGCAGGTGGTTTCGGCCCTGCGCCTGAAGGGCCGCGTGCATGCTTTCGAAGCACAGCTGGCGCGCGCACACACGAAGAAGAAACTGAAGTTCACCCTGCCCGGCCCGATGACCATCGTCGACACCGTGGCGGACCGCTTCTACGGCGACAAGGTCAAGATGGCCTTCGCCTTCGCCGAGTTGCTCAACCAGGAGGCCCTGGCGCTTCAGGCCGACGGCGTAGACATCATCCAGTTCGACGAGCCCGCCTTCAATGTCTACATGAAGGATGCCGCCGACTGGGGCGTGCAGGCGCTCGAGCGCGCGGCGCAGGGCTTGACCTGTACGACGGCGGTGCATATCTGCTACGGCTACGGCATCAAGGCCAATACGGACTGGAAGAGCACCCTGGGCGACCAATGGCGCCAGTATGAGACGGTGTTCCCCGCGCTGGCCCGCAGCTGCATCGACCAGGTGAGCCTGGAATGCATCCACTCCCATGTGCCGCCCGACCTGATGGGGCTGCTGGCCGGTAAGGACGTGCTGGTCGGCGTGATCGATGTGGCCAGCGACGTGGTCGAGACACCCGAGGAAGTGGCTGACACCATCGGCCGGGCGCTGGAGTTCGTGCCGAAGGAGCGGCTGTTCCCGTGCACGAATTGCGGCCTGGCGCCGATGGGTCGGGATGTGGCGTGGCGCAAGCTGGAGGCGCTGGCAGCAGGCACGAGGCTGGCAAAGGAGCGGCTCACCACGGCGTGACGCCCACATGGTCGTCCGATCTTGGCCGCGGATTCTGTTGGGCTGACCAGGAGTGGAGCGACACAGGGCTTGCATCGCCGGCGCGATTGCCTATATGATTCGTATATGTTTCATATATGGATGGCACTATGGGCATCGTGAACATCGATGGCGAGTTGCATGATCAGTTGCGCAAGGCAAGCGGCGTGTCATGTCGGTCTATCAACGCTCAGGCAGCGTTCTGGATGAAGATTGGCATGCTGTGCGAAATGAATCCCACGCAAAGCTTCAATGAGATCGTCACTCGCGAACTGCGGGCTGCGGGTGTTGTTGCGCAAAGCTTGAAGGTGGCTTCGTGACCAAGGAACCTGGGGAAATTGCCCTGATGGCCGAATCGGGCAGGCTATTGGCAGAGGTTTTTTCTCGCCTGGATCGCCTGAATCTGATCGGCATGTCCACCATGCAGGTCAACGATCTGGTGGACCACTTCATTGTCGACGAACTCCACGCGCGCCCAGCCAGCAAAGGGCAGTACGGGTACGCCTACGCCCTCAATGCCTCCCGTAACCACGTCGTTTGCCACGGCGTTCCGTCCCCCGCGGAGGTCCTCCAGGACGGCGACATAGTGAATTTCGATATCACGCTGGAGAACAATGGCTACATTGCGGATTCCAGTAAGACGTATCTGGTCGGCGAAGTCTCTCCGCTTGCCAAACAACTCGTGCGCGTAACGTATGAAGCGATGTGGAAAGGAATCAAAGCCGTCCGCCCAGGCGCGAGACTAGGTGATGTGGGGTATGCCATTGAGCGACATGCTCGCCGCAATGGCTACTCAGTCGTGCGGGAATACTGCGGGCACGGCATCGGTCGAGAAATGCACGAGCCCCCAGAGGTCCTGCATTGGGGAAAGCCGAACACGGGTCTGGTGCTGCGAGAAGGCATGGTGTTCACCATCGAGCCGATGATCAATCAGGGGCGGCATGCGGTTCATACGGAAGCCGACGGCTGGACTGTGGTGACGGGTGACGGAAAGCTGTCCGCACAGTTCGAGCACACAGTCGCCGTAACTCGACACGGCGTCCGGGTTCTGACGCTACGCGCGGATGAAAGAATGCCGAACTGACCCGTGTTGAGGCAGGGGTTACCACGCATCGTGTCGATATTGGGGTCGAGTCCGAAGTCGAAGCCTTGGCTCGCGCCATCCCCAAGATCGATCACCTGGTCACGACAGCCGCCTCACTGGTATTCAAGCCGTTCCTGGAGCCCGCCCGATCCGACATCGACGCGATGCTAGGATCGAAGCTGCTGGGGCCGATGCATCTGGTCCGGCATCTGGTGGCCCGCATGACCAAAGACAAGGGAAAATGAAAAAGCCAGCCGATGGCTGGCTTTCAACGAAGCGCTTTCCACCGGGCCGACTAGCGGCCCGGCTCCCACTTACAGAAACTTGAACAGGTTCATCCCCTGGATCTGCATGAACGACTGCTGCGCGCCTTGCAGCGCGGTCTGGCGCTGATAGAACTCGCTGATGGCGGCCGCGTAGTCCAGGTCCTGCAGGCCCGACAGGGTCTGCGCGTTGGACAGCGCGCGGTTCTCGCCGATGGTGTCCAGCGCGTCGACTTCATTCAGGCGCGAGCCCACCGACGAGCGCACCGTCAGCACGTTGTCCAGGGAGTTGCTGAACTGGCGGATGCCCGTGGCGATCACGTTCTGCAGGTTGGCGTTCGCCGCTTCCTGGTTCAGGCCGGTGTTGATCGGGGCCTTCAGCGCGTCGATCACGGCCTTCAGGTTTGCGAACACGTCCGCGCCGGCCTGCTGCGCCGGCTTGGCGGTCATGGTGTCGCCGTCTGCCGGGACGCCCTTCACCGAGAACGACACGCCTGCCACCTTGATGGCCACGTTTTCAGAGTAGTCCGTCGGGGTGCCCACGGCGGTGCCGGTGGTGGTGTCCATGATGCTGTACTGCATCTTGCCCGTGCCGGCGTCGGTCTGGAACGTCAGCGTCAGCGAGTGGCCGTACAGCGGGTCGGTCGGGTCCGTGACCGAGATCGCGCTGTAGGTGCCCGTGCCGGTATTGGCCGAATTGCCCTTGAGCACGTAGCCCGCGTTGCCGGTGACGCTCATGAACACTTCCGAACCGTTGTTGCCCGCTTCCATCTGGCGCGCGGCATCCACCTGCAGCAGCTGGTGGCCGGTGTCGCCCTGGTACATCGCACCGCCCGCCGCGTTGAGCGAGAACGGCACGGTGCCCGACTGCAGGCCGGCGAAGATGTAGTTGCCGTTGCCGTCGTCGGCGTTGGCCAGGCCCATCAGCTGGTCGAACTGGCCTTGCAGCGCAGTGGCCAGCGACGCGCGGTCGTTGTCGCTCAGCGTGCCGTTACCGGCGTTCACCAGCATGGTCTGGATGTTCTGGATCGTCGTGGTGACGGTGGCCAGCGTGTTGTCTTCCAGGCCGAGGGAGGCCGTGGCCTGCCTGCGCGACGTGGTGTACTGCGTGTTCACTGCACCGGACTGCGACACGCCCAGGGCGCGCGTGGCGGCCACGGGGTCGTCGGACGGCGTCAGGATGCGGCGGCCGGTGCCGAGCTGCTGCTGCACGTGCAGCAGGGCCGATTGCTGGCCGTTCATCGAGGCCAGGCCCTGATGGTACAGGGTAGAGGTTGCGACGCGCATGGCGAGATTCCTTCGTATCCGTTGAGATCGTTGGCCGCCGCGATTACGCGCCGATGCCGATGAGGGTGTCGAACAGCGTGCTGGCCGTCTGGATCACGCGTGCGTTCGCCTGGTACAGCTGCTGGAACTTGAGCATGTTCACGGTTTCCTCGTCCATGTTCACGCCCGAGACCGACTGCTGGGCCACATAGATCTGGTTGGTGATGCTGTCCTGCGAGGTCGAGGCGATGGTCGCCGACTTCGTCGCGCTGCCCACGTCGTTGACCAGCTGCGCGTAGGCGTCGTTGAAGCTCGACGTGCCGTTGATCGTCTTGGCCGTCTGCAGCTTGGCCAGCGCCAGCGCGTTGCCGTTGTCGGCCACGGCGCCGGTGTTGTTGGCCAGCGTGAAGGTGTCGCCGTTATTCGGCGCGCCGTTGAACGTGAACGTCATGCCGTTGAAGGTCACGTCGGTGCCCGTGCCGTTGGGCGCGGTGCTGGTCGGCACGACTGCCGCGCCCAGCGCGTTGGTGAACGTGTAGGTGCCCGTGCCGCTGTTGTAGGTGGCCGTGATCGGCGCATTCGCCAGCAGTGCAAAGCCCTGCGCCACATTGGTGAGCTTGGCGGTGCCCGTGCCGGTGTTGTTCTTGTTGACGTCCGCGCGCGCCGGGGAAGCCGCGGCTACCTTGGCAGGGTCGGTGATCAGCGTCCCGAAGCTGGCGGCGGCGTTGCGCGTCGGCTGGATCTGGAACGAGTCGTTGGCGTTCATCGGCGCGCTGAGGCTGATCGAGACACCATCGACGACCATCGGCGTGGCGGCGGTCGGGGCGCCCGCCTGCGAGGCCACCACTTTGTTGTCCGAGAGGCGCGTCAGCGTGTAGTTGGTGCCATCGAACTTCAGCGCGTAGTCGCTGGTCGTCAGGTTGCCGGCGTTCGTGATGGTGGCCGAGGCGATCGCCGCCGAGGTGTTGTTCTTGTTGGCGTAGACCACCGGCGAGCCCAGCGAGAACATGTCCGTGCCGATGGCGCCGTTCAGGTCGATGCCCAGCTTGTGCTGGTCGTTGAACGTCTGGCCGATGGCCAGCGAGAGACGGCCGATGGCGTTCTGCGCCGGCTCCAGGGAGTCCGAGCGGAACTTCAGGATGCCGCCGAGCGAGCCGCCCGTCACCGAGCCCTCGGGGGCTTCGATGATGTTGCCGCTCAGCAGCGTGTAGCCCACCGTTGTGCGGCCGGGGTCGGTGGCCGAGGGCTGCGCCACCATGTCGTACGAATCGCTGCCCATGACCAGCGGCTGGCCGTTGCCGACGAACACGTTGTACGTGCCACCGTCCTGCACCACCACCTTGGCGCCGACCAGTTCGGTCAGCATCGCCACGGCCTGGTCGCGCTGGTCGAGCAGATCGTTCGGCGGCTGGCCACCGCCGGCGGCGGTCATGCGCGTGATTTCCTTGTTCAGGTTCGCGATCTGCTTGGTGTAGTCGTTGACCTGCGTCACCGTCGACTTGATCTGCGTGTTCAGGCCGTCCTGGAGCTGCTTGAAGTAGTCGCTGGAGGACTTGATCTGGCCGGCCAGCGCCTGGGAGGCCGAGAGCAGGCTCTGGCGCGCGGCGGTGTCTGCCGGCGTGTCCGACACGGCCTGCACGGCGGCGAAGAACTTCTGCATCAGCGGCGAGAGGCCACCCTTCTGGTCGGCCAGCAGGTTGTCGATCTGCGAGAGCTGGTCCGCGTACGTCGCCAGCTGGGCGCTGGCCGACGTGGCGCCACGCAGCTGCCCGGTCAGGAAGCTGTCGTACACGCGCTGCACGGTAATGGTGTTGGAGCCCTGGCCGTAGAAGCCCGAGCTGGTGTACTGGCCGCCCGCCGACGCGATGATCGTGTTCTGGCGCGTATAGCCCGCGGTAGCTGCGTTGCTGAAGTTGTGGCCGGTCGTCGTCAGCGCGTTCTGCGCCACGTTCAGGCCCGAAAGACCGATATTAAAGAGAGACATGTGTCTGACCCCGGATCTGTTGGTAGCCTTCGGCGTGCGGCCGGCGGCGGTGGATGAGCAAGTTAACGGCGCGAACCACGCGGGACTTTAGCGTCTCATCGGCCATTTCCACGTGTTGGCCGGCGCGCATGTTGTGAGCGATCACTTGCGTGAAGACGTAGTCTGGAAGCGCCAAAAGCGCGACCGAAAGCGGGCCGCGCGAAGCGTGGGACGGGAGATTGGGCGGCGTATGCGTTGCCATGCCGCCCATCCGTCAGGTCGAAACCTTCTTCATGATCCGGACCAGCTTCTCGCCGTAGGCCGGATCGGTGGCATAGCCGGCGCGCTGCAGGCCATGCGCGGCTTCTTCCGCGCTGTTGGCGGCCACCACGCCCGCGTAGCGCGAGTTGGTGGTCAGCAGTCGCGCGTAGTCAGCGCACGCTTCGTCGTAGGAGCCGTAGGCACGGAAGCGGGCCCGCACCTTCTGCGGCTGGCCATCGACATATTCGGTGGTCAGCACCTCGGCGGTCGGCCCCTTCCAGTTCGCGCCGGCCTTGATGCCGAACACGTTGAAGGTGGTGGAGCCATCCGGGTTGGTGATCTCGCGGCGGCCCCAGCCCGATTCGAGCGCGGCCTGACCGACGATCAGCTTGGCCGGCACGCCCGAGGCGCGCGAGGCGGCCATGGCCGGCGCGGCCAGCCGGTTGACGAAGTTGCTGATGTGTTCGGGGGAGTCGTCCGGGAGCTGGCCCAGTTGCGACTGGCCGTTCTGCTGCCAGTCCGCCTGGCCCTGATACTGGCGCACGCCGGCGGTGGGGTTCCACGCATTGCCGGGCAGCACCGTGCCGATCGGCGGCGGGCCGTCGGCGTCGGTGGCGCCCCGGCTGTCCAGCAGGGCCGCCATCTGGCCATCCTGCGGGCGCCCGCCCACCCCGGGCGCGGCCATGGTGTCCGGCAGCTGCGTGCCCGTGGCACGCGCCAGCTGGCGGATCATCACATCGGCCAGGCCAATGCCGCGCGAGGACAGCTGCTGCGAGAGCTGCTGGTCCATCATCGACATGTAGAGCTTGGTCTGCTCGTTGTCGAACATGCCGTCCTGCGGCGTGGCGTCGCGCATGCTCTTGAGCACCATCTGCGTGAAGACGGCCTCGAACTGCTTGGCGGCCGCCTGCAGGGTGTTCTGGTTGTTGCCGGCGCGAGCCTGGTTCTTGAGCGCCTCGAAGCCCTGCGTATCGAGCGCGAAGCGCTGCGAGACGTCCGTCTGCGAGGAAAGCGTGGCGCCCGACATCAGATGATCTCCAGTTCCGCGCGCAGCGCCCCGGCGGCACGCATGGCCTCGAGGATGGTCTGCAGGTCGGCCGGCGTGGCGCCGAGCGCGTTCAGGCCCTTGACCACCGCGGCGAGCGAGGCGCCCGCCTTGACGATCTGGAGCGAGCCGCCACCCTGCTTGAGGTCGATCTGCGACACCGGCGCCACCACGGTCTGGCCGTTGCTGAACGGCGCCGGCTGGCTGATCACCGGTTGGGTGTTGATCACCACCGACAGGTTGCCGTGCGCCACGGCGCAGTCTTCCACCGTCACCGCCTGGTTCATCACGATGGAACCCGTGCGGGCGTTCAGGATGACCTTGGCGGCGGCCTTGGCCGGGGTGACGTCGAGGTTCTCGATCCGTGCGAGGAAGCCCACGCGTGCCGTCGGCGCCTGCGGGGCGCGCACCTGCACCACGCGGCCATCCATGGCGGCGGCGGTGCCGGGGCCGAGGTTGCGGTTGATGGCGTCGACCACGCGCTCGGCGGTGCCGAAATCCGTATCCTTGAGTTCCAGGTTCATGTAGCCGCCTTCGGGCTGGAAGGCCGCGACGGCACGTTCCACCACGGCGCCGTTGGCGATACGCCCCACGGCCAGTTGGTTGATCTGGACCTTGCTGCCGTTGGCCGACGCGCCCGCGCCGCCCACCAGCATGTTGCCCTGCGCGATGGCGTACACCTGGCCGTCGGCGCCCTTGAGCGGCGTCATCAGCAGCGTGCCGCCGCGCAGGCTCTTGGCGTTACCCATCGACGAGACCACCACGTCGAGCTGGCTGCCGGGCTGCGCGTACGGCGCCAGCGTGGCGGTCACCATCACGGCGGCCACGTTCTTCAGCTGCATGTTCTTGCCGGCGGGCAATGTCACGCCGAGCTGCGAGAGCATGTTCGTAATGCTCTGCGTGGTGAACGGCGTCTGCATGGTCTGGTCGCCGGTGTTATCCAGCCCCACGACCAGGCCGTAGCCGATCAGCGGATTGTCCCGCACGCCCTGGAACGTGACGAGGTTCTTCAGGCGTTCCGCATGCGCCGTGCCGGCGCCCACCAGTCCGAAGACCAGCGCGAGCGCGAGCAACAGGCGCGGAAGAGAGACCGCGCGACCCCAGCGGGTAGGAAGGCCGGGCGGGGTGCCCAATAGCGAGCCTGGCTTGTGGAAAGGCATCGGAGGCAGAAACATGGCGGGATCAGAACGGTAAGACATTGAGGAAGAAGCGCTGCAGCCAGCCCATGTTCTGCACTTCGTCGATGTATCCCTTGGCGGTGTACTCGATCCGTGCATCCGCCACCTGGGTGGACGGCACTGCGTTGTCGCCGGTGATCGTGCGCGGATTGACCACGCCGGAGAAGCGGATGAACTCCGCCCCCTGGTTGATGGCCATCTGCTTTTCTCCGGACACCACCAGGTTGCCGTTGGCCAGCACTTCCAGCACCGTGACGGTGATGGTGCCGTTGAAGGTGTTGGCGGCGGTGGCGCCGCCGCTGGCCTTCAGGGCATTGCTGCCGTTGACATCGGCATTCGACCTGGCGCTGAACAGCCCGGCCAGCGCACGCGGCACGGCGTCGAACGACAACGTCGTGCTGCCCGTGCGGCTGGCATTGGTCCCGGAGTTCTTGCTGGCGTTGACGTTCTCGCTGATCACGATGGTCAGGATGTCGCCAACGTTACGTGGCCGCCGGTCCTCGAACAGCGGATTGCCCGCGTAGGACGAGGCGAAGATGGAACCCGTGGGCGCGCCCACGGCGCGCGGCTCGGCGCGTGCCGTGGTGGGCGTCTGTACGAGGGGCTCCTTCGGCATCAGTGCGCAGCCGCCGCTCGCCAGCACGGCCAGGCCGGCAAAGGCGTACAGGGCAAACACACCGAGGCGATGCAGCTTGGCGGCCATGGTCACTCCCATCATCCCATCTGGGTCAGGCGTTGCAACATCTGGTCGGACGTCTGCACTGCCTTGCTGTTGATTTCGTACGCGCGCTGGGTCTGGATCATGCTGACCAGTTCCTCGACCACGTTCACGTTCGACGCTTCAACGTAGTTGTTCTGCAGCGTGCCCGCGCCGTTCAGGCCCGGCACGGTGGTGTTCGGTGCGCCCGAGGCATCGGTCTGCGCGTAGAGGTTCTCGCCCAGGCTTTCCAGGCCGGCCGGGTTCGGGAACGTGGCGAGCTGGATCTGGCCGACGGTGGCGGCGTTGGTCTGGCCCGGCTGCATCACCGTGACGGTACCGTCGCGGGCTACGTTCACCGAGGTGTAGTTGGCCGGCAGCGTGATGGCCGGGTTCAGCACGAAGCCGCTCGAGGTCACCAGCTGGCCGTTCGGATCGACCTGGAACGAACCGTCACGCGTGTAGGTGGTGGTGCCGTCCGGCATCGTCACCTGGAAGAAGCCCTGGCCGATGATGGCCACGTCGCGCGCGTTGCCGGTCTGCGTCGGGTTGCCCTGCGTGTGGATACGTTCCGTGGCCACGGGGCGCACGCCGGTACCCAGCTGCATGCCCGAGGGCAGCACGGTCTGGTCCGACGACAGCGCGCCCGGCTGGCGGATGGTCTGGTACATCAGTTCCTCGAACACGGCGCGGCTGCGCTTGAAGCCCGTGGTGGACACGTTGGCCAGGTTGTTCGAGATCACGTCCATCTGCGTCTGCTGCGCATCGAGGCCGGTCTTTGCAATCCAGAGTGAGCGGATCATGGTTTTCCTTCGAGTTCTGTGTCAGCGCAACGCGCTTCAGTTGTTGGACAGCAGCGCGTTGGCCCGCTGGTCGTTGCTATCGGCGCCGGTAATCATCTTCATCTGCATTTCGAAGCGGCGCGCGTTGGCGATCATGTCGACCATCGCCTCCACCGGATTCACGTTGCTGCCCTCCAGCGCGCCGGAGATCACGCGCACGGTGGGGTCCTGCTCCAGCGCGTTCACGCCGGGACGCAGGCGGAAGTAGCCGTCGTCACCGCGTGCCAGCCCTTCAGGCGGCGGCGATACCACGCGCAGCTTGCCGACCTGGGCCAGGCCATTGGCGGCCTCGCCCGGGCCACGCGCCACCACGGTGCCATCGGTACCGATGGATACCGTGGCGCCCGGCGGCACCGCCATCGGGCCGCCATCGCCCAGCACCGGCCGGCCGACCGAGGTCTGGAGCTGGCCGTCGGCCGAAATTTGCAGCGCACCGGCGCGGGTGTACGCCTCGGAGCCGTCGGGCATCTGCACCGCCAGCCAGCCGTTGCCTTGCAGGGCGACGTCGAGGTCGCGGCCCGTGTACGTCAGCGGGCCGGCCTTCATGTCGGCGCCCGGCGTGGAGGCCAGCGTGAAGGCGCGGGTCTGCGTCTCCTGCCCCACCACCGGTACAGCGCGATACAGGTTGATCTGCGCGCGGAACGCCGGCGTGGAGGCATTGGCCAGGTTGTTCGATACCGCGGCCTGTTGGTCGAGTATCTGCTTGGCGCCCGAGAGGGCGGTGTAAATCATGCGGTCCATGTCGGCGTTCCGGCGGAGAGATCAGCGTGGATCAGATGTTCACCAGGGTCTGCAGGACGGTGTCCTGCGCCTTGATGGTCTGCGCGTTGGCCTGATAGTTACGCTGCGCGACGATCAGGTTGACCAGCTGGCCGGACAGGTCCACGTTGGACTCTTCCACGGCGTTCGACTTCAGCGTGCCCATGGCGCCACCGGCCGTGCCGAGCAGTTCCTGGCCCGATGCGCCGGTGGAGGACCACACGTTGTCGCCTTCCGGCTTCAGGCCTTCCACGTTGCCGAACGTCGCCATGGCGATCTGGCCCAGCGACAGCGTCTTCTCGTTCGAGTAGGAACCGAGGATCGTGCCGTCTTCCTGCACCGAGAAGCCCAGCAGCGCGCCCGAGGCGTAGCCGTCCTGCACGATCTTCTTCGGATCGTTGTCCGAGCCGAACTGCGTGGAACCGGTCAGGTTCAGGTTGGCGGTCAGCGCGGCGGCGCCGTTGGCGGCCGGCAGTGCGAGCGTCGGGTTCGCCGGCGTCGTCGATTGCATCACGCCGTTGCTGTCGAAGGCCATCGAGACCGGCATGCCGGCCAGCGTGTTACCCGCGGAATCGGTCAGGTACATGTTCCAGTTGGTGCCGCCCGGCACGGTCGGCGCGGCAGCCGACTTGGCGAAGTACGCGGTGACCTGCTGCTTGTTGCCCAGCGAGTCATAAACGCTGATCGCCGTGCTGTAGTTGAACATGTCCGAGGTCGGCAGCGCGCCCGGGGCGCTGGCGAAGGCCGTGGTCGGCACGGTGCTGCGCGAGTCGAGCTGGAACTGCGCCGTCACGGTCTGCGTGGCGCGCGGGGGCATCTGGGCGTTGCTGATGGTGATCGGCTGCGGGGCCACGCCACCGGCGGTGGTGCCAGCCGGGTAGCCCGTGACCTGCAGGCCCGTGGCGTTGACCAGGCGGCCGTCGTCCAGGCGTTGCATCTGGCCGTTACGCGAGTAGAACACCGAGCCATCGGTGTTGGTCAGGCGGAAGAAGCCGTTGCCGTTGCTGATGGCCACGTCCAGGTTACGGCCCGACGAGGCGATGTTGCCGTTCGTGAACGACTGCACCACGGCGTTCACGCGCGTGCCCAGGCCGATCTTCGAACCCGCGTACACGTCCGCGAACTGCGCGGTGGATTGCTTGAAGCCAACCGTGTTGGCGTTTGCGATGTTGTTGCCAATCACGTCCAGGTTGGACGCGGCGGCGTTCAGGCCGCTTACCCCTTGACCAAAACCCATGATTTCCCCTAATAAGGCTGTCGTTCGTGAATTGCCCGCGCGTATGCCGGACCGGGTGATACGTAAAAGTGGATCAGGAAATGCGGCGCACGTCGTCGACGTTGGCGGTCTTGCCGTCGCCAAGTTCGACCAGCACGCCGGTGCTGTCACCGCTGATGGACTGGACCTTGCCGTAGACCAGCGCGATGGCGCTGACATCCTTGCCCTCGGCCGTGCCGGACACCTTGAAGGTGTACTCGCCATTGGCCACGGCGTTGCCCTGGTCGTTCTTGCCGTCCCAGGCGATGTCGTGCACGCCGGCGGTCTGGCCCTTCATGTCGATGTTGCGGACCACGTTGCCGTTCTTGTCGAGCACCTGCACGGTCACCGAGTCAGCCGTGGACGGCACGTCCACACCGATCTTGGTGGCCACGCCGTCTGCCACGGTGATCGCGTTGCCCGGCACCATCACGGTCTTGCCGATCAGGTTGGCGGAGTCCATCGCGCGGCTGGCCGCGGTCTGCGAGAGCAGCGCGGTCAGGGTCTCGTTCATCGTCTGCAGGCCACTCACCGTGCTGATCTGCGCCAGCTGCGAGGTGAGCTGGGCGTTGTCCATCGGGTTGAGCGGGTCCTGGTTGTTCATTTGCGTCACCAGCATCTTCAGGAAGTTGTTCTGAAGATCTGCCGCGCTGGAGCTGCCGCCCTTGAGCGCGTCGTTGACGGCGGAGTTGCTGTTGACGGAAGAAGTGGTCGTCATGGTGTCGGTTCCGGCGGTTCCTGGAAGGATTCGAAAAGTTGTGGATTACTGACCGATCGTCAGCGTCTTCAGCATCATGGTCTTGGCGGTGTTGAGCACCTCCACGTTGGCCTGGTACGAACGCGACGCCGAGATCATGTTGACCATCTCTTCCACCGGGTTCACATTGGGCATCGTCACGTACCCGTTGGCGTCCGCCAGCGGGTGCGACGGGTTGTGCACCATCCGTGCCGGGGCGGCGTCTTCCATGACGCCGGCCACCTGCACGCCGCCCACGTCGGACTGGCCTGGCGTGGGCGCCATCTCGAAAATCACCTGCTTGGCGCGATACGGCTGGCCGTTCGGCGCCACGGCGCTGTCCGCGTTGGCCAGGTTGGAGGCCGTCACGTTCATCCGCTGCGACTGAGCGGCCATGGCGGAGCCGGCCACGTCGAAAATGTTCATGCTGGGCATGGTCGGTCCTGGTTAGCTCTGGATCGCCGACAGCATCGTCTTGATCTTGCTGCTCATGACCGTCAGGCCGGCTTCGAAATGCACCGTGTTGTCGGCGAACGCCACGCGCTCGGTGTCCATTTCCACGGTGTTGCCGTCCATGCTCGACTGCAGCGGAATGCGGTAGTCGAGGTCGGCGCTGCCCGAAGTCGGCGCCTGGCCCGGCAGATGGCGCACCTGCGTGGTGGAAAGCGTCATGCCTTCGCTCTGGCGGCCGCGCTCCACCGACGTCGCCAGGGTGCTGGCGAAATCGAAATCGCGTGCCTTGTAGCCCGGCGTGTCCGCGTGGGCGATGTTCGAGGCAATCACCGATTGCCGCTGGGTCCGGAGGCTCAGGGCTTCCTGCTGGAAGCGCAACGCCGCATCGAGTCTGTCGATCATGTCTGCCTTTCCTGCTCTGGCTTCAACTTCGGGGAGAAAACTGCCGTAGACCTGGGAATACGTATACGCATCCCGGTCGGGGGCTTCTTCAGGGTTGCCATCTTAGGGGCCGGCCTGTCACGCCAATCGTGCGAATAGGACCGAGAAATCCGCGCAATTCGCGCCGACCCTTCGCGCGAGGCTGCCTACAATTGCCCCACAGATTCGTTGTTGTATTTCCGATGTTGTGTGGCGACATCGCGCGGACCCGCCCGTGCCGCCGCCCCCATCCTTGCTGGGATGACCCCTATGAACCTCACTCGCCAGGCCGCCGCCGGGCTGATGGCGCTGGCCGGCTTCGCGCTGGCCCCGCCGTCCGCCGCCGCGCCCGCCCAGGTCACGCCGGTGGCGTCGCCGTCGGCTCCCGCCCCGTTTGCCGACGACCCCGTACGCGTGGTCGTCGAACAGTTCCTGCTGCGCCAGGCCTCCGGCCTGCCGGGCAAGGTCAGCGTGCAGGTGGTGCCGCCTTCGGGCGGCCGCGCGCCCGATTGCATCCTTCCCGACCCGTTCCTGCCGTCCGGCGCCGCCCCATGGGGCCGCGTGGCCGTGGGCGTGCGCTGCGGTGGCGACCGGCCCTGGACGCGCTACGTCCAGGCCCGGGTGTCGGTATTGACTGATTACTATGTGGCGGCCCGCGCGATGGCCCCCGGCGAGACCATCAGCGCCGCAGACCTCGAAATGCGCCAGGGCGACCTGGCCGCGCTGCCGCGCGCCGTTGTGACGGATCCGACACAGGTAGCCGGCGCCGTGGCAGCCAACCGCATCGCGGCCGGCTCGCCCATGCGCACCGATCTACTCAAGAAGTCGATTGCCGTGAAGTCGGGCCAGACCGTCAACGTGACCGTCGAAGGTGACTCGTTCCAGCTCACCAGTGAAGGCAAGGTGCTGGCCGATGCCGCCACCGGCAATTCGGTGCAGGTGCGTCTGCGCAACGGTCAGGTCGTCAGCGGCGTCGTCCGGAGCGGCGACACGGTTGTCCTGCAGTAGTAAGCGTCACTTTTTTAACGGAAGAAGCCTGAAGTAGTCGCCTGGATTCCCGAGGAAGCAGGAAGTAAGAGCAGGCGTAGGCGGCGCGTGCGAGAATGCCGCCCAACCCTGATCAGGATGCAAAAACCCTAAAGTTCCGGGTGGAACATCCGATAAGCCAAGGGAACCCAGCAAGGATTTCACCGTGAAGATCAACCAATCCACTCCGTCCCTGCCCGCCGATGCCGCGGCAACCGACAGCGCAGCCCGTCCGGCCGCCAACGGTGCCGCCTCGTCCGCGACTTCCGGCGCCCTGACCGGCGTGCGCGTCAGCCCGCTGACCGCGCAAGTACGTGAGATCGGTTCGCGCCTGGTCAATGAGACCGACGACGACATCGATACCGCGAAGGTCGAGGAAATCCGCCAGGCAATCGCGGAAGGCAGGATCAAGATCGATCCCAGCAAGATCGCCGATGGCTTGCTCGCTTCGCTGCGCGAGTTGAGCCAAGGCGAAAGCCAATAACTCCCTGACATGAGCCAAGCCCTGATCCAGACCCTGAAGCTCGAAGCTGACGCCATCGCCGCATTTGGCCGCACCCTCGCCGAGGAGCGCGACGCCATCAAACGCCAGGATTTCCAGGCGTTGAGCGAGCTACTCAACCAGAAGATGGAATTGGCTCAGGGCCTCACGCGCGCCACCGCGGCGCGCGAGGCGCAGATGATTGCGCTGGGCCTGCGCGTGGGCCCGGCGGGCCTGCTCGTGGGCGGGCTGGTGGATGCGGACGTGACCGAAGCGTGGCGCAAGGTGGTGTTCTTCGCCAGCAAGGCCAAGGACGCCAACGCGCTGAACGGCGCCATCGTCAACGCCCACCTCGAATTCACGCAGGAAGCCATCCAGGTGCTGCGCCAGGGCGGCTCGGGCCCCAACGAGATGTATGGCCGCGACGGCCGCGCGCAGAACGCCGCAAGCGGCGTGAGCCTGGCGGCCGGCTGAGTTACATACGCATCACACCGCCGGTCCCAATCCGGCGGTAGTCAGAACCGGCCTACGCAAGGCTAGGTCATCGACCGATCCCGGCCGGCAGGCACCTTGCCTACATTGACAGACAGGCGCATCCGCACGACACGCGCGGATGCCACCACTTTCTGTCTGGGAGGTGTCACTCATGTCCTTCGCGCTCTATCTCATCGGGCTCATGCTGCTTGTCGGCGGCATCGCCTGGGGCCTCAGCATCGCTGGGTTGGCTCCGGTTTATATCGGTATTGCCTGCTTGGTGGTACTGGGAATTGGAGTGATGTCGGCGGTTTCGCGGACGCGAACTAAGGATCCGTCGTAGGGATGTGTCCGTCCAGGCTGGCGCGTCCGTGAGGCGCGCTCGGCCCTATGTCGCGTCAGTTGCGATTGGAGACGTTGGCTCCCCAGAACCCGTGGCGTCAACGCACAGATTTTGTTTTAGCCGTTCTCATTGCAACCCAGGCCCGATTCGATAATTTCACTCCTCATCACTGAAGATAAAGTCGTCCGCTTCCAGGTTGTGATCAAGCCTGTACTGCTCCTCCCACTTCCAAAAATCTCCCGGCGGGTCCGAATCGATACCCCTGTGCCAATACTGCTCACCATGAGCCAGTAGCATAGCAAAGTGATAGTCCAGTTCGTGTGCACGCACGACAATGGCCATATATCTATCTAGAGCGTGCTCTACTAAGGGTGAGTCCAGGACAAGGGACTTGGCTTCCTCCTCCGACTTACCCGCATACTTCACCATGATGGCCTGGATTATTGCCACCCAGGTACGGAAGTTGAAAACAACACTCTCTCTAGGATCGCGGTCGTTGACGATGACGATACCATCGACAATTTTGCTTTCATCCATTGCTAGCTCATCATCCCCATGATTCACAGATCCTGTGCCTATCACGCTACCTCGGCAATTTTTCACCGTCCGGGTTACGAAAAAACACGAAGCTCCGATCTTCCAGCTTGTGCTCTTTCTTGTATTGCTTTTCCCACGCCCAAAAACCTTCAGGCGGGGCTGAATCAATACCTCTCCGCCAATACTGCTGGCCATGGGACAGCAGCATCGCCCAATGATAGTCAAGTTCGTGGGCGCGTAGGCCTACGTCCAAATATCCGTCCAGCGCATTTTCCACCAAGGAGGAAGCGAGGAGGACGGCGTTTGCCTGATCGTCACCCAGGTCACCGTACTTCACCATAATGGCCTGGATTATTGCCACCCAGGTACGAAAATTAAAAACCACACTTTCTCTGGGGTCGCGGTCGTTAACGATGACGATACCATCTACGATTTTGCTTTCCTCTATCACGCCCGATAATCTTTTGAGTCATACGCGTGCTTATCACGCTACCTCGGCAATTCATCACTGGAGACGAATCTCCTGTCTTTCAGACGATGCTCTTTCCTGAATTTCTTTTCCCAATCCCAAAAGCCTTCGCTAGCCGGCGTAGGGCGAGAGCCTCACTGAACACTTCTTGCTATGGCATGCAGAATTCAGTTTTGATCATAGAAAATGAAATTTCTTTCTTTCAAGTCGTGCTCTTTCCTGTATCGCTCGTCCCACTCTTCATAACCATCTGGCTCCTCCGTATCGATACCTTTCCGCCAATATCCCTCACCATGTGCCAGAAGCATTGCCCAATGGTAATCCAGTTCATGGGCACGCAAACCAACTGCCATATAGCTGCGCAACGCATTCTCCACCAAAGGCGAGTTCAGAAGAATCGAGGCGGCTTCTTTCTCTGTTTTTCCGGCGTATTGAACCATCAACCCCTTGATTATTTCCACCCAGGTTCGGAAATTGAAAATTACGCACCGCCTTGGATCATTATCATCAACAATCAGAATACCATCGACAATTTTTCTTTCGTCCATTGCCATTATCATCCCCGTTATTCACATTGCACGCTACTCCGGTAATTCGTCACTGTAAACAAAGCTCCGGTCCTTCAAGTTATGCTCTTTTCTGTATTGCTTTTCCCAACCCCAAAAACCTTCGGGCTCATTCGAGTCGATACCCCTTATCCAGTATTGCGGACCATGCGCCAGCAGCATCGCCCAATGATATTCAAGGTCGTGCGAACGCATAACAATGGCCATATAGCCATTCAAAGCATTCTCTACCAATGACGAGCAACGAACGAGAGCTTTCGCCTCAGCCTCTGTTTTTCCCGCATATCTCACTATGATTGCCTCGATGATCGAGACCCAGGTATGAAAATTGAAAATGACGTTCGCCCCAGGATCCTCATCATCAACAACCAAAATGCCGTCCACGATCCTGTCTTCATCCATCGCACTAACACTCCCCGATTTTGTGTCGGTCAAATATCTCACTGGCTTCACCGAGAAAATTGCAAACTGACACCCTTTAGCCACAGGATGTGCATCATTTTTCACCCGCCCGGATTTTCTATCATCGGGCCACTTACTGCATCTTATCCATGTGCCCACCTTTACGCCCGCCCGCGACAACCTTTGGCCAGTGTGGGCCCAGCGTGTCTTGCGACGCTCTTGGACGATACGCCTTCGCCTCTCAGATGTGTTGTGTTACGGGAGGGGCTTTTGGTGGATGTCTGAAAATGAAGCTCTCCTGTTTCAGGTTGTGATCTCTTTTATATTCCTCCTCCCATTCCCAGAAATCATCTGGTTCGATCTCACTTATCCCTCTGCGCCAATAGCGCTCCCCATGAACGAGTATCATAGCCCAATGATAATCGAGTTCATGTGCCCGTACGACAATGGCCATATAATCCTCTAGAGCCCTCTTTACGAGCCAAGAATCCATAATTATTTTTTCGGCCTCGTGCTCGTTCTTTTCAGAATACCTAACGATGATCGCTTTTATGATTGACACCCAGGTATGAAAGTTAAAAATAACACTTTCCTCTGGGTTTCTATCATTAACAATCACGATACCATCTACGATATTACTTGCGTCCATTGACTAACAGTCCCCCGCATTATATTTATCGAACATCGCAGCCGCCTTGGCACTAAAAATGGCAAACTGACATCCACTTCCCTTCGGTGGAGCATTCCTCTCTCTTACCGCCCGAGGGTTATCAACCATCGGCCCACTTACCGCATCGTACTCATGCAGAAGTGTGCCTTTTCGCCCACGAACAACAAAATTAGCCCATTCGGCATCAACGGAGTCGAATACTTTAACGTCCAGCTTTGCCAATTCAGAATTCGGGATCACAAATTTAGTGATCCTGGGATGGCTGCGCCGATCCATCCAGTCAACAGCTTGCCCTCTATTTGTCGTGACATAAAACCCGCCTTTACCCGCGGGGTTGAAATCCAATCTTCTACGCCCCTCCGATACATCAATAGGCCCCCTAATATCCCCCGCATGATAAAAAGTCGTAGTCTTTTCACGCGCTGACAATCCCAGCGGGTCAATATATTCCAGCGCATTGGGTGCATACGCGTAGGCATTAATCCCGCCTTCCAGCCCAATCGGGTCCTTGCTGACATACCGCCCGCTTACCGGATCATAGTACCGGTGCCGGTTGTAATGCAGCCCTGTCTCGGGGTCGTAATACTGGCCCTGGAAGCGCAGTGGGTTGGCAATGCCTGCCTTGCGCGCCGCGTCGGTGATGACCTCGCGCGCGGCGCCCCATGCCTTGTACTGGGCAGACCATGCAATCTCGCGGGTCTCGTCGGTCAGCTCCTGCGGTGTGCCGAGGTGATCGCATTGGTACCAGGCGATGGCGTCGAACGGCTGCGGGGCGATGTCCTCGGTCCAGAGCGGATCGTCATCGATATCGTAGTCGCCCCCGTAATCGGGCTCGCGATGCAGGGCGATGGCGTCATGGCGCACCGCCTGCGCCAGCGGTACGAATGCGCCGGGCTCGTAGAGATAGTGCGTGCTGCGTCCAGGCTGGCTTTCCCACGCCAGTTGGTCGCCATCCCAGCCGAAAAGCGTCACGCCGTGGGCGGATGACGACTTGACCAGCCTGCGCCCGAGCGCGTCGTAGATGTATTGCACCGACTGGTCCGCAGTGCGGTAACCGACCAGCCGGTTGAAGGCATCCCACGTAAAGGACCCGGTCACGCCATGGATCCGGCGCTCCGTGAGGTTGCCGCACTCGTCCCATTGATAGTGGGTGCCCGCGTACTGCCGGAGCAGGTTGTCCACCAGCCTGGGGTGACCGGTCAGGCGGCTGTCGGTGGCCCGTCGTCCATGTTCGGGCGTGGACGCATACCAGCGCGTATCGGGATCGTCGAGCAGGTTGCCGGCCGGGTCGAAGGCGAAAGTTTCGCTGCCCAGTGCGCTGTGCGCAGCGAGCAGCCGGCCCACGGGGTCATAGCGATATCGCAGCGCGCCGCGCCGCATGTCATGGATGCCCGATAGCTGTCCCACCGCATCGTACTGATACTGGCGGTGCAGCAAACGATGGCCCGCCCGCGCGCCATCGACGTGAGACAGCGTCTGTTCCATCAGCCGCCCCGCCGGATCGTACGCCTGCGCGTGGGAGAGCCGATTGCCCTGTGTGCGAAGCACCTCCCGGTGCAAGTCGTCGCGCTCAAGATGGACCAGTTCGCGGTCATCAAGCATCACGCCGTGCACGTGGCCCGCGCCGTAGGTCAGTACGGCCACGCGGTGCCCGTCCGGGCGGATCGTGGCGATGCGCTGGTGCAGCGCGTCGAACTCGTGCCGCCAGACCGCCACCAGCGGCTGCTCCAGGCACCGGTAGTGCTGATGTTCTCGCACCACATTGCCCGCGGCGTCGTGGAACCATTGCAGGCGGCTGTCCGCGTTCTCGGCCAGAATCATGCGGCCGTTGCCATCGTAGGCGAAGGTCTCGGCCTCGCTGCGCCCGACCTGGCCTTGTCGATCCAGCCGGCCGGCCTCGCGGCGAATCAGGCGACCAGAGGCATCGAACGCGTACGTGGTTTGCAGTTGCCCGGCATCGACGCTCCTTGTCAGCCTGCCCGTAGCCGGGTCATGGTAGTGGCGCGTCGTCTTGCCGTCGAAGCCGGTTTCCTCAAGCAGGCGCCCCACCGGGTCGTAGTGGAACTCGGTCCTGGCGTCGTTCTCGTTGACGAGCGTAGTGAGCCGCCCGAGCTTGTCCCACTGGTAGCCGAGCGTACGGCCCGCGGCATCGGTGCGCCCTGCTATCAGGCCGGCCTCGCCGTAGTGCCAAGTCGTGCGCCGGCGCAGCGCATCGGTATGCGCCAGCAAACGACCTTCCGCGTCGCGCTCGAAGGTTTCCGCGCGCCCATCGGGATGGCTGACGCTGGCCAGTTGGCCACCCTCGTACTGGTATTGGGTGGCCTCGCCTGCCGCATTGGCGAATTTCACCAGTTCGCCGCGTGCGCCGTACTGCCAGGTGCTGGTCTTGGCCGAGCAATCGGTGTAGCTGGCGAGCTGCCCCGAGGCGGTGTAGGCCAATTGCTTCCTCCCGCCCCGGGCGTCGAGGATCTCCACCAGCAGGCCTGCCTGGTTGTAGGCGTATTCGGTCTTGTGTCCGAGCGGATCCGTCTCCTCGATCAGGTTGCCCCGGTCGTCATGACGGCGCTGCCACAGCCCACCCTCGGCGTCCCGGATCCCAATGAGCTGATCGGCGTCGTCCCAGGCGTAGTGCACCGCGCTGCCGTCCGGGCGCAGGTGCTCGAGCAGGTTGCCGCGTCCGTCGTAGGCGAACCGGTCCACGGCGCCGTCCCCATGCACATGCCTGACGACATGCTTGGCCTCGTCGCGGAAGAACCATTCGGATAGTCCGTCGGGATACCGGATCCGATAGGTGTAGCCGAGGATGTCGTAGTAGTGGCGGGTTTCATGGCCGAGCGCGTCGGTTACGCAGGTCACGCGGATGTCGGGGTCCCACGCCAGGCGGGTGTCGAAGCTGCCGTCGTCGGCCCATTCGCGTACGGCCCGTGCATCCGGGCCATCGCCGTGCCACTGCAGGTTCGTGCCGCGCCCGGTGCGGTCCGTGTAGCGCGTGAGCAGGTGATGCCGGTAGGTGTAGTCCCAATGGGCGGCGTTCTCGTCCTGCGCCATCACGAGATCGCCCGCGTCGTCGTAGGTATAGCGCGAGAGCTGCCGCACGAGCTGGCCGTCGACGATCTGCCACAGTTCGGCAATGCGCCCGGCCGCGTCGGGGCGGATGCCGATATGCGCCAGCGTCGCCGCTCCCTGATAGGCGATCACGTCCGACAACACAGTGTCGCCATGAACGCGATGGTCATAGTGCAGCGCCACGCCCGCGCCGCTGCGCAGCTCGATGCCGGTCAGACGGAAGCGCTGCCCGTGAAGGCGATAGGTCTCCTGACCCTCGAAGCCCCGAGCGAGCGTCAGCGTGTTCTCCGACACCCGCACAAGCGTGATGTTCTCGATCGGATCGTGGTGGAACTTGCCGATCTCGGGGAGCGGATAGGCATGGCTGCGGCCATCGGCGGCGTGATACACCACGCCTTTGGACGCCCGATCGAAGCGGGTGGTGTACGGGGTGATCCAACGCGCGCCGCATTGGTTCGATACACCGGTGTCGTAGGCGGCGAGGCTTGAGCGGTAGGTACGCGTCCAGGCAAGCGGCAGCTGCCCCGGCAGGATGAAATCGGTGTGCGACAGCGTCTCGTCGCCGGTGGCGAAGCTGATGCTGCGCCGGCTGCCGGACGGCGCCGGGCAGTTCCGGCAGCCCGGGCTGCCGCGTGCTGGCGCCTGACGGCCGATGGCGCCCAGCTCGCCATCCTGCGCGCGTTGCCGCGCCTCGCTGGTGTGTTTCGGGTGAACATTGGCGCTCTGGCCGGCGCGCCGCTTCTGGCGCCAGCGCGCCACCGCCTGGGCAAGTATCGCCAGCAGCCAGCCGAGGCTGTGCGCGGCTTGCGGGTCGGCCAGCTTCGCCAGTTGCGCCCGCAATGTCGGCCCCATCTCGCGCAGCGCGCCCGCGCTGGCTGCCACCTGCTGCCGCATTGTCTCGGGCACCGCGAGGCGCACCGCCTTATTGGCCCCCGCCTTGCCCGCCGCCTTGTAGGCATGCCACACCGCGCCAAAGATATTGCCGATGGCCGCCCGGGGATCGTTGAGCAACTGCCCCGCCGCCATGCCGGCTTGCGTGCGGGCCGACCGCGCGTTGCTGGCGGCATCGAGCCGACCCAGCGCGACGGCTTCCATCCCGCCTGCAATCTCGCCCAGCAGCTTCTCGCCCAGCGCGCCGGCATCGTCGAGGATGCCGCCCAGCTTCGCCTGCGCCTGCTGCACAAAGTCGTCGAGTTCGCCGATGATGGTGGCGTTCAAGTGCCCGACCAACACCTCGATCAGCCCATCGCCGAGCGTGGCAGTGGCGGCCTGGCGCAGTTCCTGACGAACCAGCGCGAGCGTGGGCCGCAGGCTCATGCGTGCTGCTGCCATGCCCGGTGGCAACGGCAGCACGCCGATCAGGTTGATCCCGAGGCTGGCCCAGTCGAGCACATCGCGCGAGCGGCTGCGCATCAGCACGAAGATGTCGTTGAGTGCATCGACCAGTGCCATGATGTTGCCTAGCACGGGCAAGCCACCGGCCACGGTCTGGATGCGCGCCAGCGTCACCAGCCCGCCACTGGCCTGCCGCAGCCACGCATCGACCTGCGCGGCACCCCGGCCCACATCTTCCACGTCGATGGTATTGAGCGGGGCCACTGCTGTCTCGGGCGGGCGCGGAGCGGGCGAAGGTCTCGGTTCGGGCATGGCTTGGGGTATTGGCGATGGATGGGCTTCGGCGGGAATCAGGAAACAAACCCCGGCGTGGCGATCGAAGGCCGCGTGGGATGCGATACGGCCTTGGCCAGTGTCGGCACCGGCATCGACGTCTGCACTGCCTGGCCCAGCAGTGACTGGGCGCCGGACAGGCCGAATTCCGCCAAACCATCGGGAATAGTCTTGACCGCCGCGGCGAGCTGTCGCGCGCTCTGCAGCGTCTGGCCAAGCTCGCTGGCCCGGCTCGCGGCAGCGCGCACCTGTTCCGCGACAAGCCCGGCGGCGCTCTGGGCCACCGCACTGTCTTCCTCCGTTCGCGCCACGCGCGGTGGCCATTCCGGCTGGCCGACATGACTGGCCTCGACCCAGGTATCGGCGGGGTCCTTGCCGAAGCTCACCGTGGCAGGGCCCGGTGCGAGCCCACTGACCGCCGCGAAGCCCTGAGCGTTCAGCCGGCCGGCCACGGCCTTGCCCAAGGCATCCTCCACGCGGAACTCCCCGCCGATGCCGGTGTGGTTGGCGTAGCGGTTGAACAGTTCGAGATTGCCTTGCCCGGGCTTGCGCGCCGGCGGGAACGCCACGGCGCCGCGCTGCGCGGTGATCAGGGCATAGCTGGCGGTGCGAATGACATACGCGGCGCCCGTGCGATGCGTGATGCCGCCCGCGCCATAGGTGGTGCTGCTGCCGCCACCGCTGATGACGAGCTCCTGCCGGGCCGACAGCGTGATCCGGTCGGCGGTGGCTGTGATCCCGAGCCGGGCCAGCAGGTTGATGCTGTCGCGCAGCGCACGCAGGTCGATGTCGCCGCCGGCCGCCACCAGCCGCCACCCCATGCTCTGGATGAAGATCCGCATTCCCCGGCTCGCGCTGGCCAGCAGCCGCTTGCCCACGGCAAGGCTGGTATGCCCACCGCTGGTAAGCGCCAGATGCTCGCCCGAAGCGAGGTGCGTCGAGCGCGCCGTGGTGGCCTCGATGCCGGCCGGGCTGGCCAGCACAAGGTGCGGCGCGGACAGTTCCGGAAAGCTGCCGGCATCCGCATTGGCAGTTCCTGTGCCGTGGATGTCCTCGTTCTGCTGCTGGATGGCGCGGGCCACTTCGGCGTGGTCGGCCTGGTCGGCCGCGTCCTGCGCCGCGTGCTGCTGCGCCAGTTCGGCCAGCGTTTCCTGCTGCGCGCGCGCCACGGCCAGCCGCTCCACGGTCTCGCCCATGTCCTTGTGATGCGCCCGGGCGTTGGCACGTCGCTCGGTGGTCAGCAGCATGCCGTGGGCGCGCACGACGCCCTGCCCGTCCGTGCGCAGCTCGAAACCCTCGCCCCGTTTGTCCTTGCGCCCGGCGCCGTGCAGCACGCGCGTCAGAAAGCCGAGGCCCAGCCACGAGGTCTGATGGCCGCTCTGCAGCTGGGTCTGGATTTCTCCCTGGGTATCGTCCTGGACAAAGGCGTTGGCCCGCTCGCCATGCAATTCCTTGCTGACAAAGCCGGACAGCGCGTGCTGCGCCGGCAGCGGCCACTGCGGCATATTGAGACGGTTCGGTACACGGCCGGTGACGATGGGACAATCGGGATCGCCATTCAGGTGCTCGACCACCACCTCCTGGCCGATGCGCGGCACGTGCACCGCCCCGAAGCGATTGCCCTGCCACGCCGAAGACACCCGCACCCAACATGAGCTGTTGGCGTTGCGCTGGCCGATCCGGTCCCAATGCATCTGGATACGGATGCGCCCGTACGCGTCGGTCCACGTCTCCTCGCCCTCCGGCCCTACCACCGTGGCGGTCTGCGGGCCGCTGGTGCGCGGCTTGGGCTGGGTCCGCTCGGGCCGGAACAGCACGTTCGTCGGCTGCGCCGTGAAGGCGACCTCGCAACGCCACTGCTGGCCCATGCCCGACACTTCGGGGACATCCTCGATCTCCAGATCGGTGCCGAGGATCAGGTACTCGCGATTGGCCTTGTCCTGGACAAAATGGCTCAGCTTGAACGTGCATCCGGGCACCATCGCGCGCACGTGGCCGCGTCCGCTCGCCCGACTGCCGTGCTGGCGGAGTGCCTCCATCCGCAACTGGGCGAGATGGCCGCCTTCGCGCCACGGGTCGTTGTCGGTGGCGGGCTGGCCATGGTCGCCCGGATATTCATAGATCTCTGCCTCGGCATGCGCGGTATCGAGCGGCGCCGCCGAGCGCACCGCCAGATCCGCACCTGGCTTGACGAAATCGTAGTCGGAGCTGGTCCATTGGCCGGACACGAGGCGGTCGTGCAGCACGAGCGCGTGCAGGCACTCCTCGTCGATGCGGTCCGCGCTGCGCTGCCAGCGAATGGTGTGGTAGGCGGGGCTGGTGTATGGCGCGAAGGCACTGTTGGCATCGGTCAGCACCAGCCGGTGCTTGCCATCGCTGTGCGCGATGTGCCAGGAAATGCCCCACTCCTGGGTCAGGCGCTGGAAGAAATCGAAGTCGCTCTCGCCGTACTGGACCTGGTATTCACGGCTGGGGTAGCGGCCCACGTCGAGGCGCCATTCGATGGGGAAGGTGTAGGCGGAGAGCAGCGCTTCGAGGATCCCGACCACGGTCTGTTGCTGAAAGACGCGGAAGTTCGTGGTCAGCGTGGCCAGCCAGAGCCACGGGCGCAGCGTCAGGCAGTAGGCGATCTGCCGGCCTTGCGGGATCGGGCCACGCACGTCGGTAATCAGCCCCGTGATCTCCCGCGTGCCCACGCCGGTGCGGCCAACTGGCCCGGTGCCGCTGCCATCGAGTTCGATGGCCACCGTCAGTTCCTGGCCGCGCAGGGCCTGCGTGTCGAGGTTCGCCGCCGGACCGGACGGCGCATACCGGGCGTCGGGCGTCTTCAGCTGCACTTCGTATTCGAACAACTCGCACAGCCGCTCCGTCCCGGACAACCGCGAGAACACCAGCGCCGGTGCACCCATCAACGTGGGCAGACCGGCGCAACGGACAGAGACGGTACGGGACGGCGACGGCGACGGCGAGGGGTTGCGCATATCGGAGCATGTCGACACAGGATGAAGGCAAGGCGACGGCTGCATCGGCTGCTGCGCGGCGCAGCCAGCACAATGCGGCGAAGGCTCGCATCATCGAATATGACAAGTTCGAAAGTGCGCTTAGATAAACTTCAATGAGATCTGCATGACTTCAGATGGCGGCCAGGAACCCCCAGCGCCAGGGAAGCGGCGGCCCATGTTGCGGATCGTGCGCCGGGCTCTATACACTACAAGCGTCCCGGCCCCCCCTGAAGGTGATCGCCCCCATGCTTGAGGCCCTGCGAAATACAACAAGCGCGCTGTTCGACCCCGATCGCCGATTCCGCCAGGCCCGCATCTTCCACGCCACGCGCGTGGCGCTGGCCCTGCTGGTGTCCATCGCGCTGACCACCGGCATCAACGTGCCGCATGGCGAATGGGCGTCGATCACGGTGCTCGTGGTCATTGGCGGGCTCCAGCATCACGGCAATATCCGCCGCCGCGCCGCCGAGCGCGGGGTGGGCACGCTGATCGGCGCCTTCGTCGGCCTCTTCCTGATCCTCCAGGAAAGCTACTTCCGCATTCCGCTGCTGACCTACCTGCTGATCGCCGTGGCGTGCGGGTATGCGGCCTACCATGCGGTCGGCAAGGGGGGATATATCGCGCTGCTGGCTGGCATTACGGTGGTCATCACGGCTGGCCACGGTGACCAGAACGTCTATGACGCGCTCTGGCGCACGGTTGATGTGATGATCGGCACGGCCATCGCGCTGGTGTTCTCGTTCGCGCTGCCGGCCTATGCGTCATATTCGTGGCGTTTCAAGCTGGCCGGGCTGCTGCGCGCCTGTGCGGCCGTGCACGCCAAGATCGAACGGGGTTTTGCGGATGAGAGCGAGCGGCAGCAGGCCATGATGAAGCTGGGCCCGCCGCTGGTGCAGCTGCGCAGCCTGATCCCCTCGGTAGCGAAGGAAACCGGCACGCTGCCGGCGGATCTGGAGGAGGTCCAGCACTGCGCGCGGGTGTGCATCAGCGCGCTGGAGATGTTGGCGACGATTCCGCCCGAGAGCATCGATGCCTGCGGGGACGAGCACTGCATCCGCGACCTGCTGCTGGAAATTTCCAGCGCGCTGGAAGCCGGCGACGAGTCCATGGTTCGCCAGAACATCACCCTGCCGGCGCCGCACCCGGACGATCCGTCCATCGGCCATAGCTCGTTCGCGTTCCTGACGCTGCAGCTGTCGGCCGAGCTGGGCCATCTGCGCGACCATCTGTCCCAGATGGCGGCGCAGCATCACTTTCCCTACGCCACGCGCTGAATCGGGCTACTTCCGGTCTGTCAGCGCGATGCGCATGGCCAGCGCGCCAAGTACGGTTCCCATCACATAGCGCTGCGCACGCAACCACCGCTCGCTACGCGACAGGAATGCGGTAATCCCGGACGCCCCCATCACCAGCAGCAAATTCACCGCGCCGCTGACGCCGATCTGCACCGCGCCCAGTTGCAGGCTCTGCCACAGCACCGAGCCCTGCTCGGGATGCAGGAACTGCGGGAAGAACGACAGGTAGAACATCGCCACCTTGGGATTCAGCAGATTGGTGACAAAGCCCATGCTGAACAACTTGCGCGGTGGATCGTCGGGCAGCGCCCGGGCCTGGAACGGCGCGGCGCCGCCGGGGCGCACCGCCTGCCAGGCCAGCCAGAGCAGGTAGGCCGCGCCGGCCAGCCGGATGGCATCGAAGGCGAAGGGCACCGCCATCAGCAGCGCGGTCAGCCCCAGCGCGGCGGCCATCAGGTGGACCACAAACCCGAGCAGCACGCCCGCCAGCGAGACCAGCCCCGCCGCTCGGCCCTGGCACAGCGCGCGGGACACGCAATAGATCATGTTCGGCCCCGGCGTCAGCACCAGAACAAGGGCCGCCAGGGCGAAAAAGGCCAGGTCGTGCCAGTCGAGCATGTCGGATTTCCTTCAAAAAGGGCGACTTCGGGGGATTGGGCCATTATAGGGACGGGGGCCAGCGTCGATTGGATACAGATCGGCATGACTTTCGGGCCGATCTGTACAGCACCGTGTACAGCCCCGGGCACCGTGTCGGACAAACTCGCCTTGCCGGGGCACCGCCGATGGGCCACATTGGTCTGTGACGCCTCCTTGCCTCCCATGCCCATCCTCGACACCCGCATCCGGCACGTCCTCCAGCACCCCGGGCGTTTCATCCTGACCACGCTCCGGGAATTCCGCGCCAACCAGGGCCTGCTGCTGGCCGGGGCGGTGGCGTACTACGCGCTGCTGTCGATCGTGCCCTTGCTGATCCTGATGCTGATTGGCCTGTCGCACGTGATCGACCCGGCTCGGCTGCTCGATACGCTGGCGCGCTATCTGGAATGGCTACTGCCCGGGCAGTCGCGCGCGCTGGTGGCCGAACTGGCGCGCTTCATGGACCACCGCGCCCTCGGCTGGGTGCTGCTGGTGACGATGATCTTCTTCAGTTCGCTGGCCTTCACCGTGCTGGAGAACGCCATGTCGGTCATCTTCATCCATCGCGTGGCCATCCGGCGGCGGCATTTCCTCGTCTCGGCCATCCTGCCCTATTGCTACATCCTCGTGCTGAGCGTGGGACTGCTGGTGGTGACGCTGGTGGCGGGCGGGCTCCAGACCATCGGCGAACGGCACCTGGAGGTGCTCGGCCATGAATGGTCGCTGGACCGCCTGTCCGGCACCCTGCTCTACCTGCTCGGGCTGGCCGGCGAGATCCTGCTGCTGACCTCGATCTACCTCGTCATGCCGGTGGGCCGGCTGTCCGTGCGCCATGCGCTGGTGGGGGCGGTCTTCGCCTGCGTGCTCTGGGAGGTGTCCCGCCACGTGCTGGTCTGGTATTTCGCCACGCTGTCGCAGGTGGGGCGGGTGTACGGCTCCCTGACCACGGCCATCGTGGTGCTGCTGAGCCTGGAGATTGCCGCCACGCTGCTGCTGTTCGGCGCCCAGGTCATTGCCGCCGTGGAGCGCTCCGGCGTGGACCCTGCGCCGCAAGGGTTCCACACCTAGCCGTCAGTCGGCAATTTGAATGAAGATGGCCGACAATTGACGGACTTGCAGGCTTGATGCGCGACAGAGACGACTTCGACATCTGAATGCCTTTGCATACATCCGCGCAAAAACCGCAATGGTTCGCCCCTCCCGACACCAAAAATAAGGCAAAATTCGGGTCTTGCCCCCGGCTGTGACCCACCCGGGGCATTTTCCAACCTGATTCTTGATGCGAGATAAGCAATGAGTACCCAGCAGCCAACCATCATCTACACCCTGACCGACGAAGCTCCGCTGCTGGCGACCAGTGCCTTCCTGCCCATCATCCGCACGTTCGCAGCCCCGGCTGGCGTGAACGTCGAGACCAGCGACATCTCGGTGGCTGGCCGCATCCTGGGCGAATTCCCCGAATTCCTGACCGAAGAGCAGCGCGTGCCGGACAACCTGGCCGAACTGGGCCGCCTGACGCTGCTGCCGGACACCAACATCATCAAGCTGCCGAACATCAGCGCCTCGCTGTTCCAGCTCGTCAGCGCGATCAAGGAACTCCAGTCGAAGGGCTACAAGATCCCCGACTACCCGGAAGATCCGAAGAACGACGAAGAAAAGGCCATCCAGAAGCGCTACTCCAAGTGCCTGGGCAGCGCCGTGAACCCCGTGCTGCGCGAAGGCAACTCCGACCGCCGCGCACCGGCCGCCGTGAAGAACTTCGCCCGCAAGCACCCGCACAGCATGGGTGACTGGAGCATGGCTTCGCGCACCCACGTGGCGCACATGAAGCATGGCGACTTCTACCACGGCGAAAAGTCGATCACGCTGGACCGCGCACGTGACGTGCGCATGGAACTGGTCACCAAGAGCGGCAAGACCATCGTCCTGAAGTCGAAGGTGGCCCTGCTGGACGGCGAAGTCATCGACAGCATGTTCATGAGCAAGAAGGCCCTGCTGGCCTTCTACGAAGAACAGATGGAAGACGCGCGCAAGACCGGCGTCATGCTGAGCCTGCACGTGAAGGCGACCATGATGAAGGTGTCGCACCCGATCGTGTTCGGCCACGCCGTGAAGGTCTTCTACAAGGACGCCTTCGCCAAGCACCAGAAGCTGTTCGACGAACTGGGCGTGAACGTGAACAACGGCCTGGTGGACCTGTACACCAAGATCGAGGCCCTGCCGGAGTCGAAGCGCGAGGAAGTCATCCGCGACATGCACGCCTGCCACGAACATCGCCCGGAACTGGCGATGGTGGATTCGGCCAAGGGCATCTCGAACCTGCACGCACCGAACGACGTGATCGTCGATGCCTCGATGCCGGCCATGATCCGTATCGGCGGCAAGATGTGGGGCGCCGACGGGCGCACCAAGGACACCAAGTGCCTGATCCCGGAATCGACCTTCGCCCGGATCTACCAGGAAATCATCAACTTCTGCAAGACCAACGGTGCCTTTGACCCGGTGACGATGGGCACGGTGCCGAACGTCGGCCTGATGGCGCAGAAGGCCGAAGAGTACGGCTCGCACGACAAGACGTTCGAGATTGCCGAAGACGGCGAGGCCCGCATCGTCGACAACGCCACCAATGAAGTGCTGACGGCGCTGACGCAGAAGGTCGAGCAGGGCGACATCTGGCGCATGTGCCAGGTCAAGGACGCCCCGATCCGCGACTGGGTGAAGCTGGCCGTGACCCGCGCCCGCAACTCGGGCACGCCGGCCGTGTTCTGGCTGGACCCGTACCGTCCGCACGAGGCCGAGCTGATCAAGAAGGTGGAAACCTACCTGAAGGACTACGACACCAACGGCCTGGACATCCAGATCATGTCGCAGGTGCGCGCCATGCGCTACACGCTGGAACGCGTGATCCGCGGCCTGGACACCATCTCGGTGACCGGCAACATCCTGCGCGACTATCTGACCGACCTGTTCCCGATCATGGAACTGGGCACCAGCGCCAAGATGCTGTCGATCGTGCCGCTGATGGCCGGTGGCGGCCTGTACGAGACCGGCGCCGGCGGTTCGGCTCCGAAGCACGTGGCCCAGCTGGTGGAAGAGAACCACCTGCGCTGGGATTCGCTGGGCGAGTTCCTGGCCCTGGCCGTGTCGCTGGAAGAGCTGGGCATCAAGTCCGGCAACGCCCGCGCCAAGGTGCTGGCCAAGACGCTGGACGCCGCCACGGGCAAGCTGCTCGACAACAACAAGAGCCCGTCGCCGAAGACCGGCCAGCTCGACAACCGCGGCAGCCAGTTCTACCTGGCCATGTACTGGGCCCAGGAACTGGCCGCGCAGAAGGACGACGCCGAACTGGCCAAGACCTTCGCACCGCTGGCCAAGACGCTGACCGACAACGAGAAGACCATTGTCGGCGAGCTGTCGGACGTGCAGGGCAAGGCAGCCGACATCGGCGGCTACTACAAGCCTGACTTCGACAAGCTGGACGCGGTGATGCGCCCGAGCAAGACGCTCAACGCGGCCCTGGAGGCCGTGAAGGGCTGATGACTGCTCCCTCCGCCCCGGCACCCGGGGCGGAATCGCCGGAACGGCCGGACCCGCGCAATGCGTGGTGCCGGCCGTTTTTGCATTGACCACCAGGCAAGCCACATCGTGCAGGAATCCCCGCATGCCCTCGCCGCCGCCGGCCTAGACAGCGCCGCCTTCCACGCGCTGGCGGACGCGATCGACCAGGCGTTCTGCGTCATCGAGGTGATCTTCGACGGCGACCGGGCGATCGACTACCGCTTCGTCACCGTCAACCACGTGTTCGAGGCCCAGACCGGGCTGCATCAGGCGCAGGGCCGCAATATGCGCGACCTCGCACCCGGGCACGAGGCCCACTGGTTCGAGATCTATGGCGAGGTGGCGCTGCGCGGCCATCCGCGTCGCTTCGTCGAGCAGGCGCGCGCGCTGGACCGCTGGTTCGAGGTCTACGCCTTCCGCGTGGGCGATGGGGTGCGCCCGCTGGTCGGCGTCCTGTTCCGCGACATCACCGCCCGGCGCGAGGCCGAGGCGGCGCTGCGCAAGACCGAAACCCAGGCACAACTGGCCGTGGCCATCGCCCGGCTCGGCACCTTCCGGCAGGACACGGAAACCGGGCTGGTCTATATGGATGCGCGCATGCGCGAGCTGCGCGGCGGCGGCGAGGCCGAAGTCATGCCGCTGGCCGAGACCCTCCAGCGCGTGCACCCCGATGACCGGCCCCGGCTGCTGCAGGCCGTGGAAACCGCCATCGCCACGGCCGACGAGAGTGGTGGCGGCGGCTTCGAGGTGGACTACCGCATCCTCTGGCCCGATGGCAGCGAGCACTGGCACGCGGCCAATGGACAGGTCGAGTTCGAGGGCGAGGGTCGCCGGCGGCATCAAGCCAATGTGCTGGGTACGGCGCTCGACATCACGGTGCGCAAGCAGGCCGAAGCCATCCTGCGCGAGGCCGACGCCCGCAAGGACGAATTCCTCGCCACGCTGGCCCACGAGCTACGCAACCCGCTGGCCACCATCCACAATGCGCTCCAGCTCCAGGCCGCCGCTGCCACCCGGATGGACGCGCCGCGCCTCCAGGCCATGCTCGATCGGCAGGTGGAGCACATGATGCGGCTGATCGACGAGCTGATGGAAGTCTCCCGCATCACGCGGGGCGTGATCGAGCTGAAGGTTGAGCCGCTCGACCTCGCCGACGTGCTGCGCAATGCCGTGGAGGCCGCCCGCCCCGCCGCCATCCAGGCGGGCCACGTGCTGACGCTCCAGCCGGCCGACACCCCGCTGCCGGTGCTCGGCGACGCGGTGCGGCTGGCGCAGATCCTCGGCAACCTGCTGGCGAACGCGGTGCGCTACACCGACCCGGGTGGACGCATCGACGTGCACGCGTGGCGCGACGCCGCCGGCATCCACGCCGCCGTGGCCGACACCGGCATCGGCATCCCGCCCGGGCATCTGGGGCGGCTGTTCGCGCTGTTCGGCCAGTTCGACAAGAACGCGCCGCGCTCGCAGGGCGGGCTCGGCATCGGGCTCGCCACGACGCGCAAGCTGGCGCAGATGCATGGCGGCGACGTCCAGGCCGCCAGCCCCGGGCTGGGGCTCGGCAGTACCTTCACCGTCTCGCTGCCGGCCAGCGATGGCCCCGCCGCGGCTGACGACGCGAAAAGCCGGCCCGGCTCGCTGCCCAACCCGGTGCGCGTGCTGGTGGTGGACGACAACCGCGATGCCGCCGACAGCGTGGCGATGCTGCTGGACATGTACGGCGCGACCGCCACGGTGGCCTACGATGGCGCGAGCGCGCTGGAGGCCCTCGCCCAATGGTGGCCGGACGTGGTGCTGCTGGACCTCGGCATGCCGTCGATGGATGGCTACGAGGTGGCCACGCGCATCCGCCAGACCTGGCGCGACCGCCCGGTGATGCTGGTCGCGCTGACCGGCTGGGGCCAGGCCGCCGACCGCGACCGCACCCGCGCGCATGGTTTCGACGCCCACCTCGTGAAGCCGGTGGGGCTGGAGGCCTTGCTGGCGCTCCTCGCCAATTGCGGCGGCGCTGCATCGCCCCCTAAATAGGCACTATTCGTCATACGTCACGGCCATGGTCTATGGTGATAAGCCCAAGACCCAGCGGAGCGAGTGCCATGGCATACATCGACGGATTCGTGCTGGCCGTGAAGACGGCCAATCGGGAAACCTACCGGCAGGTGGCGCAGAAGGCGTCCACCGTGTTCAAGGAGCACGGCGCGCTGAAGGTGGTGGAGTGCTGGGGCGACGACGTGCCGGAAGGCAAGGTCACCTCGTTCACCATGGCCGTTCAGCGCAAGGACGACGAGGCGGTGGTGTTCTCGTGGATCCTGTGGCCGTCGCGCGAGGCGCGCGACAAGGGCATGGCCGCCGCGATGGCCGACGAGCGGCTCAAGGAAGGCATGGACCCGATGCCGTTCGACGGCCAGCGCATGATCTTCGGCGGCTTCGAGGTCATCGTGGACGCCTAGCGGACGCCCGGCAGCAAGGTGCGCTCCACGGCCTCCGTGAGCGCCTGCAGCACCCGGCTGTCCTCGTCCGCCTTGCGCGACACGAGCGAGATCTGCAGCGTCGGCGCGTCGGCCCCCAGCCGCACGCGCCGCACCGGGTAGCGGTCGCAGACCGTCGGGTCCATCAACTGCACCACGGAAACGCCCAGCCCCGCGCTGACCATGGCGACGATGGCGATGACGCTGTCGAACTCCATCGCACTGCGTTTCTCCGGCATCACCCCGTGCACGTACCGCGCCGCCATGGCGCCGGTGACGGTGGCGCGGTCGTAGCGGATCCAGTCGTAGCGGGCAAGCAGCTCGGCCGCGCTGGCCTCCCCGGCGTCCGGCGGGGCGATCAGCACCATCTCCCGCGTGCCGACCGGATGCCAGCGCAGGCTCGCCAGGCGGCCGGTTTCGGGCCGGGCCACCACCGCCGCATCGAGTTGCCCCGCCTTGACCAGATCCAGCAGCCCGGCGCTGCGGCCGCGCACCGGCCGCACGCGCAGCTTCGGGTAGTGATCGCGCAGGTAGCGCAGCGTGCCCGGCAGCAGCACCGGCTGGATCGATTCGATCACCCCGAGCCGCACCGAACCCTCCACGGCCACGGACACCCGGCGCCGCAGCGCATGGAGGTAGCGCAGCCCGCCCTCCATGGCGGCGGCCACCTCGCGGGCCACGGCGGTGGGCCGTACCTGCAGGCCGGATCGATCGAACAGCGGCTGGCCGACATACTGCTCCAGCTGCTTCATCTGCATGCTGACCGCGCTCGGCGTGAGGTGCATCGTGGCGGCAGCCGCCGCGAACGAGCCCTCCTCGATCACGGCAGCGAGGGTGGCGAAGGTCTCCAGCTTCATCAGTTTTCCTTATCAGCGACGTCAAGGAACGTCACTTTTTCTTAGCTGTTCTGAAGCTTAGACTGGCTGCACGACGTCATGCAAGGCGCCCCCCAGCGCCCGCACCCAGACGTCCCTTCCATAAGACTCCGAGACACCGCCCCATGACCGCCTATCGTCCCACCGCGTGGCTGGCCGCCGATGCCGACCGCGACACCTCCTGGATCCAGCGCCTCTCCGCCGCCGAAGTGGCCAGCTTCGACACCGCCCTCACCCACGCCATCGCGCTGGACAAGCCGCTGCTGGAGATGACCGCCGATGACTTCCCGCTCGACGCCGCCGCCCGCGACGCGCTGGCCCGCGCCATCGACACCACGCAGGGCCGCTGGGGCATGTGCCTGCTGAAGGGCTTTCCCGTGCACCGCTGGACCGAGGACGAGACCCGCCTCGCCTACTGGGGCATGGGCCTGCACATGGGCGTGGCGCGCACGCAGAACCGCGCCAGCGACTTCATGAACGATGTGCGCGACGTGGGCGCCGCGTACAAGGGCAAGAACGGCCGCGGCTACAACACCAACGCCGGCCTCGACTTCCACACCGATTCCTGCGACGTGGTCGGCCTGCTGTGCCGCCGCGCGGCCCGCAGCGGCGGCGCAAGCAAGGTAGTCAGCTCGATCGCCCTGCGCGACGCCATGCTGCGCCGCCGCCCGGACCTCGAAGCCGTGCTCCACGCCCCGTTCCACTACAGCTACCAGGGCGCGCAGGACCCCGCCCAGCCGCCGCACTACGCCTGCACCATCCTCGGCAACCATCCTTGGGCCTTCGCCATGCGCACCAACCGCAAGAACGTGGTGGCCGCCCAGCGCGACTTCGACGATGTGCCGCGCCTGACGGCGGCCCAGGAAGCGGCCCTCGACGAACTGGACGCGCTACTGACCGACCCGAGCCTGTGCTTCTCGATGCAGCTCGAACAGGGCGACCTGCAACTGCTGAACAACTATGTCACCGTGCATTCGCGCACGAATTTCGAGGACTACGAGGAGTTCGACCGCAAGCGCCACCTGCTGCGGCTCTGGCTGGCCGTGCCGGGCGCCCAGCCGCTACCGGACGAGTGGGCCGACTACTTCACCGACGTCCGCGCGGGTGCGGTGCGGGGTGGCCTGCGCGGCAGCGCGCGCAGTGCCGAGTTCGACGCCTACGAGCGCCGCCAGGCCGCCGCACTGGGCATGCCGCTGATGCCGTGGGCGCCAGCCGCCCAGCCCGCCACGGCCTAGGCGCCAGCATCGCCCCACAAAAAATACAAAGATAAATACGGAGACAACCATGGAACGACGCGATTTCCTCGCGCTGCTGTCGGCGGCGCTGATCCTGCCCCCGGGTCTGGCGCGCGCGGCGCCGGCCGTCACGAAAGTCCTCGTCGGCGCCACGCCGGGCGGCGGCACCGACATCGTCGCGCGCTCGCTGTCGGCCGAGCTGGAGCAGCGGCTCAAGCATCCCTTCATCGTCGAAAACCGGGGCGGCGCGGCCGGCAATATCGCCGCCATCGCCGTGGCCAAGGCGGACCCCGATGGCGGCACGCTGCTGCTGAGCTACACCAGCCACGCGATCAATCCGGCGCTGTTCGAGAAAAAGCCATTCGACGCCATCAAGGACTTCACGCCGATCTCGCTGATCGCCAGTTCGCCGCTGATCCTGGTGTCGCGCCCGGACCTGGGCGTCAGCAACCTGCGCGAACTGGTGGCGCTGGCGAAGTCGAAGCCGGGCAAGCTGAGCATCGCCGTGGCCGGCGTGGGCAGCGCCAACCATCTGGCGGGAGAGATGCTCAAGCACGAGGCCGGCATCGACATCGTCAGCGTGCCGTACAAGGGCGCCGGCCCGGCCGTGGCCGATGTGGTGGGCAGCCAGGCCGACCTGCTGCTCGGCAACGTGGCCACGGTGCAGCCGCTGCTTGTGGCCGGCAAGCTCAAGGGGCTCGGCGTGAGCAGCCCGCAGCGGCTGGCGGCGTTCCCGAACCTCGCCCCGATTGCCGATCTCGTGCCGGGCTTCGACTACAGCTCGTGGTACGGCCTGCTCGGCCCGGCCGGCATGCCGCCAGACATGGTGCGGGAACTGGAGACGGCAGCCCGTGCGGCCGTGGCAGCGCCGGCCATGCGCAAGCGCTTGCAGGGGGAAGGTCTGGTACCGGTGGGGAATAGCGCCGCCCAGTTCGCGCAGTTCCTGCAGGCGGAAATCGCGCGATGGGCGAAGGTGGTGGCCGTCACGCACACACGCGTGGCGTGAGGCGGCAGATGTAAAGCCCGGGACGGTTAGCGGAAGCTGACCGTCACTTCGTTGCTGCGCCCTTGCAGCGACGGCGCCAGGCCGCCGTTGCCCGGCACGCGGAAGGCGAATACGAAGCCCTTGCTGGCATCGTCGCCAACGAAGGCGTTGGTCTTGCCCTCGGCACCCGGCAGCATCACGCAGCGGTCGGCATTGCAGAGGTAGGCCTGCAGGTCCGGCGGCGGCACGCGCGTGAAGCTGTAACGCCAGCGCACCGCGGTGATGACGCCAGCCGACTGCGGCAGCACCCCGCCCGGCACGATCGGCGCGGACAGCGCGCGCTGGCCCCGGTTCGCAATCATCGGGCCCACCGCCGAGCCAGTCCAGGCATGGCGCGACGGGCCGATTTCGAGCGTTGCCTTCGTCAAGCCCTGCGCCGACAGGATCGCCGGCAGGAAGCCGCAGAGCGCGGCCACCGTCATCGACAGCCAGCCACGCATTACAGCAAACCCCGCAGCTGGTTGCGCAGGCGGGTAATCGCCTGGCTGCGGATCTGGCACACGCGTGACTCGGTCACTTCCAGCACCGCGCCAATCTCGCGCAGGTTCAGTTCCTGGTCGTAGCACAGCGACAGCACCAGCTTTTCCCGCTCGGGCAGCTTGTCGATGGCGCGGATCAGCGCCTCGCGCATGCCGGACTCCATCAGCACCGTCAGCGGGTTGCCGTCGTCGGTCACGCCGAGATGGCGGTCCAGGAAGTCTTCCTCGCCGGAGCGCTCGAAGTCCTCGTAGTGCAGCAGCTGGCAGCCGTAGACCTCGTTGAGCAGCTCCTGGTATTCGTCGAGCGCCATATCGAGTTCCTTGGCCACCTCGGAGTCGATCGGCGTGCGGCCGAGCTTCTGTTCGAGGCTGCGCTGGGTGCGCTCGATCTTGCGCGTGAACTGGCGCAGGCTGCGCGACTGCCAGTCGTTGGCGCGCACCTCGTCGAGCATCGCGCCTCGGATGCGCTGGCTCGCGTAGGTCTCGAAGCGGGCGCCGTGGTTGTCTTCATAGCGCTTGGCAGCGTCGAGCAGGCCGATCATGCCGGCCTGGATCAGGTCGTCGATCTGGACACTGGCAGGCAGCTTGGCCGCCAGTTGCAACGCGATCCGTCGCACCAGCGGCGCATGTGACTTGACCACGTCTGCCTGTTCGAGCTTTCCCTGAATCGTATACATGGTGGAATTCTCGGTAATAACTTGGTTCGGTGCCAGCGCCCCACATTCCTTGCGGGGCGGACTGGCTGGCTGAGTGTCGGTCCGGTTGTTGCGACTTCTTGTTCTGGTATCAGGCGGGAACGGCCGCGGCCATCCCCGGAGAGACTGCTTCCTGGCGCAGCGGCCATGCCCCGATGCCGCTGGCCACGTGGCGCAGCGCGCCGGTGGCCGCGGCGGCCGGATAGGCCTCCACGACGCAGCGGCCCAGCTGCAGCGCACGCGCCACCAGCGGATCCAGCGGCAGGTAGCCCGCCAGGCTTGCCTCCACGCCCAGGTACTGGCTCGCCGTGCGGGCCAGGTTGCGCGAGAGGGCCATCACCGTCGCTTCCTTGTCCGCCATATTGACGATCAGCTGGAAGTGACGGCATGCAAATTCATGGTGCAGCCGCTTGATGCAGGCGTAGGCAGCGGTGATCGACGTGGCCTCGGGCCGCATCACGATCACGAAGTTGTGCGCCGCGCCGGCCATGGGCGACAGCGCGCCGGACTCGCTCGACTGCGCATCGACCAGCACCGTACGGATGCCCGGCAAGGCGCGGTCGTCGATCTGCGCGCCGGCGGGCACGTTGCCGGCCGGCAGCACGGCCACGCCGCTGGCGGCACGGGTGCCCGCCGCCGCGTCGAACGGCATCCGTCCGCCCAGCACATCGGCCAGCGTGGCCTTCGGCGCCGCGCCGGCAAGCCGGGTGGCGCGCGCGGCGGCGCGGTCTTCATCGGCCAGCAGCACACGTTCGCCCTGCATGGCGAGCGCGTTGGCCAGCCCGAGCGCCACGGTGGTGGCACCGGCGCCGGCCTCGCAGCCCACCACGGCGATACGCCGGGTGACGCGCGGTGCCAGCATGCGGCGCAGGCTTTCCGCCTGGTCGGAGCCCATCAGGTTCAAGGCTTACTCTCCTGCGGGGGCCAGTTGACGGGCGGCACTGGCACCAAGGGCGTCCATCGCCTGGCGCGCCGAGTCGGGCGTGTCGTCGAATGCCGGGGCCGGGGCCGAAGCCACGTTGCGGCCCGGGTAGTTCTCGAGCACGTCCAGCAGCGCCAGCAGGCGGCCCATGCCTTCGTTGAGCACGGCGCCGGACACCGGCGCATTGACGCGGGCGGTGGCGCGGCCAGCCAGGCGCGACAGGAACGCGGGCGCCGTCGGCGTCGGGTTGTGTTGCAGGCGCAGCGCGGTCAGGCCGAGCTGCACCGAGACCAGCGTGCCGAGCGTGTCGTCGTCGCCCGCACCGTTGCCCTCGCTGCCCTGCGCGAAGTGCTCCATCGCATGGCGCAGCGTGCGGAACTGCTCTTCCGCGTGGTGCGTCCACTGGGCCCAGCGGGCCACCTGGGCGGCCACGTCGGCCAGCGCCGGGTCGCACAGCACGTAGTCCACGGACAGCATGTCGCCGGTTTCTCGATCGACCAGCCGGGACACCACGAGGCAAGCCTCGGTGCCGGCCTCGGCGCCGGCGCCCTGGCCACGGCCACGGGCGGCGGCGCGCACCTGGCCTTCGGGCACGCGCACCATGCAGTGGCCGAGCCAGTGCACGGCGTCGCGGTCGCGGCAGGTGGTGTCGCCGATGGCGAGGAAGGTCAGCGTATCGGCAATGGTGTCGAGCTTGTTGGCGGCGCCGTCGGCAATCACGCGCGTGGTCTTGCGCGTGCCGGCCACCCAGCGTTCGCCCAGTTGCTGCCAGCGCGCCAGCGTGGCGGCGGACGGCAGCGAGGCATTGAGGTTGACCACGGTGCGGGCGGCGGCCAGCGTGGCGCGCACGGTGGCGGCTTCGGCTTCCGCCTCGGCTTCGGCCATCGACTGGCGCGTGCGGCCGGCGGGCACCACCGTGGTGGCCAGCGGCGTGCCGTCACGGTCGGCCAGCCACAGCGTCTGTTGCAGCAGTTGCGGGGCGCGGCGACCCGGCACGGTCTGCGAGGCGGTGCCGGTCACAGCGAGCACGTAGCGGTCGCACGCGCGGCTGGCGTCGCGGCACATCGACAGGCGCACCTGCTGGGCCATCTGGCGCAGCGCCGGCGCACCGGCGCCGCGTTGCTGCCACAGCGAGCGGGCCACGTCGAAGCCGTACTGCGCGCCGTTGAGTTCCTCCACGCACACGCCCACGGCGTTGGCGCTGTCGGTTAGCGAGCGCAGCACATCGTCGGCGCCGGCACGCTCGGTCTGGGCTGGCTCGGCGGCGCTGGCCTGGCGGCGCGCCACATCGGCATCGGCGAACAGCGAGCCACGGCGCGGCGTCAGGAAGGCACGTTCGACCAGGGCATCGGCTTGAGCCAGTTCGAGGTGCTCCGGCACGCGCTGGCCGGTGGAGGCGTAGAACACGGGCAGGCGGTGGCGGATCACCACGTCGAGCACCGAGCCCAGGTGGGTGGCTTCGTCCAGCTTGCTGATGATGCAGCCGTCGATACCGGCGGCGTCGCCAGCGGTGTCGTTGCGGTAGGCGTGCACGACTTCATTGAGCGTGTCGCCGTGCGCGGCGCCGTTGAGCAGCAGCACACGCTGCATCGGGGCCTGCACGCCGGCCAGCATCGAGATCTGGTCGGACAGGCTGCGGTCGCGCTGGCTCATGCCCACCGTGTCGATGATGACGAGGTGCTTGTCCTTCATGGCCGACAGCGCGAAGCGCAGGTCGGCGGCGTCCTTCACGGCATGCACGGGCACGCCGAGGATGTCGCCATAGATACGCAGTTGTTCGTGCGCGCCGATCCGGAAGCGGTCGGTGGTCAGCAGCGCGAGCTTGCCCGGGCCGTGGCGCAGCACGAAGCGCGCGGCCAGCTTGGCGGTGGTGGTGGTCTTGCCGACGCCGGTCGGGCCGATCAGCGCGAGCACGCCGCCCTGCGCGAACAGCGTGTCCTCATCGGCCAGCACCGGCACCTTGCGGGCCAGTTCCTGGCGGATCCAGGCCATCGCGGCCGGACGGTCCGTGCCGACTGGCAGGTGGGCGAGCAACGTGCGCGAAAGCTGGCCCGAGAAGCCGGCGTTGACGAGCCATTCGAACAGCGACTCGCGTAGCGGGTCGCCAGCGGCCACGCCGGCGGGCGTGTTGGCCAGGCCGGCGAACTGGCGCTCCAGCATGCTGCGCATCGAGGCCAGCTCGCCGCGCAGGTCCCCCAGCGCGGCCGGGTCGGACGCGTCGGCGGTCATCATCGACGGCATCTGTGCGATCGGGGCCGGTGCGAACTGAGACATCGAGGACGACGGGGGCATCGAAGACAGCGGCGCCATCGGGCTCATCGACAGCATCGATGCCGATGACGCCGATGACGCGGATGGCGCGTACGGCTGCGCCGTGGCGCTGACGGCGCCCAGGTCCGCATCGCGCATCGCCACAATTTCCACGCCGCCCTCGATGGCCCGGTTGGACAGCACCACGGCGTCGGGGCCCATGGCCTCGCGCACCTTGCGCATCGCTTCGCGGCCATTGGCCGCCACAAACTTCGCCACGCTCATGTTCGTTCCTTACGCCGCGCCGCCGATCATTGCGGTAATGCGGATGTTGCGGTTGTCCGGGACTTCGGCATGCGACAGCACCTTCAGTTGGGGCAGCGTACGGCGCAGGAAGCGCGCCATCAGCGGCCGCAGCGGGGACGGCACCAGCAGCACGGGGTCGAGACCCATCTGCTCCTGGCGGCCGACCGCGCCCTGCGCCTGCTGGAGCAGCGCATCGGCCAGGCCCGGCTCGATGCCGCCGCCGTTGGCCAGCGCCTGCGTCAGCACGCGTTCCAGGCCGGCGTCGAGGCTGATGACCTGCAGGTCGGCATTGTTCGGGAACAGCTGCTGCGTGATGGCCCGGCCCAGCGCCACGCGCACCAGCGCCGTGAGTTCGGTAGGCTCGCTGACCTTGGTGGCGTGCTCGGCCACCACGTCGAGGATCGTGCGCATGTCGCGGATCGGCACACCTTCGTCCAGCAGGTTCTGCAGCACCTTCTGCAGGCCGGTCAGCGAGATCGTCTTCGGCACGAGGTCTTCGGTCAGCTTCGGCGATTCCTTGGCGATGCGGTCCAGCAGCGACTGCACTTCCTGGCGCCCCAGCAGCTCGGAGGCGTGCATCTGGATCAGGTGGTTCAGGTGGGTGGCCACCACGGTGCTGGCATCGACCACGGTGTAGCCGTAGGCCTGCGCCTGCTCCTTGAGGCTGGCGTCGATCCACACCGCCGGCAGGCCGAAAGCGGGGTCGCGCGTGACCGGGCCCGGCAGCGTGCCGCTGACCTGGCCGGGGTTGATGGCCATCCACTGGCCCGGCGTGGCCTCGCCGCTGCCAATCTCCACGCCCTTGAGCGTGATGCGGTAGGCGTTGGGCTTGAGTTCGAGGTTGTCGCGGATATGCACCACCGGCACCAGGAAGCCGATGTCCTGCGCAATCTTCTTGCGGATGCTCTTGATACGGCCCAGCAGTTCGCCGTTCTGGCCGCGGTCCACCAGCGTGATCAGGCGGTAGCCCACTTCCATGCCCAGCGGGTCGACCATCGTCACGTCTTCCCACGTGGCTTCGGCGGCTTCTGCGGCCACGGCCGGCTTGCGCTCTTCGCGGACCTTGGTCTCGGCCTGCACGGCGTCGCGGCGCAGCATGTAGCGGCCGAACCAGGCCATCGCGCCGGCCAGCAGCAGGAAGGCGAAGTGCGGCATGCCCGGGATGATGCCCATCGCGCCGATGATGCCGGCGGTCAGGAACATGACGCGCGGGTTCGAGAAGAGCTGGCCGGTAAGCTGCTGGCCGACGTCCTGCTCGTTCGACACGCGCGAGACGATCACACCGGCGGCGGTGGAGATCACCAGTGCCGGAATCTGCGCGACCAGGCCATCGCCGATGGTCAGCAGCGTGTAGTTGTGCACCGCGGTGCCGAAGTCCAGGTCATGCTGCACCATGCCCACGACCATGCCGGCCGCGATATTGATGAACATGATGATCAGCCCGGCGATGGCGTCGCCGCGCACGAACTTCGAGGCACCGTCCATGGCGCCGTAGAAGTCGGACTCCTGCGCCACTTCGGTACGGCGCTTGCGGGCGCCTTCCTCGTTGATCAGGCCGGCGTTCAGGTCCGCGTCGATGGCCATCTGCTTGCCGGGCATGGCATCGAGCATGAAGCGCGCGCCCACTTCAGCGATACGGCCCGCACCCTTGGTGATCACCATGAAGTTGATCACCACCAGGATGGCGAACACCACGATACCCACCGCGAAGTTGCCGCCCACCAGGAAGTGGCCGAAGGCCTCGATCACCTTGCCGGCGGCGTCCGGGCCGGTATGGCCCTCCAGCAGCACCACGCGCGTGGAGGCCACGTTCAGCGACAGGCGCAGCAGCGTGGAGAACAGCAGCACGGCCGGGAACGCCGCGAAGTCCAGCGCCGTGCGGGTGTACATGCCCACCAGCAGCACCATGATGGACAGCGCGATGTTGAACGTGAACAGCAGGTCCAGCACGAACGCAGGCAGCGGCAGGATCATCATGCCGAGGATCATGACGATCAGCAGCGGTCCTGCCAGCGCCTTCAGCTGGGCGCCCGAGCGCAGGCCCGGGATATTGAAGAAATTCGTCAGTGCGTTCATGCGCGGGCTTCCGGTACGGCAAGTTCGTCCGGCACCACCAGCTCCGTCGGTCCCGAAGGCTGCGGACCGTTGGAGTAGTGCCAGTGTTTCAGTTGATAGACCCAGGCCAGGATCTCGGCCACGGCGGTATACAGGCCCGCCGGGATTTCATGCCCCAGCTCCACGTGCCGGTGCAGCGCCCGCGCCAGCGGCGGCGCGGACAGGATCGGCACGCGATGTTCGGCGGCCAGTTCGCGGATGCGAGCGGCCACTTCCTCGGTTCCCTTGGCGACGACGCGCGGCGCGCCCATGCCGCCTTCCTCATAGCGCAGCGCCACGGCGAAGTGCGTGGGGTTGGTCACCACCACATCGGCCTTGGGCACCTCGGTCATCATGCGGCGACGCGCCATGGCCCGCTGCTGCTGCCGGATGCGGGCCTTGATGTGCGGATCGCCATCGGTTTCCTTCATCTCCTGCTTGACCTCTTCCTTGGTCATGCGGAGCTTCTTGTAGAACGTCCAGAGCTGCCAGGGCACGTCCAGCGCCACCACCAGCAGCAGCGAGCCGGACACCACGCCGCACACGTAGAGCACTAGCTCCATCAGGTGCAGCAGCGCCTCCTGCACGGGCGCGTTCATCAGCGCCACGGCCTCCGGCAGCTTGCGCCAGACCATCCAGGCGCCCACGCCGCCCACCAGCAGCGACTTGGCGATGGCCTTGCCGAGTTCCACCAGCGAATGCGAGGAGAACATCCGGCCCAGCCCCTGCAGCGGGGAGAGGCGCGAGAAATCCGGCATGAACGACTTGCTCGCGAACAGCCAGCCGCCCAGCGCCAGCGGGGCCATCAGCGCGGCCACGCCGAACATCAGCAGCAGCGGCAGGAAGGCCAGCAGGCTGTCCCAGATGGCGATGCCGAACTGCGACAGCATGCGGTTGGTGTCGAACGCGGTGGCCGGCTCGAAAGCCAGGCTCTTGTGCATCACGGCGTCCAGCCGGCGGCCCAGCGTGCCGCCCATGACCCACAGGCCGATCACGCCCGTCATCAGCATCACGAACGTGCCGAGCTCGCGCGAACGCACCACCTGCCCCTCCTCGCGCGCCTTTTCCAGGCGCCGGGGTGAGGCGGGTTCGGTTTTCTCGAGATCGCTTTCCTCGGACATGGACGCTCCAACGCGAAGCGCGCAGGCGGCACTTCGTCAGCGAGGATTATCAAATCCCGGGGGCGCTGGCATTCAGGGGAAAAGGGAGGGAAACAGGTGCCTGTTTCAGGAATGAGGGGGGCAGCGGAGTTAACGGCCCGGGGGGTACCGACCTTTAGGGTAAAGGTGCGGTGGCGACCACTCCGGCGTCGTTTTGGCACCGATCGGGCGGCCATCTTGCCATGTCTTGCCGGTACCACGCAATGATGTGTTTTCGTTAAAGATTGCACCAAACATGTGATCTCAACAGCAATTCGACAGTCTTTGCCGGCAGTCCGGGTAGTCTGGCCTGGCTTTCGCAAATCTCGCGTTTTGTAGTGGATCGGCTGCCAGCCAATAGATGTTTGGTAGCATATTCCCCGTATCGATCACAATTGAGGGGATATGCCATGACGGCACAGATGGCCACCATCGACCAGACGATGCTCGAAAAACTGTCCGCCTCCGGCAGCCTGCAGCGCGTACGCGCCGTGGCGCAGACGGGCGGCTGGCGGATCGTGGTCCGGTACGGGACGAGCGAGAGCACCCTGGTGGTCCGGCGCGGCAACGTCCGCGTCTGGCCGAAGCTCGACACGTTGGTCAACTTTCTCGTCCGTATGCAGACAGCAGAATTCGAAGTCGACGCCACGGCGTTCCAGCCTGGCACCCACGTCGCCCGTCCCCGCCTGGACGCCGCCGAGCGCATGCGCGCGGCCCATGAGGCGGCAGCTTATGACCGGTGGTTTAAGGGGCAGGTGCAGGCGGGGTTAGATGATTCCCGGCCGCGCGTGCCGCACGAAGTCGTATTGCGGGAAATGGCGGAAGAGAATGAGGCGCTGCTGGCCAGCATCGCCCGCGATTCGAACCGGGGGAGTTGACCGTTGAGGGTGGAGTGGTCAACGACCGCACGGGAGGAACGCAAGGCCCTGTTCCACCGCATCGCCGCTGACTACCGGTTGGCCGCCGTGAACCTGAACCTGCTCATTGCCGATCGCCTCGAAGCGCTTGTCAGGTTTCCAGCAATGTATCCCGCCGGAAAAGTGCCTGGTACACGACACATTGTCTTGAATCGCGAACACGTGCTGGTCTACGCATGGCATCCGCAGGAGGAGGTCATTCACATCCTGCGTATCGTTGGTACGCGTCAGCAGCGTCGGCGTCTCACTTAGCGCGGGTTGGCGGCCATGCCTGACCGCTAACCCGGCTGCCTTACCGCACCACGTCCGCGTGATCCGTCGACTCAGCCAGGGTGCGCCATGCGGCCAGTTCGGCTTCCACGAACTTGTGCTTCTGTTCGATGCGGGCGATGGCGTCGGTGCCCAGCGGCAGCCGCAGCGGGGGATGGTCGCTGTCCACGAGTTGCAGCATCGCCTCGGCGAGCTTCTCCGGGTTGCCCGGCTGGTTGTGGTTGGCACCAGCAGCAAAGACGCGCATCGCGCCCACCGTCTCGGCGTAGTCGGCAATCTCGGTCTTGGTGGCAACCAGCGAGTTGTCGTTCAGGAAGTCCGTGCGGAAGAAGCCCGGCTCGACCACCGTGGCGTGGATGCCCAGCGGGGCCAGCTCCTGGGACATGGCTTCGGTCAGCCCCTCCACCGCAAACTTCGAGGCGCCATAGACGCCCCAGCCGTGATAGGCCGAGTAGCCGCCCAGCGACGAGATATTGATGACATGGCCGCTGCGCTGCTGGCGCATCTGCGGCAGCACGGCCCGGCTGACGGCGAGCATGCCGAAGACGTTGGTGTCGAAGTTAGCCTTCGCTTCGGCGATGCTGGTCTCCTCCACCGCGCCGAGCACGCCGTAGCCGGCGTTGTTCACCAGCACGTCGATCCGGCCGAAGCGGGCCACGCCCTGGCGCACGGCCTCGACGGCGTCCGATTCGTTGGTCACATCGACCTTGACCGCGAGAAGGCCGGGCTGGTCGCCAATGGCATCGACGATGGCCTGGGGATTGCGCGCCGTGGCGATGACGCGGTCACCGCGTGCCAGCGCGTTGCGGACAAACAGCGTGCCGAAACCGCGCGACGCACCGGTAATGAACCAGACCTTGCTTTGGGATTGCTTCGAATCGGACATGACTGACTCCTGGGATTGGGTTGGCTCGGTTCCGGCCTTCGCTGCGATCGTCGCGGCGTGTCGGTTACCGTTGAGACCCATGGTAGGTAGTCAGACGTCCACAAACAATGGTGATGTGGATTGCAGGAAAAGCAACTGCTGGTTGTGAATCGACCTTAGCCGGAATGGAGGCTCTCGGCCATCGCGTCGCCACGTACCGTCTCGACGATCGCCTGCCGCAGCAACGGGGCGGCAATCGGCTTATGCAGCACCCGGAAGCCGCTGGCGTGGAGCGCCTTGAGGCGGTCCGGCGCCGTGTCGCCGGTGACGATCAGGCCCGGCACCTCGGTGTCGAGGTACTCGCGCAGCCACGCGATGGCCTGCCGGCCGGTCACCTGCGCGGCCAGCCGGTAGTCGGCCAGGATCAGGTCCACCGGGGCCGGGCCGGCGATGCGCGCGCGCTGGTGGGCGGCGCAGACGGCTTCGACCGTGGCGCCCGCATAGACCGTGTGGCCCCAGAACGCGAGCAGGTCGCCCAGCGCCGCGAGGATTTGGGGATCGTCGTCGACCAGCATCACGCCATAGCGCGCCTGGAGGTCCGCCGGGGCGCGACCTTCGGCGCTGGTCAGGGCCGGCGCTTCTGGCTCGACATCGCGCGCCAGTGGCACGGTCACCGAGAAGTTGCTCCCCCGGCCGGGCGTGGAGCGCAGCTTCACGGGATGGCCGAGCAGGTCCGCCAGCCGACGCACGATGGCGAGACCGAGGCCCAGCCCGTGTTCGCTCTGCACATTGGGCAACTGGGCGAACTCCTCGAAGACCAGCGCCTGCTGCGAGGGGTCAATGCCGGGCCCACTGTCCAGGACCTGGATCTCGATCGCGCCGGGCCGGCGCCGGGCGCCCACCACGATGCGCGACTGCGGCGCGTAGCGCAGCGCGTTGCTCAACAGGTTGTCCAGGATGCGCCGCAGCAGCTCGGGGTCACTGTCGATCCACGCCTGGGCGACCCGCACGCGCAGCGTGCTGCCGCGCTGGCTGGCCTGCTCGGCATACTCGTCGCGCAGTTCGGCGAGCAGCTTGCCGAGGGACAACGGCCGGCGCCGTGCCGGCATCAGGCCGGCGTCGAGCCGCGACACGTGCAGCAGCCCGTCGAGCAGTCCGCCCATGCGGTCGAGCGTGCCGTTCAGGCGCCGGCTGATCTGCGTGGCCGCATCGGCGCGGACATCGCCACGCTCCGCCACCGCCGACAGCGAGGCGGAAAGCAGCCCGAGCGCATGCACCGGCTGGCGCAGGTCGTGGCTGGCGGCGGCCAGGAAGCGCGTCTTGGCCATGTCGGCCGCGGTTGCCCGGTCGCGCTCATGCTCGAGCTGCCCGATCAGGGCGAGATTCTCGAAGCGCAGCTTCACCCCGGTCAGCAGGGTGTGATACGTGACGCGGCTGAAATAGCTGTTCACGACGACCAGGGCGACCCCGAATGCTGCGTAAACGTTGTAGATAGGCTCCGGCCGCATCGCGCAATGGACGATGAACGGGCCGCTCATCAGCAAGACCATGCCGACGTAGATGCGTGGCTGCGCGGACAGCGCCGGCACGGCGCCGCACGTCATGCCGGCCAGGACGATGCAGGCGAAAGCCGTCCACTCGGCGCCCGGCGGGAACAGTGCGGTCGAGCCGACCCATCCCCACAACGCCGCCGATACCCATGACATCGCTGCGAAGCGGTTAGCCCAGGCGCGCGGCGTGGCGCTGGACTCATGCCGATAGAACACCGTCGAGAGCAGAATGCGCGCAAGCGTGACGGCATAGACCATCGCCATCCACCACAGCAGCGGCCCGATGTATGCGCTGTGGCGCAGCGCGTACACGATGGCCACCGGAATCACGAAGTTGGCGAACAGGACCCCATGCGACTGTCGATACAGCAGTCGCACCATGGCGGACTGGATGTCGCCACTGGGCTGGCTCATGAGGATTCCGGAAGGGCGCAGGCAAACAAGGCCGTGTGACGGCCGACGCCCCTTTATAGCATCGAACCTTTTACGCCGTGCCGATAACGGCGCCCGCGCGCGCGGACTGATTCCTCCCCGCAACACCCCCACGTTGGCGGGGCGGCGGGTTTAACGCAACTGCCATCTAGCGGGGAGCTGAGGCTGGGTGGGCGGAGGTGGCAGGCTAGCCGAGCCGCCCGGGTTCCACCTCGATGCCGAGCTGCCCGGCCATCTCTTCGACCAGGGCCTGCAGCCGCGCCACCTTGTCGGCCAGCTCGCGCTGGCTGATGCGCAGCGCTTCGAGTTCCGAAGACGAGCCGCCTTCCGGCGCCGACGCCCCGCGCGGCGCCGCCAGGTCTGCCACGCTGACCTCGCCGCAGAGCAGATGCATCCAGCGGCTCTCCCGCTCGCCCGGGGCGCGCGGCAGGCGGATAACGAGGGCCGGATTGCGCTCGGCGAGTTCATCGAGAAAGCCCTCCACGGACGAGATATCCGCGAAGGCGTGCAGGCGCGCCGTGTTGAGGCGCAGCTCCGCCGCCGTCTGCGGGCCGCGCAGCAGGAGCGTGGACAGCAGCGCCGCCGACTGGCTCGGCACGCCAAGCACCTTGGCCATGTTCTGCTCGAAGCGCGGCACCCGGCTGCTGCTGCCCTCGAACACCAGACTCAGCGACTTCAGGCCGTCGATGGCCGTCAGGATCTCGTCCTCCGACACGCTCATCACCGGCGACCGCGCGGTCTTCTGGTTGCAGCCCGACGCCAGCGCATTGAGCGAGAGCGGATAGGTGTCCGGCACGGTGTACTGCTTCTCCAGCAGCACAGCGACCACGCGGCCTTCCAGCGCCGTCAGCGCGCGCAGCGGCGGCCGCGCCGGGATTTCTGTATTGGCATTCATCGATGACATCAAGGTGAGGGGCGTGATCACGCGAAGGCGCCCATTGGATCGCAAGCGCGGGGACGATGCAACTGCCGCCCGCGCGGCGCATCAGGCCATCAAGGCAGGATCACCTCCGCGGAGAGTCCGCCGCCTTCGCGATTGCGCAGCGCCAGCTTGCCGCCGAGCGCCTGCGCCAGTTGCTGCGCGATGGCCAGCCCCAGCCCGCTACCGCCGGTATCGCGGTTCCGCGAGGCCTCCACGCGATAGAACGGCTGGAGCACCGCATCGAGCTGTTCCTCCGGGATGCCGGCGCCGCGATCCATCACCATCAGCCGCAGGGCGCCATCGGCGTCGCGCCGGGCGACGATCTCGGCCGCGCCGCCGAACTTCAGGGCGTTGTCGATCAGGTTGGTCAGGATGCGCCGCAGGGCATGCGGGCGCGTGACGATCGCCCCGCCCACGCATTCCTCCATGGTCACGGCCTTGCCAGTGTCCTGATAGTCGTAGACCAGGCTTTCCAGGAACGAGCCGATGTCGATACGCGTATCGGCCTCGCCATCGACGTGCGTGCTGCGCGCATAGGCCAGCCCCTCGCGCACGAGCCGCTCGATCTCGGACAGGTCGCTGATGAGCTTGTCCTTCTCGACAGACTCCTCGGCCATCTCGGCACGCAGCTTCATGCGCGTGATGGGGGTCTGCAGATCGTGGGAGATGGCCGCGAGAATGCGCACGCGCTCCTCCACGAAATGGGCGATGCGGTCGCGCATGGCGTTGAACGCCACCGCCGCGTGGGCCACCTCGCTCGGGCCGGTCTCGCTCATGCGCGGCGTGGTCTGGTTCGGGTCGAGCGTGTTCGCCGCATCGGCCAGCGTCGCCAGCGGCCGGATGGCCTGCCGCACCGCAAACCAGCTGCACAGCACCAGCAGCGCGAGTTGCGCCACCATCACATAGGGCAGCCAATGCGCCAGCGGTGCCATGGCAGGATGGACGTCGATAGTCAGCGGGCTGCCGTCGCTCAGTGTCAGGTGCGCCTGCAGGCGCTTGCCGTCGCCCGGAATCATCTCGACCCGGACCGGGAAGCGCTGCCCAGCCGCCTCCTCGATCTTGTTGGCGATGTCCTTGGCGCGCATGGTCATGTCGGGCACGCCCGGCAGGCCCGGGCCGAGGACGTAGCGGTACGTCGGCCGGTCCAGCCGGTGGATCCAGTCCGGGCGCTCGGCGGCGGGCAGGCGGTCGAGAATGGCGATGGAAGTGGCCACTTCGTTTTCCAGCGTGCCCAGCATGACCGTGCGCGCGGTGACGTAGCGCTCCATGAACAGCACCGTGAACGACATCGCATAGGCGATGACCAGCCCCGCCAGCAGGATCAGGAACAGCCGTGCGCTCAGGGTGCCGGGCCACCAGCGCACCCGCGACTGCGGCGCTACCAGGGCGGCCGTGGTCATTCGCGTGCCTCGGTGATCTCGACGGGCATCGCCAGCACGTAGCCCTCGCTGCGCACCGTCTTGATGTAGATCGGCTCGCGGGCGTGATCGCCCAGCCGCTGGCGCAGGCGGCTGACCAGCAGGTCGATCGAGCGGTCGAACAGCTCGGCGTCACGGCCCTGCGTCAGGTTCAGCAGCTGGTCACGGTTCAGCACGCGCTGCGGATGGTCGACGAACACGCGCAACAGCCGGTACTCGGCGCCGCTCAGGGCCACGACAGTGCCGTCCTTGTCCAGCAGATGGCGGGCGGTGGTGTCGAGACGCCAGTCGCCGAAAGTGAGCAGCCGGCCCGCCTCGGACACCTGGAGATTGGGCGGAAGCATCCGGGTGCGCCGCAGCACCGCCTTGATCCGCGCCATCAGCTCGCGCGCGGCGAACGGCTTGGCGAGGTAGTCGTCGGCGCCCATTTCGAGGCCGATGATCCGGTCTGTCTCATCGCTGCGGGCGGTCAGCATCAGGATCGGGGTGCTCTTGTGCTTGCCGGCGCGCAGTTCGCGGCACAGCGTCAGGCCGTCGTCGCCGGGCATCATGATGTCCAGCACGATCAGGTCGACGACGTTCGACTCCAGGAAGGTCCGCATGTGGCGGCCGTCCGGCGCAATGGTCACCCGCAGCCCGTTACGGGTCAGGTAGGTGGACACCAGCTCGCGGATTTCGCGGTCGTCGTCAACAACAAGGATATGGTCGATATGGGCGTCCATCTGGCGGCGCTCTTGGTAGATTTCAGTGGCGATGAGCGGAGTTTGCCCGCTCTGGCGATTGGTTGCACTTCCCTTTGTATGCCAGTGTATCTGGCCAAGCCGGGCAGACAATACCTTACCTGGCGGCCGGCGGGCGATACATCCGGTACACGCGCACGGTGTCTGATAGCGACCATACACCACCCGAACGGAGCGCACTGCCATGACCACCCCCTCTTCCTTCACGCGCCGCACCTTTGGCGCCATGGCGCTGGCGGCGCTTGCCGCCGTCGGCGTCAGCCTGGCCAACGGCCAGTTTCCCGGCCTGAGCGACGCCCGCGCCGCCCGCACGGACGCCCCGGCGCCCCCCCTGGACGGCGCGACGACCTGGCTCAACTCGCCTCCGCTGAACATGGCGCAACTGCGCGGCCGGGTCGTGCTGATCGATTTCTGGACCTATTCGTGCATCAACTGCATCAATACGCTGCCGTACGTGCGTAGCTGGGCCGAGAAGTACAAGGACCAGGGGCTGACCGTGATCGGCGTGCATACGCCCGAGTTTCCGTTCGAAAAGGACGTGGGTAACGTCCGCGACGCGCTGAAGCGGTTCAAGCTCACCTACCCCATCGCCATCGACAACGACTACAAGATCTGGCGCGCCTTCCAGAACAACTACTGGCCGGCGCTGTACTTCATCGACGCGAACGGGCGCATCCGGCACTACCACGTGGGCGAAGGGGACTACGAGAAGTCCGAGCAGATCATCCAGACGCTGCTGAAGGAAGCCAAGGCTGGTGCGGCAGCGGCGCCAGTACCGGCAGCGGCAGCGGCACCGGCGCAGTAACCCGACGGCCAATCCAAGGAGATTCAGCATGAAGCTTTACGCGAACGAGATTTCGTCGGCCACATCGCGCGTGCGTATCGCGCTGGCCATGAAGGGGGTGCAGGTCGAGATGGTCACCGTCGGCATCCTGGGCGACGGTGCCGAGAACCGGCAGGCGGACTACCTCGGCATCAATCCACAAGGACTGGTGCCGGCGCTGCAGACCGACGAAGGCGAGTTGCTGACCCAGTCTCTGGCCATCGTGGAGTACCTCGACGAGCGCTTCCCGCTGCCACCGCTGCTGCCCAAGGACGGCGCCGGCCGCGCCTTCTCCCGCTCGATCGCCCTGGCCATCGCCAGCGAAATCCACGCGCTGGTGCCACCGCGCGTGGCGGCCTACCTCGGCAAGATGCCCGGGATGGGCGCGACGGGCGTGGTGACGTGGAACCGCCACTGGATCCTGGAAGGCCTGACCGCCGTGGAAGCCCGCCTCGCCGCCCGCCGCACCGGCCCCTACGTGGCCGGCAACACGCCGACAATCGCCGACATCTTCCTCTTCCCCCAAGCGATCAACGCGGAGCGCGCGGGCATCGAACTGGAGCAATGGCCACACATCGCCGAAATCGTGGATCGGCTGCGGGACGTGAAGGCGTTTGCGGAGAACGCACCGGCGGCTAGGCGGTAGCGGGAGATGGCTAGGGGACCGGGGCGTTCCGGGAAGCTCCCGCCCCCGCATAACAAAGCGCGAAAACATTCGTTCGCATCGTCGGGGGCACGGCGTAGGGTCTTGGACTGTTGGCCAGTCCGGCCTTGTTCGAACGGATTCCGATGACCGCTTCCCGTCGCCAGTTCCTGCGCTATGGCGCCATGCTTGCCGCCGCTCCTGTGCTGATTTCCACCGCGCGTGGGCAGTCGCGCCCTGTCCTCAAGGCGGGGGACCAGAAGGGCGGCCTGCGGGCGCTGCTCGAATCCGCCGATGCGCTCAAGGGCATTGGCTACGATATCCAGTGGACGGAGTTCCCGGCCGCCGCGCCGCTGGCGGAGGCGCTCAATGCGGGGGCGGTCGATTGCGGGCCGATTGGCGATGCGCCGGCGATCTTCGCACTCGCGGCGGGGACGCGGATCAAGCTGATTGGCGCCAACCGGTCGGACCCTTATGGCACCGCCATCCTCGTGCGGCCCGATTCACCGCTGAAGACCGCGGCTGACCTCAAAGGCAAGAGCATCGGCACGAACCGGGGTTCGATTGGCCATTTCGTGACGCTGAAGGCATTGGCGTCAGCCGGATTGAAACCCGAGGACGCCAACATCCGCTTCCTCCCTCCAGCCGATACCAAGCTCGCGCTGACCAATGGCTCCGTCGATGCGTGGGCGACCTGGGAACCGTACACGGCCATGGCGGAGACCAGCGGCCATGCCCGGGTACTCGTCAGCGGGCGTGGCCTGTGGTCGGGGCTCAGCTATCTCGCCGCCACCGACGCGGCGCTCGCTGCCAAGCGCGCGGTCCTGGCCGATTTCCTCCAGCGCGTGGTGCGCGCCCAGGTCTGGTCCTATGAACACGCGGCGGAGTTCTCCGCCACGCTGGCGCGCATCATCGGCATCTCGCCGGAGGCGGCGCGGCTGCAGTTCGAGCGACGCCATACGACATGGCAGCCGATCGATGCCAGCCTCGTCGCCATCCAGCAGCAGACCGCCGACTTCTACCTCAAATCCGGATTGCTGAAGCAGCGGCTCGAAGTGGCATCGACGTTCGACACCCGCTTCGGACTGCCCGCCTGACAGCGATCCGGGGCAGCGCCCTACTTCGTCGGCCGCTTGGCGAGCAAGGGCTCGCTCACGCCTTCCACGCCGACCAGCCCGAGCACCGTGGTGAGTGCCCACTGCGCACCCTCATGGGCATTGGTCGGATCGAACCATTCGTCGCGCGAGTGGGAACCGCCCGACTTGCCGCCGCTGCCGAGGATAACCGCCGGAATGCCGAGCGACATCGGCACATTGGCATCGGTGCTGCCGCCGCGCAGGCTGGGCGCTTCCTTGCTGTTAGCCTTGATCACGCGCACGGCCGACTGCACGATGACCGAGTCCGTGGCGGTCTGGCCTGCCGGTCGGTCGCCGATCTGCTTTGCCTGGAAGGTGATCTCATTGCCCTTGGTGGGCGACCAGCGGCCGTTCTCGTCAGCCACACCCGATGCGATGGCGGACATGATGTGCTTCTCGGTTTCGAGCAGGGCCGGCGTGCCGTTGGAGCGGATGTCGATGGCCATCTTGGCGTCTCCGGCAATGGCGTTGACCGATGTGCCACCCCCCACCGTGCCGACCGTGAACGTGGTCTTGGGGTCCGTCGGCGTGCGGACATCGCTGACCTTGCCGATCGCGCGGCCCATCGCGTGGATGGCACTCGGCAGGCCGAACGCGCCGAAGCTATGGCCGCCCGGGCCACGGAACGTAATTTCGTAGCGATGGCTGCCGGTGCCTTGCGTCAGCACGCGCTCGCCGGTGCCCGGTTCGAGGCCGATCATGCCGTCGATATCGGGATGATCGCGGAACACTGCCTTCATGCCGCGCAGGTTGCCGAGTTCCTCCTCGCCGACGTTGCCCACGAACACGATGTCCCCCACCGTGCGGACGTTGTTCTCGTTGAGCACCTTGAGCCAGGACAGCAGCACGGCCAGGCCGCGCGTGTCATCGCCGATACCGGGCGCATAGAGCTTGCCGTCGCGCGATTTCACGGTGACGTCGGTGCCCTGCGGGAACACGGTGTCGAGGTGGGCGGAGATCAGCAGCTTGGGCCCGTTGCCAGTGCCCTTGCGGATACCGATGGCATTGCCCTCGGCGTCGATGCGCGCATCGGTCAGCCCCAGCGCCTTCAGGCGCGATACGAAATACTGCGCGCGCGCGGACTCCTTGAACGGCGGCGCGGGAATCTCCGTCATCGTCTTCAGTTCGGTCAGCGCGCGGGCGTCGTCTGCCTTTACGTCGTCGAGCAGCTTCTTCACCACCGGCGAGGCCTCGAGGCGCGTATAGGTGCTGTCAACCTGGGGCGAGACCTGCGGCACCGTCAGCGTTTGTGCGGAGGCGACCCCGGCGAAGGCCAGCGTGGCGAACGGGACGACGTGACGGGCGAAGACGGTACGGCAACGGGCTGGCATGGCGACAGTATCCTCTGGCAGTGATACGACACAAAAACCCGGCCCGGGACCTGCTCGGTACCGCGAAGCCGGGGAGCGATCACATTCTGCCAGCGAATGCGGCGATGTGCTCGCGGGACCGTCTCCAAAAACAAACGGGACAATCGCCCGACGCGATTGTCCCGTTGCATCCTGCCATGACCTGATGTGGCTTCAGAAGCCCAGGCTTGCCAGCAGATCGTCCACCTGCGACTGGTCCGACACCACGTCGGCCTTGCCCTCGGGGTTGATCTGCGGACCGTTCATCAGCGTGGGCGGAGCTTCCACGCGACGATCGGCCGGTACGTTGTCGATCAGTACCTGCAGCAGTTCCTGCTCCAGCGAGCGGATCATGTCCATCATCTTCTTGATGACCTGACCCGTCAGATCCTGGAAGTCCTGGGCCATCATGATCTCGAGCAGGTGGCTGCCCGTGGCCTTGGCCTTCTGCGGCACCTCGGTCAGGAACTCGCGCGTGTCGAGCACCAAGGCCCGGGCATCGCCCAGTTCCACCGGCGTCTCGAACCACGCGTCCCAGCGCTTGTCCAGCGCGTTGGCGCGGGCTTCGAGGTCTTCCTGCAGCGGCTGCGCCAGTTCCACGGCCGTGAGCGTACGCTCGGCGGCCTGCTCGGTCATGGCCGCGATGTAGCTCAGGCGGTCGCGCGCGTCAGGAATGGCCTGTGCGGCCCGCTCGATTTCCTTGTCGAGCCCCAGCTCCCGCATGTTATCGCGCAGCATCCGCGTGAGGTTGCCGATGCGATGGATGATCTGATCGGCTGATTCATTGCTGAAAGTCTGAGTCGTCGACATGTCGTGCCCCTCTTACTGACCCAGCTTCTCGAAGATCTTGGTGATCTTCTCGTCCAGCGTCGCCGCGGTGAACGGCTTCACCACATAGCCATTGGCGCCAGCCTGCGCTGCAGCAATGATGTTTTCCTTCTTGGCCTCGGCGGTCACCATCAGCACCGGCGTCTTGGCGATCTCGGGAATCGCGCGGATCGACTGCAGCATGGTCAGGCCGTCCATGTTCGGCATGTTCCAGTCGGACACGACGAAATTGAAGCTGCCGTCCTTCACCTTCTCCAGGCCGGCGGCGCCGTCCTCGGCTTCTTCCACGTTGGTGAAACCGAGTTCCTTGAGCAGGTTACGGATGATCCGACGCATGGTCGGGAAGTCGTCGACCACGAGGATCTTGATGTTTTTGTCCACTATACGGCTCCAATACGGTTGTGGATAACAAATACGAAAACTGCGCCCGGCGCGTGCCCAGGGTCGGTGCCCTACACGCGCTGCGCCCGCGCACCGAAGGTGGCCAGGTGCGCCATGACGCGCTGGCTCATCGAATGCAAGGGCACTACTTCATGCACGCCGCCGGTGGCGATGGCCTCCTTCGGCATGCCAAACACGATGCAGGACTGCTCGTCCTGCGCAAGGTTGTAGGACCCGGCCTCGCGCATGCGCAGCATGCCGCGCGCGCCGTCCTTGCCCATCCCGGTCAGGATCACGCCCGTGACGTTCTTGCCGCCATGCACGGCGGCGGAGTCGAACAGCACGTCGACTGACGGGCGGTGCCGGTTCACCGGCGCTTCCTGCGACAGGTGCGCCACGTAGTTGGCGCCGCTGCGCGCCAGCAACAGGTGCGAGTCACCCGGCGCGATGTACGCATAGCCCGGCAGCACGCGCTCGCCGTGCTCGGCCTCCTTGACCGTGATGCGGCACAGGCCGTTCAGCCGTTGCGCGAACGACTTCGTGAAGCCGGCCGGCATATGCTGGACGATCATCACGGCCGGGCAGTCCGGCGGCAGCGGCATCAGGAATTCCTTGATGGCCTCGGTGCCGCCCGTGGACGCGCCCACGATGATCAGCTTTTCCGTCGACAGCAACGGCGTGCGCAGCAGCGGCGCCGGCGGGGCGCCTTCGGCCGCGCCCTCGGCGCGGGGGGCCCGCACCCGGGCGCGCGACGCCGCGCGGATCTTGTCGGCGATGGTGTCCGTGTACTCCATCAGCCCGTCGCGGATGCCCAGCTTGGGCTTGGTGACGAAATCCACCGCGCCCAGCTCCAGCGCGCGCATGGTGATTTCGGACCCGCGCTCGGTCAGCGACGACACCATCAGCACCGGCATGGGCCGCAGGCGCATCAGGCGCTCGAGGAAGTCGAGGCCGTCCATGCGCGGCATTTCCACGTCCAGCGTCAGCACGTCCGGGTTCAGGCGCTTGATGAGGTCGCGCGCCACCAGCGGGTCGGGGGCGGTGCCCACCACTTCCATGTCTGGCTGGCTGTTGATGATCTCGGTCATCAGGCTGCGGATAAGCGCGGAATCATCCACGCACAGCACCTTGATCTTCGCGGCGGTCATATCTGGTCTCTACGTCTCATTTTCAGGTCGGCACCCTTGCCGTGGCCTGCCGCGTGAACAATTCCACTGCGCCTCGTACGGGCGCCTTCGTGGAGGTGGAAATCGCGCGTGCCAGCGCACGCTCCTCGCGTTCCACGCCTACCGTATCGTCTTGTCGTGTCAGCCGGCGCACCAGCGCCAGGCCACTGCGCGGGAAATAACTCACCCGTCGCGCGTGCGGGCCACGCAGATCCTGCGCCGCCAGTCGAATCTCTTCGGTCTTCAGGTACTTCAATACAAAATCGGCATTCCGATCCCCAATATTGAGGGTCGTCATGTTCGCCAGCACCGCGCCGCCGCCAAAAACCTTGGCTTCCAGGCGCTCGCGTCGGGCGCCCATCTTCAGGAGTTCATTGATCAGCACTTCCAGCGCGTAGCAGCCGTAGCGCATCGAGGCGGACAGCATGCGGTCCGGCCCGGCGTTCTCGTCGTCCGGCAGCATGAAATGGTTCATGCCGCCCACGCCCGCCACTTCGTCACGGATACAGGCGGCCACGCAAGAGCCGAGCACCGTGGTCAGCACCACGTCCTCGCCGCTCACGTAGTACTCGTTCGGCAGCAGCTTGATGGCCTGCTTGCCGAACTCGCGGTCGAAATACTTGCGCGTGGCAATGGCTTCCGGCATCTGGGGCGTACGCATCATGCACCTCCGCTGCCGCCCTTGCCGGCCAGTTCGTATACCGTCTGCCCACGCAGCTGGAACGCGCGCGTGACATACGAGAAATTCTCGGAATGGCCGGCGAACAGCAGGCCATTCGGCTTGAGCAACGGGGCAAACCGTTCCAGGATGCGGCCCTGGGTCGGCTTGTCGAAGTAGATCATCACGTTGCGGCAGAAGATGGCGTCGAATTTCTCGCGCAATCCCCATTCCGGCGCCAGCAGGTTCAGCGGCTCGAACGCGATCGTCGACGCCAGGTCCGGCTTGACCTTGACCGAGCCCGAACGTGCGCCGGTGCCCTTCAGGAAGAAGCGCTTCAGCCGTTCCTGCGAGAGCCGACCCACCTGCTCGGCCGTGTACACGCCGGCGCGGGCCTTGGCCAGCACCTGGGTGTCGATGTCGGTGGCCAGCACCGAACCGGCGCGGTCGCCGAGTGCCTCGGCCAGGGTGATGGCGATCGAGTACGGCTCCTCGCCCGTCGAAGCCGCCGCGCACCACACGCTGTAGGGCCGGCCAACCTTCTTGGCATGCTCGGCCAGCAGCGGGAAGTGGTGCGCCTCGCGGAAGAACGAGGTCAGGTTCGTGGTCAGCGCGTTGGTGAAAAACTCCCATTCCTGGGAGCGATCATCGGACTCGAGCAGGGCCAGGTAGCTGCCGAAATCGGCGAGCCCCAGCGAGCGCAGGCGCCGCGCGAGCCGGCTGTAGACCATCTCGCGCTTGTGACTGCCGAGCGAGATGCCCGCGCGCTTGTGAATCAGCGCGCGCACCTTCTCGAAATCATGCTCGGTGAGCAGGAAGTCACGCATGTCGTCGCGCAGCGGCGCCAGCACCGGCGCGGCGGGGGCGGCAACCGCGCCTGGCTTCCCGATGGCGCTGGAGGAAGAACGGAGCGGCGTCATGGTGTGTATCTTCGTGGAGTGCCGGGTCGCGGCGGGTAAATCTAATGAGACTTCGGGGGCGATCTGCCGGCTGGCCCGATCAGGCCAGTTCGGCTTCCACCAGCTCCATCTCGGAACTGGTCATCATGCGTTCGATATCGATGAGGATCAGCATGCGCCCTTCCACCGAGCCGAGGCCGGTCAGGTGCTCGTTCGACACCGACACGCCGAACTCCGGCGCCGGCTTGATATCGTCACCGGTCAGCGTGAGCACGTCCGAGACGCCATCCACCACGATGCCGACCACACGGCCCGCCACGTTGAGGATGATCACCACGGTCTGGTGGTCATAGCGCACGTTGCCGAGGTCGAACTTCAGGCGCAGGTCCACGATCGGGACGATCACGCCGCGCAGGTTGGTCACGCCCTTGATGAAGCCGGGGGCGTTCGCGATGCGGGTGACGGTCTCGTAACTGCGGATCTCCTGCACCTTCAGGATATCGATGCCGTATTCCTCGGTGCCGAGCGTGAAGACCAGGTATTCCTGGCCAGAGGCTTCGCCCGCCTGGGTATCGATGTGTCCGATGCCGGCCATGTCAGTGCTCCTTTGCTGTCGCTATGCTGTCAGTTACTGTGCAACCGCGTCCTGGCGGCGCACGCCGGTGCGCTGCAGCGCGCCCACGTCCACGATCAGCGCCACGCTGCCGTCGCCGAGGATCGTGGCGGCCGAGATGCAGGGCACCTTGCGATAGTTCGTTTCGAGGTTCTTCAGCACCACCTGGTGCTGGCCGATCAGCTGGTCCACCAGCAGCGCGAAGCGCTTGCCCTCGGCGGCCAGGATCACGGCGATGCCCTGCGTCGGCTCCTGCAGCGCGCCGGTCACGTTGAAGACCTTGTGCAGCTCCAGCAGCGGCAGGTATTCGCCACGCACGTTCATCACGCGCTCGCCGTTGGCGGCGGTGTGCACGTCCTCGGACTTCGGCTGCAGGGACTCCATCACGCAGTTCAGCGGCAGGATGAAGGTTTCCTCGCCCACGCGCACCGACATGCCGTCCAGAATCGCCAGCGTCAGCGGCAGCACGATGCGGGTGGTGGTGCCATTGCCCGGGCGCGACGCGATTTCCACGTGCCCGCCCATTTCCTGGATGTTCCGCTTGACCACGTCCATGCCCACGCCGCGGCCGGACACATCGGTGACCACCTCGGCCGTCGAGAAGCCCGGCGCGAAGATCAGCTGCCAGACTTCCTCGTCGCTGATGTTCTCGGACACCGGCAGGCCGTTCTGGATCGCCTTGGCCAGGATGCGCTCGCGGTTCAGGCCGCCACCGTCGTCGCTCACTTCGATGACGATGTTGCCGCCCGCGTGCTGCGCGGAGAGGATCAGCTGGCCCGTCGGCTCCTTGCCGGCGGCCACGCGCTTTTCGGGGGTCTCGATGCCGTGATCCAGGCTGTTACGGACCAGGTGGGTCAGCGGGTCGATGATCCGTTCGATCAGGCTCTTGTCGAGTTCCGTCGCCTTGCCGAACGTGACCAGGTCGATCTGCTTGCCGAGCTTGCTGGCCAGGTCGCGCACCAGGCGCGGGAAGCGCGAGAACACGTAGTCCATCGGCATCATGCGGATGGACATCACCGCTTCCTGCAGGTCACGCGCATTGCGCTCCAGCTGGCCCATGCCCGAGAACAGGCGGTCGAACAGCACCGGGTCCAGCGACGAAGCGGTCTGTGCCAGCATCGACTGCGTGATGACCAGTTCGCCCACGAGGTTGATGATCTGGTCGACCTTCTCGGTCGGCACGCGGATCGAGCCGGAATCCGGCGCGGCGGCGCCGGCGGCCGGCTTGGCCTTCTCTTTTTCTTTGTCCTTGGCAGGCGCGGCGGCGGCCGGCGCAGCGGCTACAGGTGCCGGCGCTGCCACCGGGGCCGGGGCGGGTGCTGCGGCGGCGGCCGGCGCGGCGCCAGCGGCCACGGTTTCCACGGTGATCTGCTTGTCGTCGATCACGAAGCAGCAGACCGCGATGATGTCGTCGGCGCTGCACTGGCTGTTCAGCCAGATGACGAGGTCGCCGTCGGCTTCCTGCTGGCCGGTGATCTCGCCCAGGTTGGCGATTTCCTCGCGCAGCAGCGCCTGGTCGCCGGCCGATACCTTGAGCAGGCTGATCTTCAGGTTACCAGCGCCACCACCGGCAGCGGGTGCGGCGGCCACGGGGGCCGGAGCGGCAGCGGCCACCGGCGCATGGCCCGGCTCGCCGCCGGCTTCCTCGGCCAGCTGCTGCAGGACGGCGCAGATGCGCGCCAGCGTTTCCGGATCGGGTTCGGTGCCGTTGCGGTAGGCGTTGAGCTGATCTTGCAACACGTCCTTGGTTTCCAAAAAGGTGTCGATGATGACCCGGTTGAGGGCCAGTTCCCGCCGACGCGTACGGTCAAGCAGGTTCTCGAAAATATGGGTGGTCGCGGTCAGTGCCGCGAAGCCGAAGGTGGCGGCGCCGCCCTTGATGGAGTGCGCGGCACGGAAAATGGCGTTCAGCTCTTCCGAATCGGGGGACTCGATGTCCAGCCCGAGCAGCAGCTGCTCCATTTCCACGAGCAGTTCTTCCGCCTCTTCAAAGAAGGTCTGATAAAACTGCGTGATATCGATATCGACAGACATGACCGTCCTGACTCGCTAAATTGCTCTGGAAGATGTGCCGCCCTGTGACGGGCGGCACGCCTCATTCGATCTTGCCCTTGCCTGCAGCGCCGCTGCCGGACGGCCTGGCCGCCGGCGCGGATGCTGCCTGCGCCTGCTCCACCTGTGCCTGCAACTCCTCTGCGGCACGGCCCTTCTGCGCCTGCACGGACACTTCGGCCGCGCTCGCGTTTTCGGATTCGAACTGCGCCTGGGCCCGCTTGTTCAGCACCACGATGCTGATGCGGCGGTTCACCGGGGCCAGCACGTCTTTCTTCTCCAGCGGCATGGTGTCCGCCAGGCCCAGCACGCGCAGCACCTTGCCTTCCTGCATGCCGCCGGCAATCAGCTCCTGGCGGGAGGCGTTGGCACGGTCCGCCGACAGCTCCCAGTTGCTGTACGCGCGCTCGCCCATCATGTACGTGGCCGAGTCGGTGTGGCCGGACAGGCTCACCTTGTTCGGCATCTCGTTCAGCACCGGGCCGATCTCGCGCAGGATTGTGCGCATGTACGGCTCCACCGCGGCGCTGCCGGTGCGGAACATCGGCCGGTTCTGCGTATCCAGGATCTGGATGCGCAGCCCTTCGCTCGTGATGTCCAGCAGCAGCTGCGGACGGAACTGGCGCAGCACCGGGTTGTTCTCGATGATCTGTTCGAGACGGCCCTTCAGGGCGCGCAGGCGCTCGGTGTCCATCTGGTCGCGCCGGCGCTGGGCGTCGGACGGGTCGTTGGTCTGCGCGCGCATCACCTCGCCGTCCTTGGCCTGCACGTCCTTGCCGCCGCCGGGAATGACGCTCTTCGACATGCTGCTCTTGTCGCCGCCGGCAATCGCCACCTTCAGCGGCGTGCGGAAGTACTCCGCTACGCCTTCCAGCGTCTTCGGCGAGACCGAGCTCAGCAGCCACATCACCATGAAGAAGGCCATCATCGCCGTCATGAAGTCGGCGTAGGCAATCTTCCAGCTGTGGTTGCCATGCGGCTTGGCGTGCGACTTGGCCTTGCGGATGATGATCGGACGCAGATCCTGGGCGCTGCTCATGACGTCTCTCCGGTCAGGTCAGGCTCTTGACTTCGCGGACGTGGTCATCGAGCTCGAGGAACGACGGCCGCACCGTGGAGTACAGGACCTTGCGGCCGAATTCCACCGCCACCAGCGGCGCGTAGCCATTGAGCGAGGCGAGTAGCGTGACCTTGATGCACTCGTACATCTTCACGCTCTCGGACACCTGGTGCTCCACGCGGGAGGCCAGCGGCGAGACGAAGCCGTACGCCAGCAGAATGCCGAGGAACGTGCCGACCATGGCGTGGGCCACGAGGGCGCCCAGCTCGGCCGGCGGCAGGTCTGCCGAGGCCAGTGCGTGCACCACGCCCATCACCGCGGCCACGATGCCGAAGGCCGGCAGGCCGTCGCCAACGCGCGACAGCGCATGGGCGGGAATCTCGGCCTCGTGGCGGTACGTTTCGATTTCGTGGTCCATGAGCGCCTCGATCTCGAAGGCGTTCATGTTGCCGTTGACCATCATGCGCAGATAGTCGGTGAGGAATTCCATCATCACCGCATCGGCCAGGATGCGCGGATACTGGCTGAACACGCTGCTGGCCGCCGGGTCGGCGATTTCCTTCTCGAGGAACAGGATGCCCTCGCGGCGGGCCTTGGAGAGCAGCACGTACAGCAGTGCCATGATGTCGAGGTACAACTCCTTGTTGTACTTCGAGCCACGCAGCAGCATCGGCATGGCCTTCATGGTGGCCTTGATGGCCTTGCCGCTGTTGGAGCTCACGAAGGCGCCCAAGGCGGCACCGCCGATAATGATGAGCTCCGCCGGTTGATAAAGCGCGCCCATGTGGCCGCCGGTGATGGCATAACCGCCCAGCACCGATGCCACCACGACGACATAGCCAATAACTACTAGCACGATCGGATCCCCGTCTGAAAAACACGCGTCAGGCACGCACGGGCATCCTGTAGGGGCGAGCGGGGTCACCGCTCACCCGTCCCGGGGAGCCCGATTGCCGCGCGGACGTCTGGCCCGATGGATCAGGCTTCAGTCTGCGTGGCTGCGGCGTCCTTCGAGAGCTTCTTCACTTTCCCAGCACGCGACGGCGGACGGCACAGGCTGCACACGAAGTTCGCGTGCGGCTCATAAGCGTGCGTGACGAACTGTCCGCCGCAACATGTGCACGAGGAAAGCTGCAGCATATTGCTCTCGAAAAACCGTACTAACGTCCAGGCACGGGTGAAACTTAAGACAATTTCGCCGCCCAGCAGCGAAACGTGCTCGAGGTACAGACGGTAAGCGGCCACTACTGCACGAATGCCCGACGTCTCGCCTTCCTGCACCATGAACTGGTACGCGGAGAAGAACAGGGACGAATGGATATTCGGCAGCCAGGTGGTGAACCAGTCTGTCGAGAACGGGAGCATGCCCTTGGGCGGCGAGGCGCCCCGCAGCTCCTTGTAGAGGCGGATCAACCGGTCGCGCGAGAGCGTAGTCTCGGCTTCCAGCACCTGCAGGCGCGCGCCCAGGCCAATCAGCTCGATGGCGAGCTGGGTCTGGTTCGCGTCCTGCAGGACGCTTTTCCGGTTAGGTGCCGGTGTGGCCGTAAAGCTGCGGGCCGGCTGGGCCTGTAGGAGCGCGGTCAATTGAGCGACTCCACAGGTTGCCGGGCCAGCAGGATAGCAGCGTGGATCTGCTGCATATCATGGCTCTTGGCCGTGTGGGTGAGCGTGGACAGCAGCGCATGATCGTCAAAGCGGAAACGGCACAGCACCATGTTCGATGCTGCCAGCTTGACGAGTTGCGCCGAGGTCAGTTTGGCAAGAATGTCGGCAATTTCCTTGCTGACGCCAAGCCTGAACATGGCTTCCACCTGGTTTTCGCGCACCAGTCTTTGCGCGAGCAGAAGATAGGCGAGATTGACCTCCCTGATCTCCTGGAGAACTTCACTGCTTTCCAATTTTTCCCCGCTACCAAAACCCTTCGACCGCTTGTCCGGCGCTTACCAGCTTCGTGTCCGTGAGGACCCTTGCCGGCGACCAGATCGTTTAGTGCGTGTTCGATGGGTACGACGTACTACGAAAGAACTTCGCCCGGTTACACCTTCTCTCAGAAACGTTACATCTGTTACAGAGTGTAAGTGAAACTGTTACGTTTATATCGGCAATCGGCCCGGAATGCCAATCCCTACTTGAGTTGGGGTCCAGCAAATGTCGCATGGAAAAGACATGGCCCCCCGAATTTGTAACACCAGCACACGCCTGCTTGTGGTTTACATCAAGCGTGCTCAAGCACGTAACGCATCGTGTACCAAACGGATACACGCCTTGTGCGGTGGACATGACATGGCCAAACAGCGCCCCGCAGATTCCACTATTGACGAACCATCGCGCCTTGGCTAAACACGCGCCGCAACCATGCGGCAAGCCGCGCGAAGACGTCGTCAGGCGCCTCGCGGAACAGCTGGGGTCGCGCACGCTCCACTTGCTCGAGCATGCGTGCGGCCTCATCGGCACTGACCGAGCCGTACTCCAACGCAAGTCCCAGCAGCGCGCGCATCTCGCCCACCTTGCTGCGGCCCAGCGCCTCGCTCTGCTCAGTCTGCAACGCGTACATGACGTCATACGCGCGTTGGCGAAGACTGTCGGATATCCGCCACGCCGGGGTGCGCATGCGTTCCTCCAGCGTGCGGATGTCGATGGCGGAGGCAGAAATCTGCGCGGCCAGCGCTTCGGTGAAGGCGGCGTCGGCGCCGGCCTCGGTGAGGATCTGCGTGGCCCACTCGCGCGCGTGCTCCACGCGCTGCTGCGGCGTCCAGTCGGGCTGGATGGCCAGGCCGAAGCCGAAGCGCTGCGCGTCGCGCATCAGCGCCGCCAGCGCGTTGGGGAGCTGCTTGTCGAAGACCTTCTTGGCCCAGCCGTACTCGCCGCTGGCCAGCAGCCGCATCACGGCGCGCTCGGTCAGCGGGCCGTCCTGCTGCATCAGCCGCGCCCGCAGGAAGTCGTCGAACGCGGGCGGCACGAACTGCGGATCGATGCCGGTGGAAACTTTTACAAAGGCGTCGAAGTCCGCGCGCAGCCTTGCCGTGGCTTCGGCCGACAGCGACAGGTTGATATCGGTAGTCATGATGTCATCGCATGCAAACGCGCCCCGGCGCAGCTTTTACAACGCTGCAGCCGGGGCGCACGGCGCGACTGGGCACGGCAATCCGAGCGGCGTGGCGCCGGTCAGAATGCGCTCCAGTCGCCGTTGTCGGATCCATTACCGGCCGCCGTGGCGGACGGACGCAACAGCTTCGGCTCGGTCGCTGCCGTGTCGTCGGCGGCTTCCGCTGCCGCCGCACCGGCACCGGCCACGACCAGCGCCGTGCCAGCGGCCTTGTTACGCGCGCCACGGGCCTTGGCACCCTTCAGCGCCGAGGTCACCGCCTTGACGCCGGGCCGGACCGCCGAACGCGCCGCAGGGGCGGCCGACAGGCCAAGCGCGGGCGCCGACGGCGCCACATCGTCATGCGACAGCTTGTAGCCCGACACCGAATCCTGGAGCTTCGACGCCTGATCCTGCAGCGAGCCGGCCGCCGCAGCGGCCTGCTCCACGAGCGCCGCATTCTGCTGCGTCACCTCGTCCATCTGCGCCACGGCCTGGTTCACCTGTTCGATGCCCGAGCTTTGCTCGGCGGAGGCCGCGCTGATCTCGCCCATGATGTCGGTCACGCGCTTCACGGCCTGGACGATCTCGCCCATGGTCGTGCCCGCCTGGCCCACCAGCGCTGCGCCGTTGTCCACGCGCGCCACGGTGTCGCCGATCAGGCCCTTGATTTCCTTGGCCGCATTGGCGCTACGCTGCGCCAGGCTGCGCACCTCGCCAGCCACCACGGCAAAGCCGCGGCCCTGTTCGCCGGCACGCGCCGCTTCCACGGCGGCGTTCAGCGCCAGGATGTTGGTCTGGAAGGCGATGCCTTCGATCACGCCGATGATGTCGACGATCTTGCGCGAGGCCTCGTTGATCTCGTCCATCGTCTTCACCACGCGACCCACCACCTCGCCACCGCGCACGGCGGTCTCCGAGGCATTGGCGGCCAGCCCGCTGGCCTGACGCGCGTTGTCGGCGTTCTGGCGGACCGTGCTGGTCAGCTCTTCCATGCTCGATGCGGTTTCCTCGAGCGAGGCCGCCTGCTGCTCGGTACGCTGCGACAGGTCGTTGTTGCCGGCCGCGATCTCGCGCGATGCGGTGCCAATCGATTCCGCCGATTCCTTGAACTCGCGCACCATCGACGACAGCTGCTCCTGCATCTGGCTCATCGCCAGCAGCAGGCTGCCACGGTCGCCGTTGCGCAGCGCCACCTTGCCCGAGAAGTCGCCATCGGCGATCTGCGAGGCGATCGACGCTGCGTAATCGGGCTCCCCGCCCAGCTGCTTCGACAGCTGACGCGCCAGGAACCAGCCCAGCAGCACGGAAAGCGCCAGACCGCCGACCACCAGGATCAGCATCAGCACGCGCGAGCTGTTATAGACGCTGGTCGATTCGTCCATGTTGAGCTTGGCGCGCTCGTCGCGGCGCTTGACCATCTTGAACAGCACGTCTTCCAGCGCGCGGCTGTCCTTGAGCAGGTCCGCGCTCTCGGTGAACACGGTGGATTCGAACTGCGACGTGTCCAGCGGCTGCTTGCCGACCAGCGCCACGTACTTCTCCATGCGTTCACGGAAGGCCGGCACCAGCGTTTCATACTGCTTGACCATCGCCTGGCCTTCCGGCGAGGTGAACGAGTCCTTGGCGGCCTTCACGCGCGCTTCCATGGCGGCCAGCGATTTCTCGATGGTCTCGCGCTCGGTGGCGCGCTCGCCCATCGTCGAGGCGGACAGCAGCGCGATCTGCGAGCGGCTGGCGTAGACGAGGTTGATATTGCCGTCCTGCACGGCCTTCAGGGCCTGCAGATCGCTGTTGTAGATCTTGCCGGTCCATTCCGCCATGCGCCCCATATTGACAACGCCCAGCAGGCCGATGATGGCGCCGATCACGGAAACGACCAGGAAGCCGGCAATAAGCCTGGTCGTAACGCGCAGTTGATTGAACCACTGCATAGAACTACCCCCTTCTGTCAAAAAAGACCGGGATGGGCATCGGTTGCCGCCTCCCGCGTTGTTATCGCGGCCGCTAGGCCGCTCTTACCCCGTTCCTGGCGCCACGTTGTGCCCGCGGCGTCTTGACGTTCAGATACTTGCGTACCCGGCTCCGCTTCCCACTTCCGGCGCCGGCAAGCCCTTGCGCGGGCGCGCCGGCCGGACTTCGGCCTGCATGCTGACGCGGAAGGTGGATACCGACTCGCGCAACCGGTTGGCCTGTTCTTCCAGTGCGCCGGCCGCGGCAGCGGCCTGCTCCACCAGCGCAGCGTTCTGCTGCGTCACCTCGTCCATCTGCGCCACGGCCTGGTTCACCTGTTCGATGCCAGAACTCTGCTCCGCCGATGCCGAACTGATCTCGCCCATGATGTCGGTCACGCGGCGCACGGCCTGCACGATCTCGTCCATGGTCGCGCCTGCGTCGCTCACCTGCGCCGCGCCGTTCTCCACGCGCGCCACGGTGTCGCCGATCAGGCCCTTGATTTCCTTGGCCGCGTTGGCGCTGCGCTGCGCCAGGCTGCGCACCTCGCCCGCCACCACGGCAAACCCCCGACCCTGCTCCCCGGCCCGCGCCGCTTCCACGGCAGCATTCAGGGCCAGGATGTTGGTCTGGAAGGCGATGCCTTCGATCACGCCGATGATGTCGACGATCTTGCGCGAGGCTTCGTTGATCTCGTCCATCGTCTGCACCACGCGGCCCACGGCGTCACCGCCGCGCACGGCGGTGTCCGAGGCATTGGCGGCCAGTCCGGTCGCCTGGCGGGCGTTGTCCGCGTTCTGGCGGACCGTGCTGGTCAGCTGCTCCATGCTCGAGGCGGTCTCTTCGAGCGAGGCCGCCTGCTGCTCGGTACGCTGCGACAGGTCGTTGTTGCCGGCCGCCACCTCGTGCGTGGCCGTGGAAATGCTCGCCATGCCTTCGTGGATGTCGTGCACCACGGACAGCAGGCTGCGCTGCATCGTGCGCATGGCCCGCGCCAGCGCGCCGATTTCATCGTTCGATTCGTGGTCGAAGCCAGTGGTCAGGTCGCCCGCGCCCATGCGCAGGGCGAAGTCGAGCATCTCGCCGACCGGGCGCTCCACCCGCGTCACCAGCATCGAGCCCGCCGCGAACGAGGACAGCACGGCCAGCCCGAAGGCGCCCCACAGCCACGGCCACAGTTGCGCAGCGGCCTCCGGCGCGAGCCAGTGCGCGCCGCCCGCAGCCGCCAGGAACCAGACCAGTCCGGCCAGCTGGGCCCAGAGGATGCGGCGCTTGAGGTCCACGCGCGTCAGGCGGCCCAGCAGCCCGGCGAGGCCCGTGCGCACCACCGCGCCATCGCGAATCGCCAGCCCGCGCGCCCGGTTCTCCCGGAAGCGCAGGTACAGCGCGGCGGTGGCGTCGATCTGCTCCCGGCTGGCCATCGCCCGGACCGAGGTGTAGCCCACCACACGATCTGCCACGCGCGTGGGCGTGACGGTGGCCAGCACCCAGTAGTGGTCGCCGTCCTTGCGGCGGTTCTTGACCACGCCGGTCCAGGACTGGCCGGCCTCCAGGGCGCGCCAGAGATCGGCGAACGCTTCCGGCGGCATGTCGGGATGGCGCACGAGGTTATGCGCCGCGCCAAGCAGCTCCTCCGCCGTGAAGCCGCTGGTCTCGATGAACGCCCGGTTCGCGAACGTGATCCGTCCCTTGAGATCGGTTCGCGAAATCAGGTAGTCGTTCGGCGAGAGCAGGTGCTCGCGTTGGGTTACAGGCTGGTTGTTGCGCATGTCTCGTTGCTGCGTGAAAGCCGTGGGCGCCAGCGCGCTTTGTCAGGCGTACGCGCCGTGGGCCGGTGTGAAGTGGGGATCAGTGGCTGCTGGCCGCGGCGTCGATGGCGGCGAGGTCGTCGATGTTCATCAACTTCTCGATGTCCGCCAGGATCAGCATGCGGCCTTCGAGCGAGCCCAGCCCGCGGATGTATTCGGTGTCCACGCCGCCGGAGAGTGCCGGGGCGGGCTTGATCTGCGCCGGCGCCAGCGTCAGCACGTCTGACACGCCGTCAACCACGATGCCGGTGGTGCGTTGATGGAGATCAACGATGATCACCACGGTGTACTGGTCGTAGCTGACCTCGGCCTGATTGAACTTGATGCGCAGGTCGATGATGGGAACGATGATGCCGCGCAGGTTGATCACGCCCTTCAGATAGGCGGGCGCGTTGGCGATCTGCGTCACCGATTCGTAGCCGCGAATCTCCTGCACCTTCAGGATGTCGATGCCGTATTCTTCGCGACCGAGGCGGAACGCGAGGAATTCTTCACCCGCGCCGTCTGCCTTGTTGATGCTCGTATTCATGGTTGCCCCCGCTGGCTGGATGGGTCGAGGCCGGGGTTCCGTGCCCCTTGGCTTGTGGCGACCCGCGATTTGCGACCCACAATATGCGGCCAGAGGCAGCCGGCGCGCGCCGGACACCTGCTATGGCCCTCCAGTATTTACGGCAGCAAACGGGGTGAATGAAGGGCGACATGGCCCGCGACATTACCCCTCCGTGGGAGGGGTCGGCAGGTCCAGCAAGGCTTCCACCGACGCCATCAGTTCTTCCGGATCGAACGGCTTGGCCAGGAAACCGGACGCGCCAGCCTCGCGGGCCTGATCGCGGATGCGGTCGTCGTGCTCGGTGGAAAGCATCAGGATCGGCACGCCGGCATAGTCCGGCAGCGCCCGCAGCGCGCGGATCAGCGCCAGGCCGTCCATGCCGGGCATCACCTGATCGGTCACCAGCATCCCGAAGCGCCCTTCCAGCGCCACCTCGTGGGCCTCCTTGCCGTCGGCGGCCTCCGTCACCGTGTAGCCGCCAGCCCGCAGGCAGGCGCCGATCATGCGGCGAAGGGAAGGCGAATCGTCGACGACGAGAATGCTCGGGAGGGACATGGGGGGACTCCGGGGTAAAAGTTGGTCCGCCTGCGTGCCTGCAAGAGGCGCGCGCGCCCAGGCTGCTGGCGACGGACGGGCCAGCCGTGTGCACGCGGTACGCGTGCCACTGCCTGTCTTCAGCATATCGACCCGTTCGTGCCCGGATTTGAGGCAACAACGCGTCGATTAGAGGAAAGCTTCTAATCCGGGGATCCCGGCGCGAGGTCAGGCGCGCAGCGGTTCAGCGCCGTGCAGGGTGTCGGCGAACGCCGACGGCTCCAGCGGCAGCGCCATCAGGAAGCCCTGCACTTCGTCGCAGCCCATGCCGTGCAGGATGTCCAGCTGCGAGGTCGACTCCACGCCCTCCGCCACCACCTTCATGCGCAGTTCGTGCGCCAGCGCCACCATGGAGCCGACGATCGCGCGGCCCTGCGGGTCCGTATCGAGCCCGCCGATCAGCGTCCGGTCGATCTTGAGCGTGCCTACGCGCAGCCGCTTCAGGTAACCCAGGCTTGAATAGCCGCTGCCGAAGTCGTCCAGCGCCACCTGAATGCCCAGCGCCTGCAGTTCCGCCAGCGTCTCCAGCGACTTGCCGATGTCCTTCATCGCCGCCGTCTCGGTAATCTCCAGCGTGATGGCCGAAGGCGGAATGTCGTGCTGGTGGATCTGTTCCAGCAGGTACTGCGGGAAATTCCGGCTCGCGAAACGCAACCCGGACACATTGATCGCCACCGGCACGATGGGCAGCCCGGCATCGTGCCACTGGCGCACCTGCGCGCAGACCGTGGCGATCACCCAGTCGTCGAGCTTGTCGATCTGGCCCGACTGCTCGGCCACCATGATGAATTCGGCCGGATTGACCGCGCCCAGCGTGGGATGGCGCCAGCGGCACAACGCCTCGGCGCCCACCACGCGGCGGGTCTTCACATCGAACTTGGGCTGGTACATCAGCCGCAGGCCGTCGTCCTGGATGGCCAGCCAGAGGTCGCGCCGGATCACGCGCATACGGCGCGCGCGCTCGCCGGCGGCGGAATTGAACACGCGCACCTGGTTGGAGCCGCTCTCGCGCGCCTCCGCCAGGCTCACGCGGGCGGCCTGCATCAGCGCCTCGGAGGTCTGCGCGTCGCGCGGATAGATGGCGATGCCGATATTCACGCCGATCTGCATCTGCAAGCCCCGCGCCGCCACGAACTCCGCCAGCGAGCCGAGCACGCGCGAGCCCAGTTCATGCGCCCGGCTGTGCTGCACCAGTGCCGGCACGCCCACGGCGAATTCGTCGCGCGCCAGTCGGGCCAGGAAGTCGTGCGGCTCCAGCGCGGCTTGCGCCAGCGCGCCGGCATCCTGGGCGAGGATGTCGTCGGCGCGCACCTCGAATACTTCGTCCACCTCGCGGAAATCGGCGATATGGATCAGCAGCACCGCGCAGCCGGTGTCGGAGAGCCGCGCATGGGCGATGGTCTGGTCGAGCCACCGCGCGAACGCGTTGCGGTCCGGGAGGTCGGTCGTCACGCTGTACTCGCCGACTGGTGCCTGTCCACGCGCGGCGGGCCGCACGGTCAGGCCGGGAATGCGCGACAGGCCGCGCCGCCCTGCCCGCTGCTCCTGGCGCGAGACCATGCCGGCAGGCAGTTCGTCGATGCCATCGCCCGCCAGAACCGGCTCGACGCCAGCCGGCAGCCAGCCGCGCGACTGCGCGCGGTGCACCGCAAACATCGCGGCGCAGAGCAGCGCCAACCCGCCGGCCAGCCAGGCCGGTGCGGGCAGCCCGGTCGCTTCCACGCAGGCGCGGGCGCTCAAGCCCGTGCCACCGCACACGCCTCCCAGGCGCGCGCCAGCCACGGCCACCAGGCCGGCGCCGGACGCCATCGCCAGCGCCACGGCCACACCCCAGCCGCGTCGGCCTTGGCGGAACCAATGGAAGATGGGTGGAATCACTTGCGCGACGATGGCCGTCGCCGCCAGCGTCGCCACGAACGTGGCGGCCATCTTCACGCCGTCATTGGCGGCGGTGAGCGTGCCGGAGGCGATGGCCACCCAGACCGGCATGCCGAGCGTGGCCTGCGACATCAATGCCGCCGACCACGTCAGGCTGCGCGCGGCCTTGCGGCCCGGCGTGCGGTCGCCCGATGCCGTGCGGCGCGCGCGCGCGGCGGCAAGGCCGAGCACGGACGCAAGCATCAGGAGGCTGTAAGTCGTGGCAGTCATGGGGGCGGCGCGTTTGTGGCGGGCACGGATGCCGGCATACCCTCGATGCGGGCCATCGGGCGGCCCGTATCACGGCATCGTGTCTCCGCCATGGGAACAGTCAAGCGCTTACTTCAAACGATGATTGGGCGATCAGAACGCGGCCCAGTCGTCGTCCGCGCGCGAGGCAGGGGCCGCCCCCGACGCCGACAACTGCGGGCGCACCAGCTGCGACTCGCGTGACTTGCGCACCACCGGCGGCCGTGCGCTGGCGGGGCGGGCGGCAGCGCGTGCCGGGCCCGACGCGGGCGACGACATGGCCAGCTTCGGCGCGGCATGCACCGGGGCCGGCGCGGCGGCGCGACGACCGTCCTCGCCACCCAGCGTGAACACCGACACCACGTTCTTGAGCTTCTGCGCCTGTTCCTCGAGCGCACCGGCGGCAGCCGCCGCTTCCTCGACCAGCGCCGCGTTCTGCTGCGTCACCTGGTCCATCTGGTTCACCGCCTGATTCACCTGCTCGATGCCGGTGGTCTGCTCCTGCGACGCCGCGCCGATCTCGTTCATGATGTCCGTCACGCGACGCACGGCCTGGACGATCTCGCCCATGGTCTGGCCGGCCTCGGCCACCAGACGCGTACCGCTTTCCACGCGCTGGCCCGATTCGCCGATCAGCGTCTCGATTTCCTTGGCGGCGTTGGCGCTGCGCTGCGCCAGGCTGCGCACCTCGCCGGCCACCACGGCAAAGCCACGGCCCTGTTCACCGGCCCGCGCCGCTTCCACGGCGGCATTCAGCGCCAGGATGTTGGTCTGGAAGGCGATGCCTTCAATCACGCCGATGATCTCGACCACCTTGCGCGAGGCGCCGTTGATCTCGTTCATCGTATCCACCACGCGGCCCACCACGTCGCCACCCTTCATGGCGATCTGCGACGCCTCGCCAGCCAGCACGCCAGCCTGGCGCGCGTTGTCGGCGTTCTGGCGCACCACCGTGGTCAGTTCCTCCATGCTCGCCGCGGTCTGCTCCAGCGACGACGCCTGTTCCTCGGTGCGCTGCGACAGGTCGGTGTTGCCGGCGGCAATCTGCTGCGTGGCCGAGGCAATCGAATCGGTACCGCCGCGCACTTCGGCGACGATGCCCGACAGGCTCTCCTGCATCTTCGCCAGCGCCTGCATCATCCGGCCGATCTCGTTCTTCGACATGCTGACGATGCGCGAGGTCAGGTCACCGCGCGCCATGCGCTCGAACACGTCGAGCGCTTCCTCCACCGGGCGCACGATCGCACGTTGCAGCATCACGGCCGCCAGGATGGCAACGACGGTTCCGGCCACAATCAGGACGATCGACAACAGGCGAATGCTCTCAAAACGGGCCTGGGCGCCTTCGAAGCTGCCCTTGGCCACGTTCATCTGGAATTTCTCGAGCTTCTCGTGGGCCGTGGCCATCGTGCGCTGGAGGTCGGGCAGCACGTCGCGGGCCAGGCGCAGGGACTCTTCGCGGTTACCGGCGACCAGCGCCTGCTGGAGCGGCGTCACGCCCTTCTCGAAGAAAGCCTGGCGCGCGACGCCCAGCGGGGTGGCGAGCGCCTTTTCCTCATCGCCCTGGGGCAGCGCCAAATAGCGCTTCCAGCCGGCGTTGGACGACTCGACGAAGATCATGGAGCGGTCCACGTTCTTCTTCATGTCGTCGCTTTCGCTGCCGGGCATGACGCCACGGTCCAGCGCCAGGCGCACGCGGGTGGTGCCCAGCATCGCCTCGCTCAGCGCAAGCGCCGAGGCAAGCTGGTTCGAATAGGTTTCCTTCAGCGCATCATTGGTTTGCGAGATGCCATGCAGCCCGGCCCCGCCCACCAGCAGCAGGATGGCGGTGAGCACGACCATGGCGCCCCGCAAAAGGGTCTTGATCTGAATATCGTTGTGAAAGGACATGATTCGCTGAATGAATAGGAGGAAACCCGGCGCCCTCCCGGCACCGGTCCGGCAGGCGGACACCCCTGGCAGCCTGCTCAAGACACGATAACGGCGCGGTCTCAACCATCCTTGAGGCAACCGGCAAATCGAATTCACTGTGCGGATAAGGCACCCGAGGCAAATGCGCAAAATGCGGTGGCATACACCGCACATATGCCCCGGATGCACTGCACAAAACGGCCGACTCAAACAGGCGAATCGTCTCAAATGCGGCAGAATCCGAAACGCGTCGGCAGGCCAGTTCAGCGTCCGCCGAATATCGCGCCGTTTTGCATCTACGGGCCGCGCGCTGCCGTGCCGAATCGATGGTTATCCTGACCACCCGGGTATTCGCGCTGGCGTTACTCGATTGCCCCGGCAAATGCCGGCGGCGACAGCCCTCCCTGATAAAAGTTCAGGGGATTAAGTGATTTGAGACTTTTCGCAAATTGGCCCCTGGCGCGGAAAAGGGATTTGCAGGGCGGGGTGCAGCGGTTATAATGCCCTCGACAATTCGCGGACCCATCTATAAATAGAGGCTTGGAAATGGCGACCTATCAGGAAATCGTTCAGAAAATCAGCGAACTGCAGAAGCAGGCGGAAGAGATCAAGTCGCGCGAGCAGGCGACTGTGATTGCCGATATTCGCGAAAAAATCGAACAATATGGCCTGACCGCCGACGATCTCGGATTTGGCAGCGGCAAGGCCGTGGCCAGCAAGAAGGCCGCGCGCAAGGTGCCGGTGCGCTATCGCGACAGCGCCGGCAATACCTGGACCGGCCGCGGCAAGCGCCCGGGCTGGCTGACCCAGGCCCTGGCCAACGGCAAAACGGTGGAAGATTTCCTGATCCGCTGATCGCCGCGTCACCGCACCAACAAAAAACCGGGCCAAGGCCCGGTTTTTTGTTGCGCGTCGGTTATCCCGCTGCCGCAGAAACGGGTACGCGCCCCGTCATCGCTCAGCCGGTAAACCCGTTCGGATTCATTGACTGCCAGCGCCACGAGTCCTCGCACATGCGGTCGATGTCATGCTGGGCGCGCCAGCCAAGCAACTCCTGGGCAAGCGCCGGATCGGCATAGCAGGAAGCGATATCGCCGGGCCGCCGCGCCACGATTTCATAAGGAACAGGCCGGCCGCTCGCACGTTCGTAAGCCTTCACCACCTCCAGGACGCTGTAGCCACGGCCGGTGCCAAGGTTCACGGTCATGCCGCGCGGCTGCTCGCGCAAGTATTTCAGCGCAGCCACATGGCCGTCGGCCAGGTCGCAGACGTGGATATAGTCGCGCACGCCGGTGCCATCCACGGTGGGGTAGTCGCCGCCATAGACGCTCAGTTTCTGCCGGCGGCCACCCGCCACCTGGGCCACATAGGGCATCAGGTTGTTGGGAATGCCGCCCGGGTCCTCGCCAATCAGCCCGCTGTCATGGGCACCAACCGGATTGAAATACCGGAGATATCCGATTCGCCAACTCGCATCCGAAATCTCGATATCGCGCAGAATCTGCTCGCCCATCAGCTTGGTCTGGCCGTACGGATTGGTCGCGGACAGCGGAAAATCCTCGAGGATCGGCACGGCATGAGGATTCCCGTAAACCGTGGCCGACGAACTGAATACCAGTTGTTTCACGTTGGCCGACTGCATCGCGGCGCAAAGCGTCAACAATCCGTTGAGATTGTTGCTGTAATACTCGATCGGCTGGCTCACCGACTCGCCCACCGCCTTCAACGCGGCAAAATGGATCGCACCGGAAATCTTGTGTTCGGCGAACAGCTTGTCCAGCAGCGCGCGGTCACGCACGTCGCCTTCGACGAAATTGGGCGTCGCGCCGGTAATCTGCGCCAGGCGTTCGACAACTGCACGGTTGCTGTTACAGAGATTATCGATACCGACAACGTTGTAGCCTGCTTCGTGCAGTGCCACCCAAGTGTGGGAAGCAATATAGCCGGTGGCACCGGTCAGCAGTAAGGTCTCAGCCATGGAAAGGATCAGGGTCAGAAATAGGAATTCGGGGGCGATGCCACGCGCCGGATCGGGCGCATTTGCGCGGGGCGCTCATCATAGCCGGCGCGGGTTACGCCCAACATATCACGGCTGCGTCACAGCGCCATCGTCAAGACGGCTGAGGCGCGGCGGACCGGGTCGGCGGCAGGCCGGCACGTGCCTGCCACGCCTCATAGGCGGCGTGCAGCCGCCAGCCGGACTCCAGATCGCGCATGCCGAGCACCTGGGCCACCTTGGCCGGTGCAGTACCGGCATCGAAGTGCATCGCACCGCACGTATTGCGCAGCGTCTGCGGCGACGCCCGCTCGCGCCGCCCGGCCAGCACGCCGGCCTCTTCTAATAGAAGCTCCACGCGACGGTAGATCGAAGCCGCATGCATCGGCCGGCCATTGGCCATCGCCGGGAAGACCAGTTCGCCGAGCGTGCCGGCGGCCGCGCGCAGCGCCAGCCAGTGGCGCAGCGGCACCTCGGCGAACGGGAACAGCGGCACGGTATAGGCGCGGCCGTTGTCCGGGCGCACCATGCGCAGGGCCAGCGCGGCGCCCTCTCCACCATCGCCAGCCCCTTCCTCCAAGCCGTCGATGGTTTCCACGCGCAGCGCGCGCACCTCTGCCACCTTCAGGCCGCCACCCAGCAGCACGGCGATCAGCGCCACGTCGCGCGCGCGCTTCCACTGCGTAGGCGAAATGCCGCGCGACAGGTCCGGCCGCTCGAGCCCATCGGGCGACAGCACGCGCGCCACCAGCAGATCGCGCTCGCCCGGCAGCAGGAATGCCGTGGGGTCGTTATCCCCCTCCGTCAGATGATTCTTCACCGCCTGACTCGCGGGATTGTGCAAGTTCTGTTGCAGCAGCGAGAGATGGTGGAACACGCGCTCGATCAGCCGCGCATAACGATAACGATGGCGCTTGTGCAGGTCCTGGGCATCGAGAAACGCGCCGATCTGCCCCGCCGACCACGTCAGCGGCGGCAAGCCCTGCTCGCCGGACCAGCGCAGCAGCTTGCCCCACATCGCCCGATAGACGACGGCGGTGCCGTGCCGGAAACCGTGGCTGGCCAGCCAGCCATCGAACGCGCGCTCGGGTTGACGGCGCCAGGCGTCGAGGTCGGCATCGAACAGGGCATCGGGCTGCGGGTCGGCCCCGGAAAGCGTGGTCAAGAGTGCTCCTGGATGACGCGCCGCGAAAAACGGCGATGCGTGCATTGTAGACAACCCGGCACACGAAGCTGCCTGCCGCTTGCAAAACGCCTCCGCGTCGTGATACCTTGCCACTCACTATGCAACCAGTTGCATAAAGCAGATTCCACTACGACTTTCGACGTGATCGGAGGAGACCCGATGCGAAACCTCTCACTCGCGCCCGCCGCGGCGCAATCGCTGGACACGTGGCACACGATGATCGCCACCCACAATATGGACGCGCTCGATAGCATCGTCGCCGACGAAGTGGTGTTTCGTTCACCCGTGGCGCACACGCCCTACCCAGGCCGCGCCGCCATCCAGCTGGTGCTGACCACGGTGAACGAGGTCTTCGAGGACTTCCGCTACCACCGCAGCTTCGTCGGCGACGACCAGGCGAGCGTGGTGCTCGAATTCAGTGCCAATGTGGCCGGCAAGGCGCTGAAGGGCATCGACATGATCCGTTTCGATGCCACCGGCAAGATCGTCGAATTCGAAGTCATGGTGCGCCCGCTCAGCGCATTGCAGGCGCTGGGCGAGGCCATGGGCGCCCGCCTCGGCGCCCAGAAACACATCTTGCGGGGCGCCTGAGCGACTCGTATTTCCACGCCCCATCTATTAGAGATCAGAGGAATCCCATCATGGCCCTTCCCGCCCTGCTCCAGAACCTGTCACTGCCGGCCGTCTGCTCGCCGCTGTTCATCATTTCCAATCCCGACCTCGTGATCGCCCAGTGCAAGGCCGGCGTGGTCGGCTCGTTCCCGGCGCTTAACGCACGCCCGGCCGAGAAGCTCGAGGTATGGCTGGACCGCATCACCACGGAACTGGCCGAGCACGACGCCAGGCACCCAGACCGTCCTTCCGCCCCGTTCGCGGTGAACCAGATCGTGCACAAGTCCAACGACCGCCTGGAGCACGACCTGGAACTGTGCGTGCGCTACAAGGTGCCCATCGTCATCACCTCGCTCGGCGCGCGCAAGGAAGTCAATGACGCCGTGCATTCCTACGGCGGCATCGTGCTGCATGACGTCATCAACAACACCTTCGCGCGCAAGGCGATCGAGAAGGGCGCGGACGGGCTGGTCGCCGTGGCGGCCGGCGCGGGCGGCCATGCCGGCACACTGTCGCCGTTCGCGCTGCTGCATGAAATCCGGGAATGGTTCGATGGCCCGCTGCTGCTGTCCGGCGCCATCGCCAGTGGCAACGCCGTGCTGGCCGCGCAGGCCGCCGGGGCGGACCTTGCCTATATCGGCTCGGCCTTCATCGCCACCCAGGAAGCGAACGCGCAGGACGCCTACAAGCAGATGATCGTCGACAGCTCGGCGGACGATATCGTCTATTCCAACTTGTTCACGGGCGTACACGGCAATTACCTGCGCAACAGCATCGTGCGCGCGGGGTTGGACCCGGAAGCCCTGCCGACCTCCGATGCCTCGAAGATGAATTTCGGCTCGGCGAGCGTCAAGGCGTGGAAGGACATCTGGGGCGCCGGCCAAGGCGTGGGCGCGATCAAGCGCGTGGTGCCGGCCGGTGAACTGGTGCGTCGATTTGTGGAGGAGTATGCACTCGCTCGCCGTCGCCTCGGTCTGGCCGAAGCCGCCCCGGCCAGCGCGGCCTCCGCGCTCGACGTGGCCTGACGGTAGCAGTTACGTGTTGTCGCTGGCGGCAGGAGCCGCCAGCAGCGGCAGCAGATCCTTGGCCCATTTCACCCAGTCTTCCTCATAGCGGATGCCGCGCCTGAGCAGCGCATGATGGATCTGCCGCGTGCGGTCGGCCTGCCCGGCCGCGAAGTCCTTCTGCTCGATCTTGAGAAACGTCTCAAGCCGCGCCTGATGCAGCGCGATCAGCCGTGCCATCTCGTCGGCCAGTCCCAGTGGCCCGATTGCAGCATCTGCACGTAGCTTCACCAGAATTTCCTCACGCTGATCGATCCCCAGCCCGGGAGCGAGCACCCAGCGCGCCAGTTCGTCGCGACCAGCCGGCAACACGCGATACACCTTCTTGCGACTCTTCTTCTCCACGCCATCGGCCTCGGCGGGCTCGCCGCCGTTCGTGCCATTGCTCGCGCCATTGCCCTGCTCATCGGCCGCAATCCAGCCGTGATCGGCCATGCGGCCCAGTTCCCGATAGATCTGCTGGTGCGTGGCGTGCCAGAAATAGCCGATGGACTTGTCGAACCGGCGCGCGAGGTCGTAGCCGGAGGACGGCTTTTCGATCAGCGAAATCAACAGGGCGTGCTGGGTAGACATGAGGCGGGATCTGGGTGCGGGAGCCTGGCATGAAGGTTGCGACCCTGCCCCGCGATGAGCGGGTGAGGTCGCGGCGAAGCTGCCCGGTATGGTAACGCGCAAGTCACGCGGCGTCATGCCGTTAACCCATGGGATACGCGCTTGTTGCGCCCCAGGCATCGGCAATGCGCGCCGGCGTCTATTTATGACAATTTAGTCAATTGTCTCGAAACAGATCTAAAAAAAACGAAATGGCATTTCCCGACCGCTTGCAATACATTCCAGACATTGCCACCCGCATGCGCGCGCCCCTTTGCCGGCCCAACGTTCCGCGTCATGCGTCTCCCGGGAGTTGTCTATGAACGCAAGACCGGAATTCACCGAAGGCTCCGCCGCTGGCGAGGCCGCCGCGCCTGTCCGCGCGGCCCGCGCCCGCGCCGGTTCGGCCCCGATCTACTACCGGCTGCCCGACACGCCGGAAGGGCATCACATCAAGGAATACGCGAGCGGGCTGCGCCAGCTCGTGCGCTTTGTCGGTGTCGAGGAACAAGTGGTCAAGTACAGCCTGGCCTGATTTCCCGCACACCGGCCCGTGTCGGTTGTCTCCTCCTGTCCCTCCGGGACCTGGGATTTCTGCCCGCGACTGGTTCGCGGGCTTTTTCTTGGGCATAAAAAAACCGGCCCATCGGGCCGGTTCCCAGTACTGCTTACTGCGTACTGCGTGCTTCAGTGCTGCAACGATCAGTCCACCGTCGCGCCGGAGGCCTTCACGACCTTGGCCCACTTGGCGGACTCGGACTTCATGAAGGCGGCGAGCTGGGCCGGCTTTTCCGGGTTCGGCTCGGCGCCTTGTTCGGCCATCTGCTTCTTCACTTCCGGCATGGCGAGGATCTTCACCACTTCGGCGTTCAGGCGGTCGACGATCGGCTGCGGCGTGCCGCCCGTGGCGTACAGCGCGAACCACGACGTGGCTTCATAGCCGGGCACGCCGGCTTCGGCCACCGTCGGCACGTCCGGCAGGGCCGGCGAGCGCTTGCCCGAGGTCACGGCGATGGCGCGCAGCTTGCCGGCCTTCACGTGCGGGTACGACGACGGCATGTTGTCGAACATCAGGCCGATCTGGTTGCCCAGCAGGTCGTTCACGGCCGGGGCGCTGCCCTTGTACGGAATGTGCTGGATGTGCAGGTTGGTCATCGAGTTGAACAGCTCACCCGAGAGGTGCATCGACGAGCCGCTGCCCGACGAGCCGTACGACAGCTTGTCCGGGTTGGCCTTCACGTAGGCGATCAGTTCCTTCACGTTGTGCACCGGCACCTTCGGGTTCACCACGACGATGTTCGGCACCATGGCCACGCGCGTGATCGGCGCGAAATCCTTCACCGGATCGTACGGCAGCTTGGAGTACAGCGACTGGTTGATGGCGTGCGTGCCGATGGTGCCCATGAACAGCGTGTAGCCGTCGCCCGGGGCCTTGGCGGCCAGCGAAGCGCCGATGTTGCCGCCCGCGCCCGGACGGTTGTCCACCACCACGGGCTGGCCCAGGGCCTTGCCCAGCTGCAGGCTGACGATACGCGCCAGGATGTCGGTGGTGCCACCGGCCGAGAACGGCACGATCATCGTGATCGGCTTGGTCGGATAGGTGCCCTGTGCCTGCGCGCCGCCCACGGCGGCAATGCCGGCGGCCAGTGCCACACCAGCGGCCAGCAGGCGTCTGCGCGCCTTCGAAGGTTGATTGGTCATGCTCATCTTGTGCTCCAGGAATGAAATGCTCGCCAGCGGCTGGGATAGGTGCCGCCGACGCCAAGCTTTGAATCGCTATTTCCGCCCCGTGCCAGGGCGGGCATCTTTCTTATACGGGCGCCACGCCCAGCGTGGTTCCGCCGCAGACGTACAGCACCTGTCCGGTCACGAAACCATTCTCGGGCGAGAGGAAGAAGAGCGAGGCACGCGCCACGTCTTCCGGCGTTCCCATTCGTTTCACGGCGATGCTTGCCAGGATGCGCCGTGTTTGTTCGCTGCCCTCCGGATTGCTCCGGCGGAACAGCTCGGTGGCGATGGGACCCGGTGCCACGGCGTTGACGGTGATGCCGTCGCCGCCCAGCTCCATCGCCAGCGTTCGGGTCATGCCAACCAGCCCGGCCTTGACCGCGGAATACACCACGCGGTCGGGCTTGCCCAGCGCCGCGCGCGAGGCCATGTTGACGATGCGGCCAAAGCCGGCCGCACGCATCGCGGGCAGGCAGGCCTGGGTGAGCAGCATGGTGGCCTGCAGCGTCAGGCCCACTACGTAGTCTAGGTCGGCCGTGGTGGCCGTGTCGGCGGTACCGGGGCGGGTGGCGCCGGCGTTGTTCACCAGCCGCGTCACGGCGAAGCGGGACGTCACCTGCGCCGCCGCCGCACGCGTGGCGTCGGCGTTGGTCAGGTCGGCCTGGAAGAACGTCATGTTGGGGTGCGACCACGCGGGTTCCGCGTAGTCGACATTGACCACCTGGGTCACGCCATCGGCGAGCAGCATTTCGGCAATGGCGCGGCCGATACCGGAACTGGCGCCGGTGATAAGCGTGGCAACGGGAAGGGACATCTCGGTACTCCGTACCGGCAACTTCAGCCGGGTCCGTCAGAAAAAGATGCGGCCAGCCGGCGAGCCCGTCGGCCCGGCCGCATTGCTCTACCTCGTTGGGGAAGAGACACCACTGAAACTTCCCATCCGGGTAAACGGCAGGAAGCGGACGAAACTTGAGGGGCGCCCGGCGCCCCTCAAGCCCGTCAGGACACGTTCAGCAACGGTCAGACGCGTTCGATCACCATGGCGATGCCCTGGCCCACGCCGATGCACATCGTGCACAGCGCGTAGCGGCCGCCGGTGCGATGCAGCTGGTACATCGCCGTGGTCACCAGGCGGGCACCGCTCATGCCGAGCGGGTGGCCCAGCGCGATGGCGCCGCCGTTGGGGTTCACGCGCTTGTCATCGTCGGCGATGCCGAGCTGGCGCAGCACGGCCAGCCCTTGTGCAGCAAACGCCTCATTCAGTTCGATCACGTCGATCTGGTCCAGCGACATGCCCAACTGCTTCATCAGCTTCTGGGTAGCCGGGGCCGGGCCGATGCCCATCACGCGCGGCGCCACGCCGGCAGTCGCCATGCCGACGATGCGGGCACGCGGGGTCAGGCCGTGCTGCTTCAGGCCGGCCTCGCTGGCCAGCAGCAGGGCGCAGGCGCCGTCGTTCACGCCCGAGGCGTTACCGGCGGTGACCGTGCCGTCGGCGCGGACCACGCCGCGGAGCTTGGCCAGCGCTTCCATGCTGGTGGCACGCGGATGTTCGTCGCGCTCCACCACGATGGCGTCGCCCTTCTTCTGCGGAATGGTGACCGCCGTGATTTCCTGGGCCAGCGTGCCGTCGGCCTGGGCGCGGGAAGCCTTCTCCTGGCTGCGCAGCGCCATCAGATCCTGGTCTTCGCGGCTGATCTTGTAGTCGGTGGCGACGTTCTCGGCGGTCTCGGGCATCGAGTCCACGCCGTAGGCGGCACGCATCGCCGGGTTGATGAAGCGCCAGCCGATGGTGGTGTCGAAGATCTGCGCATCGCGCGAGAAGGCCGAGGTGGCCTTGCCCATCACGAACGGGGCGCGGCTCATGCTTTCCACGCCGCCGGCGATCATCAGCGTGGCTTCGCCGGACTTGATGGCGCGCGCGGCCGTGCCGGTGGCGTCCATGCCGGAGCCGCACAGGCGGTTGATGGTGGCGCCGGGCACGGCCTCAGGCAGGCCCGCCAGCAGCGACGACATGCGCGCCACGTTGCGGTTGTCCTCGCCCGCCTGGTTGGCGTTGCCGTAGATCACGTCATCGATGGCGGACCAGTCCAGGTTCGGGTTACGCGCCATCAGGGCGCGCAGCGGCACGGCGCCGAGGTCGTCCGGGCGCACCGCGGACAGGCTGCCGGCATAACGGCCGATGGGGGTACGGATGGCGTCGCAGATGAAAGCGTCAGTCATGTTCTGTCTCACTCGTCTTTGGTATGGGTCAGGCGGCCACGGGCTGCAGCAGCGGCACGCCGGTCAGGCGCTGGAGTTCGTCGAAGCTCAGGCCGTCGACGAGGTCGCGGGCGACCAGACCGTCCGGCGTCACGTCGATGGTCGCCAGGTCGGTGTAGATCCGCGTGACGCAGCCGATACCCGTCAGCGGGTAGGTGCACTCGCGCACGACCTTGCTTTCGCCCTGCTTGGTCTGGTGTTCCATCATCACGAACACCTGCTTGGCGCCGATGGCCAGGTCCATCGCACCGCCCACGGCGGGGATGGCGCCCGGCGCGCCGGTGTGCCAGTTGGCCAGGTCGCCGGTCTGCGAGACCTGGAACGCGCCCAGCACGCAGAAGTCGAGGTGACCGCCACGCATCATCGCGAACGAGTCGGCATGGTGGAAGTAGGAGCCGCCGGCCTTGATCGTCACCGGCTGCTTGCCGGCGTTGATCAGGTCGCCGTCTTCCTGGCCGGCTGCGGGCGCGGGGCCCATGCCGAGCAGGCCGTTCTCGCTCTGGAGCAGGATTTCACGGTCGGCCGGCAGGTGGTTGCCCACCAGGGTGGGCAGGCCGATGCCGAGGTTCACCACGGCACCGTCGGGAATGTCTTGGGCCACGCGGGCGGCCATCTGGTCGCGGGTCAGGCGGTTCATTGTGATCTCCTTGGCTTCAGGCGGCTTGATCGGCGTTGGCGGCTTTGGCGGCCTGGGCGGCGCCTTCGATCTTGACCACGCGCTTGACGAACAGGCCCGGCGTGACGATGTGCTCGGGGTCCAGCTCGCCCAGTTCCGCGATGTGGCTCACCTGCACGATGGCGCATTTGGCGGCCATGGCCATGATAGGCCCGAAGTTGCGGGCGGTCTTGCGGTAGGTGAGGTTGCCCCAGCGGTCCGCCGTGTCGGCCTTGATCAGCGCGAAGTCGGCGTGGATCGGCGACTCGAACACATAGCCCTTGCCGTCGATGATGCGGGTTTCCTTGCCTTCGGCCAGCGGGGTGCCGTAGGCGGTGCGGGTGAAGAACCCGCCGATGCCGGCGCCGGCGGCGCGGATGCGCTCGGCCAGGTTGCCCTGCGGCACCAGTTCCAGCTCGATCTCGCCGGCATGGTAAAGCGAGTCGAACACGTACGAATCCACCTGACGCGGGAACGAGCAAATGATCTTGCGCACGCGCTTGGTCTTGAGCAGCGCGGCCAGGCCGGTGTCGCCGTTGCCGGCGTTGTTGTTGACGATGGTGAGGTCGCGTGCGCCTTGTGCGATCAGCGCATCGATCAGCTCGGCCGGCATGCCGGCCATGCCGAAGCCGCCAATCAGGATCGTGGCACCGTCGTGGATACCGGCCACTGCCGCTTCCACCGAGTCATATAGCTTGTTGATCACTTGCGTTCCAGTACGGAAAAGTCCGGCAGCGAGGGCCGGGACCAGCCGCAAGGGGGCGGCACGCAAAACTGTCTCCGGCGTCATGCAGGACGGGGCGTCCGCGCCGTCTGTCCCATGCCTGGGGCATGGTGGCGGGCGCAGACCGGGTCCAACAATCTTGGTGTTGTCTTGGCGGCCGTCTGTGTGCGGCCATGAGTGCATCTGAAACCTGCGAATCCTGCTGAAAGTTCGCTATTCGAACTCCAATTCGCAGACTGAACAAAGGTTACACCCGGCGCGGAAACAGGGTCAAGGCGGCCGGTCCCGTGGCGGGCGATAATCGCACCCGCCCGCGAGGGGTGGCCGCCATCCCTTCAGGGTAGACGCAGCACGGCCTGACTGCCGCTCACACCGGGGCGTACCTCCAGCCGCACATCGATGCGCTCGCGCAACTCGGTCACGTGCGAAATGATGCCGACCAGCCGGCCCGCCTGCTGGAGGTCCAGCAGCGTGCGGATCGCAAAATCGAGGCTTTCCGGGTCCAGCGTGCCGAAACCTTCGTCCACGAACAGCGTGTCGAGCTGGATGCCGCCGGCGCGCGACTGCACCACATCGGCCAGCCCCAGCGCCAGCGACAGCGAGGCCAGGAACCCCTCCCCCCCAGACAGCGTATTGGCGGGCCGCGCGCTGCCGGTGTCATGGTCGAACACTTCGAGATCGAGCCCGCCCGCCACGCGCTGGTCGCCCTGCTCGCGCACGCGCTGCAAGGCGTAGCGGCCCCGGCTCATGCGCATCAGCCGCAGCGACGCCGCCTCGAGCACCTCGTCCAGCAGGGTCGCCAGCACAAAGCGCTGGAACGTCATGCGGCGCGGATTGTTGCCGTTGGCCACCTCCGAGAGCCGGCCCAGCACGGCGTAGCGCGCCTCCACATCGCGGCTGTCCTCGGCCAGCGCATCGAGCAGGGCCTGGCATTGCAGCAGCGCGTCGCGCGCGGCGGCGAGTTCGGTGCGCTGGCGGATGGCATCCTCCAACTGCACGGCCGCCGTGTCACGCGCAGCCAGCAGCGCGGGCAGGTCCGGCGCGGCGATGGCCTGGGCGATGGCGGCGGTGCGCGCGCGGTGCTCGGCAGCGGTGGCCAGATCGATATCGAAACGGCGCACGGCTTCGTCGAGTGTGGCGATGGCGTCCGGCGCGAGCGTGGCGGCGGCATAGGCCGTGACATCGGCGAACCCGGCCTGCGCCAGCGCATCGGCCAACTCGGTGTCGCACTGGACCGTACGCGCGTCGGCCTGGGCCACGTGCTGCTGGGCCGATGCCAGCGCGGCCTGGCTGCCGGAGAGCGTCGCCGCTGCCTGCCGGTCCGCAGCCTGTGCCACTTCCAACGCCGCTTCCAGCGCGCCGGCATGGCGGCGGGCCGCTTCGAGCGATGTCGCGATCACATCGGGATCGCGCGATTCGGCTGGCACCTGCGCGCTGGCGGCTTGCCATTCGCCCTCGCGCTTGGCCTGATCCTGCGCGGCGGCGCGCGCCTGCGCATCGGCGGCGCTGGCGGCAGCCTCGCTGGTGGCGAGCGCCGCCCGGCCCTGCGTGGCCGCCGCTTCCAGTTCCTGCGCTCGGCGCGCTGCCGCCTCCGCCTGCGTCACGGCGGCGGACAGCGCGGCCACGTCGGCCTCCAGCCGGCGCGCGCCGTCTTCCGAACCATCGTCGATCGATTCAGCGATATCAGCCAGCCGCTGCTGGGCCTGCGCGACGTCCGCATCGGCCTTCTGGCGTGCCGCCGTGGCCTCGGCGAGTGCCTCGTCGGCACGCTGGAGCGCGGCGCGGCTCGCGTCGAGGTCGTCATCGGTCACCAGCGCCAGCACCTGCTGCGCCAGCGCCGGGTGATCGGTGCCGCCGCACACCGGGCAGGCATCGCCACGATGCAGCCCGGCAGCCAGCCGCGCGGCCTGTCCCACGCGCCAGGCGGCTTCCGACTGCGCCAGCGCGGCCCGCGCGGTGTCGCGTGCGGCGCTGGCCCGGGTCCATTGCGTCTGGGCAGCCGTCTGCGCCGCGCGCAGCGGCGGCAGGGCAACTTCCACCTGTCGATATTTGCCGATGCGCGCCAGGCGCTCGCGCGCGTTGTCGCGCTGGAGCCGCGTGGCGTCGAGCGGGGCCGCCGTGGCGCGCGCCTGCGCCAGCGCCTCGTCCAGCGCCTGCTGGCGCTTGGTGCCGGCATCCAGCGCCGCCACAGCCTTGGCGTGCGCCGCCTGCGCGTGGGTCAGGGTGGCATTGGTCTGCGCCAGCGCGTGTTGCAGCAGGCCAAGCTGCCGCGCACGCGGCAGCAGGTCTTCCAGCGTCCTCGCGCTCCGCTGCGCCGCCTGCCGTTCCTCGGCGCGGGCCAGTTCGGCACGCAGGGCGACGGTGGCGGCGTCCGCCTCTTGCCGGTCGCGCGCGGCGGCGGCCTCGGCCCGGGCCAGCGCCTCGCGGGAGGCACCCTGCTCGCGGCGTGCCGCCTCGGCATTGCGCGCCACCGGGGTCACGTGCGCCGCGCGCTGGGCCGCCCGCAGCCGGGCGCGCTCCAGATCCATGGCCGGCGTACGGGCGCTCAGGCGCGCGTGCGTGGCCTCGGCCTCCTGCCACGCCGTGCGTTGCGCCTGCTCCATCTCGCCCTTGCGCAGCGACGCCTGCGCCGCTTCGCTCGCGGCGCGCGCCAGCGCTTCACGCTGCTGCAAGCCCAGCAGCGCCTCCTGCTGCGTGGCGATGCGCTCCGCGAGCGCGTCCGTCGACGGCAGCCCGTGCCCTTCCAAGTGCGTGCGGCGGCGCAGTTCAATCTGCTCCGCCTCGCGCCGGATGCCTGCCGCCTGATCCTTGAGGTGCTCCTCCACGCGGCGATACAGCTCGGTACGGAACAGCCGCTCCAGAATCGCCTGCCGCGCGCGCGAGTCCGCCGTCAGCAGTTCGCGGAAGCGCCCCTGCGGCAGCACGATCACCTGCCGGAACTGCGCGCTGTCGAAGCCGAGCAGGTCGCGCACGGCATCGCCCACGCGGTTCGGCTGGGTCGCCTTGCTCCGCCAGCCGTCGTCCATCATCACGTCGAGCTGCGCCTTGGCGGCCTCCTTGACGAAGCCGCCGGCCGCGCGCTGGCTTGGCCGGTCCTGCGTGGGCGAGCGCGTCACCCGGTAGCGCGTAGCGCCCAGGCAGAATTCCAGCGTGACTTCGGTACGCAGTGCCGGGTCGGCATTGGCGCTCCGCATGTCCTGCGGGTTGCGCTCGCCGCCCGAGGTGTCGCCGTACAGCGCGAAGCAGATCGCGTCGAGCAGCGTGGTCTTGCCGGCGCCCGTGGGGCCGTGGATCAGGAAGAACGCCTGATCGCCCAGCTTTGTGAAGTCGATGGTCTCCGTGGCCGCGAACGGACCGAATGCCTGGAGCGTCAGGTGCAGCGGTTTCATGCCGATTCCCTTTCCGCCGCGGCCATGTCGGCCAGCAGGTCGTCCAGCGTCCGGCGCTGATCGCCGTCAAGATCCGCGTCCGCTACCTCGCGGAAGAAGTTGGCGAACAGCGTGCCCGTATCGAGTTCCCGCAACTGCCGCCCCGCCGCGCTGGCCTGCCCGGTGCGCGCCAGCACCGTGCGCTCCATCGCCAGCGCATTCGGGTAGACCTGGCGCAGCCGCGCCATCGGGTCCAGCAGCGCGCCGGTATCGGACAGCACTGCATAGACATAGTCGTCGCGGCGCGGGTCGTCCATGCCCTGCGCCAGCAGCGTGGCCAGTTCGCCCTGGAGCACGCGCAGGTCGCGCAGCGGCTGGAGGGCGATCGGCTCGATCGTCACCTGCCCGGCGCCGTCGATCTCCACCAGCGAGACCGACTTCATGTGCTCGGTTTCCGACAGCGAGTACTTGAGCAGCGAGCCCGAGTAGTGCACCCGCTCGCCGATGGTCTGGGGCCGGTGCAGGTGACCGAGCGCGACGAAATCGAAGCCGGCGAACACCTCCGCCGCCACCGCCCCGCTGCCGCCGACGGAAAGCGGCCGCTCCGACTCGCTCACCGTCCCGCCCACCACGAAGGCGTGGGCCACCGCCACGGCGCGCACACCGGCCGGATGGGTGGCGCGGATGGCCGCCAGCTGTGCCTGAAGCGCCGCTTCGTGGCTGGGCAGGTCCAGCCCGAGCGCATCGCGCACCGCGGCCGGCTCCGCGTAGGGCAGCGCATAGATGCGCACTTCGCCATCGGCGTCGTGCAGCGTGACGCAACTGGCCTGCGGGCCGGTGCGCCCCGCCACGTGCAGCCCCTGCACGGCCATCAGGCGGGCGCCGAAGCCGAGCCGGTGCGCGCTGTCGTGATTGCCGGCGATCATCACCACGGGCACGCCCGCGTCCACGACGATGCGCGCCAGCACGTCGTCCAGCAGCGCCACGGCCTCGGGCGGTGGCACGGCGCGGTCGTAGACATCGCCCGCGATCAGCACGGCGTCTGGCCGTACGTCACGGACCAGCGCGACGAACTGGTCGAGCACATGGGCCTGGTCTTCGAGCAGGCTGCGGGCGTGGAACAGCCGACCAAGATGCCAGTCGGCGGTGTGGAGAAAACGCAATCTGAATCCTTCGGCGCCGTGGCGCGAGAAGCACGGCCGGGCCGCGCGGTCCCGCATCATAACGTTGCGGCCCCCGGCGCCGCATCCCCCTGTATCCCCTCCCCTGTGTGCGCTGCCTCAGGCCGGCTCCGCTTCGCTGTCGGCGATCTGGTACTTGCGCATCTTCTCCCACAGCACCTTGCGGCTGATGCCGAGGCAGGCGGCGGTGTCCTGCCGGCGCCAGCCGTTGGCGTCCAGCGCCGCGATGATGCGGCGGCGCTCCTCGGCGTCGCCACGCGGGTCGGCGCGCTCGGTGCCGTCGAAGGCACCCGGGCGCAGCGCGCGGAACAGCGGGCGGATGCGTTCCTCGTCCCAATGGCCGCACTGCTGCACGGTGATGCCGATCCGCTCGGCCAGGTTGCGCAGCTCCCGCACATTGCCGATGAAGAACGCCGTGCCTACGGCGCCGCGCAGCCAGTCCGGCAGCGGCGGCAGGGCGTCGAAGCCGGCCGGGCCGAGCATATGGCGCAGGAAGGACACCAGCAGGCCCACCTTGTCCGCCGCGCCACGGTCCTCCAGGCTGGGGATGCGCAGCTCGATCACGGCCAGCCGGAAATAGAGGTCGGCGCGGAAGCGGCCCTGGCTCACCGCCTCGCGCAGGTCCTTGTTGGTGGCCGCCACGAGCCGGAAGTCCAGCTTCACCGGCATGGTCGATCCCAGCCGCGTCAGCGCGTTTTCCTCCAGAACCCGCAGCAGCTTGACCTGCTGGAACAGCGGCAAATCGCCGATTTCATCGAGGAACAGCGTGCCGCCGGTGGCCTGCTCGAAGTAGCCCCGGTGGGCGAACATCGCCCCCGTGAACGCGCCCTTGGCGTGGCCGAAGAACTGGGACTCGAACAGCCCGTCCGGAATCGCCCCGCAGTTCACGGCGACGAACGGCCCCTTGCCGTAGCGGGTATTGCGCTCGTGGAACAGCCGCGCGATGCGCTCCTTGCCGGCGCCAGTCTCGCCGTACAGCATCACGTTGCTGCCGAAGTCCGCGTAGGTGTCGACGTGCGACATCAGCTGCAGCATGGCCGGCGAGCCGGCGACGAGGTCGGCCACGTCCGGGCCGGTAGCGGCGGCGGCCAGCAGTTGCGGCATCAGCTTGCCGATCTGCGTGCGCAGGTCGGCGCCGGTGAAGTCGTGCGGCAGGATGTGCGCGTACTCGGGCGGAAAGCGGCCGGGGTCGACTTCCCGGTCCGGCGCGCCCACCCAGATCACCGGCATGCCGTGCGCGGCCTCCCAGTCGAGCGTGAACTTGGCCGCGCCGATGGCCGAGGCGCTGATGACAGCGATGCACGGCTTCACGCGCGGCTCGGCGGGCAGCGCGTCCAGCGCGCCGGCGCGGATCACCTCCACGCCCAGCGGCGTCAGGAAGCGCGCCACGCGGTCGGCAATCTCGTATTTGCCTTCCCAGACATAGACTTCCAGGGTCTCGTAGGCCCAGCGGTCGGCTTTCATGATGGTTCGCTTCAGTAGACCTTCAGTAGACCTTCAGTAGACCAGTTCGGCGTTGTTGCAATCGACCCCGTTCAGCCACAGGTCGGCATTGCCGAGCCGGATGCCGAGCGTGGACGTCAGCGGGATAAGCAGGGCGTCCAGCAGGCCCGCGATGGGAGGCAGCAGGGCATCGAGCAAGGCCCCGACGTTCAGCGGGATGCCCAGCACGCCAAGGCCCACCGTCACATCGGGGTTGAGGTTGCGGACCATGTCCGTGATGGCGCGGGACAACGGCTTGGTCGATGACGTGGTGGCGCTGCCGCCCGGCGCCAGCACCACGTCGTTGAGCGGGTTCATCGGCGTGACATCCGGCTTGGGATTGGCGACGACCCTGGTCGACAGCACGCCGGCAAGCACCTTCACCGAGGCCAGCTCCACCACCGTCGCCGCCGGCGCGCACTGCGGCTTCGCCCCATCGGCCACGCAGGTGGTCAGCACGTCCGGGATCACGTTGACCGTGGCGCGCCGCTGCGCCGGGTTGGCCGCGCACTGGACGTTGGTCAGGTCGCCCCGCGCCTGCCCCACGCGCAACCAGACCGGCAGGTTGACGTCTGCGCTGGCCAGCCCCAGCACGGGCAGATTGGCCTTCACCGCCAGCCACAGCCCCAGTTGCGCCGTGGTGGCCGTGGTCTGCCACGTGCCGCCGGGCAACTGCCGCGCCGGCCCCACCGCCACCTGTGGCGGCTGCACGATATAGAGCTTGCCGCCCACCGAGCCGAGGCCGACGTTGACCGAGATCTTGTCCAGGTCGATCGCACTGGTCCCGCGCGCCACGTAGGCCGCCGTGGTCAGCAGCGAGGCCACGTTCACGGCCACCTCCGCCGCCGACGAGGCCGCCGGCGTGAGCACGCCCAGATCGAGCATCTTCGCCAGCGTCACCGTGGTGCCGATGCCGCTCACCCCCAGCTGCGTCACCGGACTGCCAAGCGCCGCGTTCAGCAGCGCGCTCTTGCCCGCCGCGCCCAGCACCAGCGCGTAGAACTGCTGGATCGACAGCGTGGCGTTGAGCAGCTGGTCGATGGTGCCCACGCCGGCTTGCAGGCGAAGCTGCTCCAGCGTGACATTGGCGCCGACCAGCCCGCTCCAGTCCAGCACGGACAGGGTCACCGTGTTGCCGAGCAGCAGGCCGAGCATGCCGCTGGCCGTGGAGACGTCGAGCACGCCGCTGCCGAGCGTGAACGACGCCACGGGCGGGCTGCCGGCCGCGATGGCCTCCGCGCGCAACTGCCGGGATGCCGTGCCGGGCAGCACGAACAGCACCGGCACCGTGTAGGTGGCCTGCACGCGCACCGCGTTGGGCGAGACGGTGGCGGCCGGATAGGCGGCGTTGAAGTGGCGCACGCTGTCGCCGTTGGCCGGGTTGGCCGGGTCCCACAGGCCCAGGCAAGCGCGCAGGCCATCGGCGCCGCCGCCGGCCACATCGGCGCAATTGGCGCTCACGCCCGACGCATAGCCGTTCTGCGCCGCCGCCGCCGTCACGCTGCCGAGCACGCTGGCCGTGGTGGTGGGCAGGTCGGCGGCCCGCTTGAGTTGCTGCGCGCCCGAGAGCGCGGCCAGATCGACCATCTTCTGCAACTGGCGCTGGCTGTAGAACACATGGCCGACGTCGATCGACACCAGCGCGGCTACGCCGACCGTGGCGATCAGCAGCGCCGCCATCAGGCTGACGGCGCCGCGCGCGTGGCGATGGGCTCGGAGCGGACGCATGGCCGTGGCCTTACTGCCCGTTGGGCACGGCGGGCGTACCGCTGCCGGCGCCGCCGCGCAGTGGGCTGCCGGTGGCCTGGCTGGTGAAAAACTCCGGCAGCTCGTAGCGGAAGCTGCGCATATATCGCTCATAGCCGATGGCGGCCTGCTCGCCGCCGAGCGGGATCGCCGCGCCGGCCTGCGAGCCGTTGCGCTGGATCTCCAGCAGCGTGCGCGTCTGCTGGCCGACCGGGAGTTGGGCGGTCGTTGGCTGGGGGTCGGCGGGCTGGGCCGATACCGGCGCGGCGATCAGCAGCGCCAGCAGCGCCACGACACTGGAAAATCGACGGATGGTCATTGTGCGGCTCCTGAAGCAGCGATGGCGATGGCGTTGGCCGGGGCCAGCAGCGCCAGCGGCTTGGTGGCGGGCGTGCGCTCGCGGGCCAGCGCCGCGCGGGCGACTCGGTCGCCTTCCTTGCGGATAGCGGTCCGCGTGGGCTCGGGCATGGCGGCGCGCTGCATCATCGCGTTGGCCTCGGCGCGCTTGCCGCTCGCCCACAGCCATACCGCCGCGTTGCTGACGATGCGCGGGTTGCCGCCGTCCAGCTGCAGCGCCTGCATCACCGGAATGCGCGCGTCCTGCAGCGCGCCGCCGCGCATCAGCGCGTAGCCGAGGTCGTTGGCCACCTGCGGGTTCACCGGATCGAGCGTGGCGGCCTGCCGCAGCGAAACGGCGGCGCGCACGAAATCGCCCTGCCGTCCCAGCACCAGTCCGATGCCGTGATGCGCGGCGGCGGCGCGGTCGGTGCTCAGCAGCTCGCGGTAGGCGGCCAGCGCCGCGTCGTCCTGGCCGGTCTCGCGCAGCGCGGCGGCGCGCATCAACTGCACGCCCGGCTGGGTGCCGAAACGCTGCTGGAACGCGTCGATATGCGCCAGCGAGGCGAAGTACAGCCCCTCCTGCTGCATCCGGGCGATCAGGCCGAGGTAGACGGCCTGGTCGTTGTACTCGGCGCGGGCCTCCTTGTCGCGCAGCTTGGCCAGCGCGATCTGCGCCTCCGCCTGCTGCGCCAGCGCCTCGGCGCTCTGCTGGCTCTGGCTCGCGCAGCCCGCCAGCAGCAGTGTCACGACCATGGCGATCATCGGTTTCGTCATTCAGTGCCCTCCGTTCATGCGCGCCAGCATGCGAATCACGCCCAGGAAGCCCGGGCCGGCGGTCAGGATCAGCAGCACCGGCAGCAGGCTGACCACCATCACACCGGTCATCTTCACCGTGAGCCGGCCGATCTTGTCCTTCATGCGCGCCTTGCGCGCGGTCTGCAGCCGCTCGCCGAACTGGCGCAGCGGCTCCTGCACGGCGCCGCCGTGGCGGTCCACCTGCGTCAGCAGCGTGATCAGGCCCTTGAGGTCTTCATCGTCGAACAGCTTGCCGATGCGCTGCAGCGTCTGCTCGCGCGAGCGGCCCGAGGCGAACTGCTGGTTCGCGCGCTGCAACTCGGGGCCGAGCACGTGCAGCATGCTGCCGAACTCGACCACGATGATCTGGAGGCTCTGGTCGATGGACAGCCCCACGCCCTGCAGGAGCCGCAGCATGTCGATCAGCACCGGCAGTTCATCGGCCACCCGCGCCAGCCGCTGCTTCGCGCGGCGGCGCAGGGCCAGCTTGGGCAGCAGGAAGCCCACCGCGAAGGTGACGAAGCCCCAGCCGATGGCCCCCGCCAGCGACACCGGCAGCCGCCAGGCGAAGACCGCCAGCGCCAGCGCAACGGGCACCGCCACGCGCAGCCCGCCAAACACTGCGCGCGGACGCACGCCGTAGTAGCCGCACTGCTCCAGCAGCCGCTGTTCCTCGGCGGTGATCACGGCGCGGCCCAGCTTCGAGCTGAGCCAGATCTCGCCGAAGCGTGCGCCCGGCGTAGCGGGATCGGGCGATGCGGCAGGCGCTGTCGCGGGCGCGGCGGCTGGTGGCGAAGTTGGCGTGGCCGCTGCGCGTGCCGCCTGCCGGTCCAGCGCGGCGTCCAGCGTGCGCGTGGTGGCGCGGCGCTGGCGCCATTGCCGCACCAGCGGCCACGCGAGCAGCCCCGCCGCCCCGGCGGCGGCCAGCAGGCTCATCGAGAGCAGGGTCGTCATGTCGATCGTCATGCCCATGCGCGCGCCCTCATATCGACTTGGCCAGCCGGTACAGCAGGAGGGCGCCGACCACCTCCAGCCCCAGCGCGGTCAGCAGCATCGCCTTGCCCATCGGGTCGCGCCACATCAGCAGGATGTAGCCGGCGTTCATCACGAACAGGCCGCCGGCCACCACCAGTGGCAGCAGGCCCAGCACCCACGCCGACAGGCGGGTCTCCGCCGATAGCGCCATCAGCTCGCGCTGCGCTTCCTCGCGGTCGCGCATGAAGGTGGCGGTGCGCTCCATCACCACATCGGCCCGGCCGCCGTAGCGCACGGACAGGCGCAGCACCGACGACACGATCACCAGTTCGGACAGGTCATAGGCGCGGCCCACCATCAGCACCGCCTGATCGAGTTCCTTGCCGGCGCGCTGGAGGTGGATGGCCTGCACCAGGCACTGGCGCAGCGGCGCCTCGGTGTTCGCCACGGAGTTCTGGAAGGCGGCCGGCACGCTGCTGCCGATGGTCATCAGCCGCACCACGCCATCGAGAAAGCCCGGCAACTGGCGCAGCATCTTCTCGCGCACGCGCCGGATGCGCACCCAGAGCAGGAAGGCCGCCAGCGCCACGCCCGTCACCAACATCGCCCCCGCGCCCAGCGCGCCGCCGATCAGGCCGCCGAACAGCACCAGCGTGGCCACCGGGGCGCCCCAGCGCAGCGCCGTGGCGCGCGTGGGCGCGAGGTCGGCGCGGCGCAGCAGGTCGGTCCCGCGGCGGCGCAGGTCGCGCGCGCCGGCTTGCGGGGCCGGGTCGGCGGCGGTGGCGTAGCGCGCCCGCACCTGCTCGGTCTGGGCGGTGAGATGGGCGCGCGCGTGCTCCGCCTGCCCGCGCGCGCGGGCCGTGGCGAGCAGCAGCAGCCCGGTGCCGAGCAGCACCAGGGCGATGGAGGCGATGAGCAGGCCGGCGACCGCCATGTCAGAGGTCGAACCGGTCATCGAGCCCGAAGTTCGCGGGCCGCATGCGCGCGAGCTTGGGCGAGTGCGGCAGGATGCCGAGCGACTGCCAGCGGTCGCCCTCGGTGCCGTCCGCGTTCTGCACCGGCTCGTGCCGGTAGAGTTCCTGCGTGGAGATGATGTTGTCGCCCAGGCCGGTCACCTCGGTAATCGACAGGATGCGGCGCTTGCCGCTCGACAGCCGCCCGATCTGCACGATGAAGTCGATGGCGTTGGCGATCTGCCGGCGCAGGCTCACCTCGCTGCCCTGGAAGCCGGCGAAGCCGGCCAGCATTTCCAGCCGGTACAGGCATTCGCGCGGGCTGCTGGCGTGGATCGTGCCCATCGAGCCATCGTGCCCGGTGCTCATGGCCTGGAGCATCTCCAGCACCTCGCCGCCGCGCACTTCGCCCACGATGATGCGGTCTGGCCGCATGCGCAGGCTGTTGCGCAGCAGGTCGCGGATGGTGACCGTGCCGGTCCCCTCGAAGCCGCCGGGCCGGCTCTCCAGCCGCACCACGTGCGGGTGGTTGAGCGCCAGCTCGGCGGTGTCCTCGATGGTGATCACACGCTCCGTGGCCGGCACGAAGGTGGCCAGCGCGTTGAGCAGCGAGGTCTTGCCCGAACTGGTGCCGCCGCTGACCAGGATGTTGCAGCGGGCGCGCACGGCGGCGTCCAGCAGCTCGCTGATCTCCGGGCTCATGGTGCCCAGCGCCTGCAGGTCGGCCGGCGTCAGCGGGTCCTTGCGGAACTTGCGGATGGACACCACTGGGCCTTCCAGCGCCAGCGGCGGGATGATCACGTTGATGCGCCCGCCGTCCGGCAGGCGCGCATCCACCATCGGATTGGACTCGTCCAGCCGCCGGCCAATCGGCGCCAGGATGCGGCGCACGATGCGCAGCAGGTGACCGCCATCGGCAAAACGCACCGGAATCCGCTCCAGCACGCCGTGGCGCGACACGTAGACGTCCAGGTGCCCATTCACGAGGATGTCTTCCACGGCCGGGTCGTTGAGCAGGTCCTCGATGGGGCCGAAGCCGGCCAGCTCCTTGGTCAGCGCCTCGGCCATCTGGCGCAGCTCGGCCTCGTTGATCGGGATGCGGCGCAGCCGGGTGAAGCTCTCCAGCTCCAGGTCCACGAACCGATGGATCGCCGTGCGCGACCATCGGCCGAACTCGGCGCCGAGTTCCTCGATGCGCGTCAGCAGGTGCTCGTGCGCCGCCTCCTTGATCGTGTGGAACTCCTGCGAGACAGGAAACGGTGCGGCGGCGTTGTCCGAAAATTCGATCGCTTGGGTCATGTCAGTTCCAGCTTGATTCCAGCTTCCTGATCAGGTGCCGGTGCGGACGGCGCGCAGCGCCTCCGGCAGCCTGTCCTTCATCCGCGCCAGGATGCTGCGTGCCTCGCCCGGCGCGGCGGCGTAGCCCAGCCGCGCCATCAGCGTGCCCAGCGCGCGCACGTAGGGGTCCGCCGCGTCGTCGTCCGCCAGCACCGCGCCCCGGTTGGCCGCGCGCAGCAGCGCGCCGCGCCGCTCCGGCAGGGTGCCGACCGATGCCACACCCACCCGTTCGGCCACCTGCGCGGCGTCCACGCCCAGCTGCGGGTCGAAGCGGGACACCAACAGGTGCAGGTCGTCCCGCTCGATCTCACGCTTGCGCAGCTCCTGCACCAGCTCCACGGCGGAGACGATGGCGCCCACGCTCTGCTCGGTGACGATCACCACGGCATCGGCCGCCTTGACGATCTGGGCCATGAACTCGGCATTGGAGAAGCCGCCGAGGTCCACCACCTGGAGGTCGAAGAAGGCGCGCAGGCGGTCCAGCAGGGTCAGGGCCTCCGAGTACGAGACATCGCGCAGCTCGGACAGCGTGCCCGGCAGCGGCAACACGGACACGCCGTTGGCGTGGCGCGCCAGCGCGGTGCGCACGAACACCTGATCGAAGCGGCGCAGGTTGCGCACCGCCTCGGCGAAATGAAATTCGGGGGCGATATTGAGGTACAGCGCGCCGTCGCGCGCCGGCAGGCCGAGGTCGAGCAGCAGCACCTCGCTGGCGCCGCGCTGGCGCACCGCCGCCGCGAGGTTCACGGCGGCGCTGGTCACGCCCACGCCCTGACGCGCGCCCAGCATCGCCACCACCTTGCCGTGCCGCGCCGGCTCCACGGCGCGCACGTCGGTGCGCAGCGCGGCGCGCGGCACCATCAGCCGCTGCACGGCGCCCTTGGCCTGCGTGGTGGCGCCGTGCAGGTCGATAAAGTCCCGCACGCCGGCGCGCAGCGCGGCCAGCATGGTGTCCGGCTCGGTGGCGTGGCCCACGGCCACCAGCGGCACCTGCGGGAACAGGCGCGTCACCTGTTCGGCCAGGCGCGTCGAGGCTACCGCGTGCGGCGCCGTGAAATCGAGAAACACCAGTCCGGGCCGGAGCGCACTGATCTGGTCGGCAACCGCCTCCTGCGAGCTGGCCTCCACCACCAGCGTGCCGAGCCCCACCAGCGCGCCGGCCAGCCAGTGGCGCACATCATCGCGCGCGGTGTTGAGCAGGAAGACCTCGGTCTGGGCGTCCATGGTCTTACCTCGAGAAGCCGGGCAGCGTGGGGTCGGCGAACTCGCCGAGCATGAAGCGGCCCCAGACGTTGGGGTCGCTGCTGGTGCGGCCGTCGTCGCCACCCACGCCCGCCACCGCCGGCGCATCCTTGGCCAGCGGCTTCACCAGGTGCGGCGTGACGACGATCATCAGCTCGCGGTCCTCCTGATGGAAGTTCAGGTTCTTGAAGAAGCTGCCGAGGATCGGCAGGTCGCCCAGAAACGGAATCTTGCTGACGTTGCTGACCGTGTTGCGGCTGACCAGCCCGCCGATGACGAAGCTCTCGCCATCGCCCAGCTCCACGGTGGTGTCCGCGCGGCGCGTGACGATGGCCGGCACTGACGCGCCGTTGATCTGGATGCCGCGCGAGGGGTCGAGGTCGCTGGCCTCGGGCGCCACCTTCAGCGCGATGCGCTGGCCGGACAACACCGTCGGCGAGACCGTCAGCCCGATGCCGAACGGCTTGAACTGGATGGTGGTGGTGCCCAGCGCCTGCGGCACCGGGATCGGGATCTCGCCGCCGGCGAGGAAGCTGGCGCTCTGCCCGGACAACGCCACCAGGCTCGGCTCGGCCAGCACGCGCACCATGCCGTTGGCCTCCAGCAGACTCAGGTTGGCGAAGATACCCTTCGAGGCCGATGCGGCGATCAGGTTGAAGGCGCTGCTGATCGGCGACACCATCTCGCCGGCCGTGCCCACGCCGGACGTGAAATCGACCTTGGTCAGCGACGACGGGCTGAACTGCGCGAACGTGAAGCCGCCCTTGTTGCGGATGAAGTTGAGGCCCACCTCCTTGAGCACGGTCTTGCTGATCTCCACCACCTTCACATCGACCTGCACCGTGCCCGAGACCGGCAGCGTGGAGCGATCGACGACCACGCCACCCGGCTTGCCGTCGGCTCCGCTTGCTGTCCCACCTACTGCGGCGCGGGCGGCCTGCTGGGCCCGGTACGCGGCGGCGGCGTCCGGCGACTGGCCGCTGATGGTGGCGCCGGCCGCCGAGACATCGACCTGCGCGCCATCGGCGTCGGCCGCCACGGCGTCCACCCGCACCGTGTAGCTGAGCGGCGCGGCGTTGCGGGTCCAGAGCTTGAGGTCGGTGGCGCCGGGCTTCTTCGCCACCACGAGCACGCTGGGCGGGCCGTCGCGATGCTCGAGCAGCAGCGCGTCCGCCACGGCGGGGTTGCCCACCGCCACGCGCTCCAGCGGCTGGCCGGGGCGGATTTCCTGCTGCGCGCCGGCCAGCAGCCGCAGCGTGCGGGGGGCTGGCGGCGACTCCTGCGCCGGGGCGCGGGCGGGCAGCAGCGCCGCGCCGGCGGCCAGCGCGAGCGCCATCGCCAGAATCATCCTTCTATATAGATAGGCCTCGGGGCGTGCGAGGGCGCGGTAACGCGTGGGGGTGGGCATGCCGTGGGGTCCGTTATTCGATGTCTCGGCGGCCGGCGCGGATCATCTCCACGCCGCTTCGGGTGTCGTTCGATGCCGGCCGCGCCACGGCGGGGGCTGGCATGGAGGGGGCAATGGGTGCCACGGCCTGCGCCGCAGGCCGCACCGGGCCCGTGCCGACCAGCCTTGCCAGCGACTCGGCGAGCAGGCCATCGCCTGGCATGGTCTCGTCCCTGGGGTTGCGCAGCGCCAGCGTCAGGCGTCCGGCCTGCTGCGCCATGACCAGCTTGCTGACCTGTTCCAGCGGCACCGATAGCACCGCCGTCTTGGCGCCCTCGCGGCGGGCCATCATCTGCTCGCCGCCCTCGGCTCGCTTCGCCTCGTTGACCGCGCTGGCGCCGTAGGCCAGCACGCGCAGCCGGGAGAGCAGCATGCGCGCCTGGCTGTCGGCAATTTCCTGGCTGTCGCGGCGCAGGACGACGAAGACATCGACATAGTCGCCCGGCTGCACCTGATGACCGACGCCGATCACCTCGTCCACCGCCACCGCCATGGCGCGCTGGCCCTCGGGCACCTGACGCGCCAGCCCGGCCAGCAACTGGCCTTCGAGCACGGGCACATTGGCGCCGAGCGCCACCACGGGCACCTGGCCGGTCACGCGCGCTACGTCCTGGTAGGCGCCGGTCGGGTCGATCGGCAGTTGCATGACCTTGAGCGCGTCGGCGGGCAGCGGCTTGCCGGCCTCCACCGCGCGCGTGGTGACCACCACGGCATGCATGGGCGCGGCGCCCTGCACCGGCTGCGGCACCGCGGCCTGACGCGCCACCTGCCAGGCCAGCAGCGCCAGCAGCGCCGCCAGCACCAGCAGCGCGACGGCCGCCATCCGTATCTGCCTGCTGTTCATGTGGGTGCTCCGGGTGTCATCGACATGGCTGGGTTCTCGGAATTCTTCTCGGCGATCGTTCTCAGATGTCTGGGGAGATCTGCACCACGGCCGAACCGGTCAGCGTGGCGGGCACCGGCACCAACGGCACGCTGGGCAGGAGCGACGTAGTGGGCAGGTTCAGCGTGACGCGCACGCAGGTGGTACCGGCCGGGGCGGAGCAGGCGACGGCCTGCGCGACATCGGCGGCGGGCACCAGCGTGGCGAGGGAATCGGGCAGCGTGGCGCGCGCGGCCTGCGCCGCGGCGGACACCCGCAGGTCGATGGTGGTGGCGAGCGTGCCCCCGTTCGACGTCAACGGATAACGCAGCGCGGCCCGCGCGCCTTCTTCGGCGGCGAGCGTGAGCACCTGCTGCAGCGCCAGCACCATGCCGTAGTACACGATGCCCAGCACCAGCGTCAGCAGGAGCGGGAACACAATCGCGAACTCGAGCGCCGCCACCCCCATGTGGCCGCGTCGGGTCGCCTTCGCCCGTAATGACATGCTTCACCCGGTCTCTTCTGTTAGCGCCAAACCGGAGGCGCGGCCTCCCCCGTTGCCGGGGGAGGTTCGCCGACAGCCATTTCGCGACTTGGTACCACTCTCACTGTTGCTTGCCCGGCCGTCCGTGTGCTGCCCGCGGCCGGTGCATTGCCATGACGATCCACGCCGATGCGATCGGCGTGGCCAACAGGGGTCGAGGATTGCCGGCGGCTGCTAGCTGCCGCTCTTCACGCCGAACAGCGTGGTGACCTTGGTGGAAAGTTGGGTGAAGCCCTGGCTGAGGCCGTCGCCGAGGGCCGTGGCCCCCGTGACGATGCCGAGGGCAATGAGGCCCACGATGAGGCCATATTCAATGGCGGTGGCGCCGCGTTGGTAGCGGCTGAAACGTGCCAGCACGTTCTTCTTCATGATGCACTCCCGAAGCGACAAAAAAGAAGTTCCGATCCCGATGGGTGTTGCGCGTGACCGCCAGCGCCACTGCCCGGATGCCGGTTGTGTTCGCCGCTTCATTGAGCGGCGATTTTGTTGTTTTTGGCGCTGGTAGAACATTTATAAGACATGCTATGTCTCCAGCCATACCCCCCATAGGAACTAAGGGAATGCCAATGGGGCCTAGCTTAAAGTGGGACAGACGTTTGAAACAACGCAACCCCGCGCAAAGCGTGATCCGAATTGTTCGCGCGCTGGCAATAAAAGCGAATGTGCCGTGCGGCGTCCTGCACGTTCTGATGCGGGATGCTGCACGGCACGAAATAAAAGGATGCGCCGCGCGGGGTAAGGACGACAGCGCACCATAAAGTAGCCGGGCGATGGCTAGGGAAAGTCCCGAGCCACCTTCAGGCTCGGGGGGGTCAGTGTTGCGTCAGGCCGCCCAGCAGGCCGGTGACGCCATTGAGCGGGGAGCCGGCATTGCCGCTGGTGGCGGTGCCGTTGGTCGCATTGGTCAGCGCGCCGGTTACCGTGCCGACGAGGCCGGTCACCGGGGCCAGCGGATTGGTGCCGCCGCTGCCGCTGGCATTGGCGACCGGCAGGCTGTTGAGCAGCCCGCCAAGCGGATTGCCGCCCGTGCCGCCCCCCGTGCCGTTCCGGTTGTTCAGCAGCACGCCGGCGGCGGCCACGGTCTTGCCGGTCTCCGTCACCACGCCGCCCAGCGGCGAGACGATCGGCTTGTCGGCGTTGGTCAGCATGCTGCCGCCAGTCGCCACGGTGTTACCCAGCTTGGTCAGCAGGTTGTCGACCGGGACGCCCAGGCCGGTGGCCCCGCCCACGGTCTGCGTGGTATCGGTCAGCTTGGTCGTCAGCGGCATGATGGCCTTGCTCGCGCTGCCGGTGAGCTGCGCCACGGGGCCGGTGGACAAGGTGTCGCCAAGCTTGCCGCCCACCTGCATGACGGTGCCGCCCACGGTCTGCACCACGCCTCCCACCGGCTGGGTCACGGGCGCCAGCGGCGAGAGTTGTTCCGTGCCGAGCGACTGGACCAGATCGCCCGCGCTGACTACAGTCTTGCCGGCCTGCGTGACCACGTTGCCGGTGTTGCCGACAGTGACGCCGAGCGGGTTGTCCACGCTGCCGATCTTGCCCAGCCCCTCCCGCACGCCCACGCCGAGCGTGGCCACGGTGTCGCCGGCCTTCATCACCACGTCGCCGGTAGCGTTCTGCGCGGCATCCGGCACCACCGGCAGGTTCGCGTCCTTGACCTGCTGGCCGATCTGGCTCACGGCATTGCCGGTGGCCACCACGGTATTGCCGGCGCCTTCGGTCACCTTGGCGGTGGGCGTGGTGTCCACCGAGGCAGCCGGGGTCGGCGTGGCCGGCGGCGGCGTGACGTTGTTGTTCCCGTTCGGCGAGGCGCCGCTGCCGGAACCTCCCGACGAGCAGCCGGCCAGCAGCGCCAGCACGGCGCCACAGGCGATGGTGATGACCGACACCGAACGTTCGCGTTGCATCGTTGACCTCATGATCTATCTCCTATGGTGTGCTGGTGTGGTGTGCTCGAATCCCTCGGGCTTGCCGATGCGCGCAAGCGGTGTGCCAGCATCAAGCGCACGTTCAATACGGGCGCTCCGCACGCCCTCGCCACCGCCCGGAGACCGTTGCCCGGCGCGGCGCTCCGGCCATCGCGTCGCGCCCCGGCGTGCGTTGCCGAACGCTGCCGGAACGCCGTGTGGCGTGTTACGTGCTACGTAACGTGTTCCCGCCCACGCCACACGCCGCCGCCGCGCGCCAGCCCCGCCCGCTTCATGCGGGCGTTTGAGCCCGCCGCCCGCAAACGCTTGCCTGACGCGCCTCTCCGCGGCCCCTTCCCTCCCTTCGCATGGCATGCCCGCAGGCCGTTGCCGGCCGTTGCCGGCCATGGCACACCGTTTGCGCCATGGCATGTACCGCCACGCATTCGTGGCAGGTCGGGAAAAAACCAAAAGGGAAAAGGTCATGCGCAATCAAACGTTCGCGAAGCACATCGCCCTGTCGGCATTGCTCGGGTCGCTCATCGTGCTGGGCGGCTGCGCCAGCGGCAGCGGCTCCACGTCGATGGGCACCAGCGGCTCAGGTGGCTCGAATGGCTCGGGCAGCAACAACGCCGGCCTCGGCGGCACGGGTGGTACGGGCGGCACCGGCACGGATACGGCCAACAACGGCGGTGGTGGTGGCGGCGGTGGCGGCGGTGGAGGTGGAGACAACGGCGGCGGCGGCGGCACGGTGGCGCTCACGCCCACCAGCACCATCGTCAGCAACGCCGGCGGCGTGGTGAAGGGCGTGGGCGATACCGTGACCGACGTCGGCACGGCCATCAAGGATGCGAACCTGCCAGTGGTGTCGCCGGCCACGCAGAACGGCCTGGCCGGCGTGGTGACCTCGCTCGGCAGCGCCGTGAACACGCTCGGCAACGGCGTGCAGGCCGGGCTCGGCAATATGCCGAACGCCACCAACCCGCTGGGCACCACGGTGGCCAGTACCGGTGGCGTGGTCGCCCAGGTCGGCAACGCGGTGACGAACGCCGGCGGCGCGGTCAGCGGCCTCGGCAGCGGCCCGCTGGCGCCGCTCGGGGCGCTGACCAACCCGCTCGGCGGCGTGGTCTCGCAAGTCGGCGGCGCCGTGACCGATACCGGCGGCAAGCTCGGCACCGCGCTTTCCACCGGCCCGGTCGAGCAGCTGACCAGCGGCGTGAGCAAGGCCATCGTGCCGCTCACGTCCACGCTGACCAGCAGCACCCAGACGCTCGGCGCGGCCACCGGCCTCGGCCAGCCGGTCAGCAACCTGCTGACCACGGTGGGCGGCGCGCTGGCGACGGCCGGCACCTCGCTGCAATCGACGCAGAAGCCCGTGGTGTCCGGCGTGGGCGGCATCGTCACAGGCACGGGCAACACGGTGGCGTCCCTCGGTGGCGCAGTGAACGGCCCGGCCAGCGGCGGCGCTGGCCCGCTGGCGCCGGTGACGGGACTGGTCAGCGGCATCACGTCTGGCCTGACGGGCGGTAACGCTGGCGGCGGCTCCGGGACGTCCGGCCCGCTTGCGCCGGTGACGGGCCTGGTTGCCGGCCTGACCGGCGGCAACGCGCCGGCGACGACCACCCCTGCGCCGACCACGCCGACGCCCAGCGGCGGCACGGGCGGAAGCAAGCCGGCGAACCCGCTTGCCCCGATCACCGCCCCAGTCACCGGCCTCGTCGGCGGGCTGGTCGGCGGCCTGACAGGCGCCCTCGGCGCGGGCGCCGGCGCGCGACGCTGACGGCCTCCCATCGACATCGCACTGCACACACAAGCGTAGCGGCCACCGCAAGGCGGCGGGGATAGCGGCATCCCCGCCCGCCGTGGCACGCCACGCATAGCCGCGAAGCTGTGCTTTCTTGCCTTGGGGTATTGCCATGCGACCACGCGTCCGTGTTGCCGCGCTGCTGCTCAGCGCCGGCGCCTGCCACAGCAGTCTCACTTTTGCCGAACGGGGCCCGGTACAAGGCGACCCGACCCAGACCCTGCCGCGCATAGCGCCGAGCAAGCCGGCCGACAGCAACGTCACGGTGCAGGTGGAGCGGCCCGACGCCGCCCTGCAGAACCTGCTGGCCTCGCGCCTGACGCCGCGCCACTTCCGCATCGAGGGCGCCAGGACGCTGCCCTTCGACCAGATCGCCGCCAAGTTTGCGCCGCTGGCCAACCGCGAGATCACCGTCGCCGAACTGCTCCAGGCCGCCGAGTCCGTCACGCAGCTATACAAGGAAGCCGGCTACCCGCTCTCGTTCGCCTTCGTGCCGGCGCAGTCCTTCGAGCATGGCGATGTGCTGGTCACCGTGGTGGAGGGCTACGTCGCCAACGTCACGGTGCGAGGCAAGCCCGGTCCCGCCGAAGCGCGGCTGCGCAAGATCGCCGAGCAGCTCAAGCAGGACCGGCCGCTGCGCCAGGAGCGCTTCGAGCACTACGTCAACGTGCTGGCGCAGCAGCCCGGCATGCAGGTGGCGGCCACCGTGCAGCCGCCCACCACCACGGACGGCGCCTGCGAGATGGTGCTCGAGGTCAAGCGCAAGCCGTTCACGTTCGGCACCGGCGTGGAGTGGATGTCCCCCGGCGTGCGGGCCATCGCCACGGCCACCACCAACAGCCTGACGCCGCTGGGCGAGCAGCTCTCGGTCTCCACGCTGTTCCCGAAAGGGCGCGATAACGAGGAGTACTACGCGGCCAGCTACGCGCAGCCGATCGGCACCGAGGGCATGCTCGCCAAGCTCACCGCCTCCCACTACCGTGGCGTGCCCGAGAACGCCGCGCTGGCGCCAATCGGCTTCGAATCGCGCTACGTGAACGACTCGAAGCGGCTCGGCGGCACGCTGAGCTATCCGCTCATCCTCAATAACCGCCACGCGCTGACGCTGACCGGCGGGATGTACGCGAACAGCCAGTTCGAGCGCTACACCCAGGCCGTGCAGCCGGGCGCGGGCCGCCAGGTGGAGCTGTCCACCAGCGTGCGCGTGGCGAGCCTGGAGATGGGCTACGTCCAGCGCGCGGAGGGTGTCACGCGCAGCGCCACGCTCGGCCTCTACAAGGGCTTCGACGCGCTCGGCGCGAATCGGGAAAACAATCAGAATGATCTGAACTTCCTGCGCACCCGACTGCTGGTCTCGCAGGCCAACGACCTGCCGTTCGGCTTCGGCATGGCGCTCTCGGCGGCCGGGCAGTTCAGCGACCAGCGGCTGGCGTCGAGCGAGCAGATCAGCTTCGGCGGGCGCTTCTTCGGCCTCGGCTATCCGGCGGGCGAGGTGGCCGGGGACAAGGGCTGGGGCGCCTCGGCGGAACTCAACCGGCTGTTCACGGTGGATTTCACCTACCTGAAGACGCTCCAGCCGTTCCTGGTGGCGGACATGGCGCGCGTGGTTTCGAACAGCGTGTCGCTCTCGCACCGGACGCTGCAGTCGCTGGCCATCGGCCTACGTTTTTCGGACCGGCGCTACTACACGATGGACGTCTCGGTGGCCCAGCCGGTGGGCGACAAACCCACCAATGCGAGCCATCGCTCGCCGCGCTTCAACCTGCTGTGGTCGTACCAGTTCGATTGAGTCACCGCACCAGCCGCTGAGGCGGTTTGGTGCAGTTCGATCCTTGACCCCCGCGTCACCCGCAAATGAGAATGGCTCGCATTTGTACACATCAGCACGTACCAGGGGGTTGTCATGCAGGTCTCACGCGTCGTGGCCGGATCGGCCACATTGTCCCAATCCGACGAAGCATCAGAAGGCCGTGCCGGGGCGTCGTTGCCCCGGCTGACGCAGGCCGTGGGCGTGGCCCTCGCCGCCGCACCCGTGGCGGCGCTGGCGCAGGTGGAGCTGCCACCGGTCACCGTCAACGAAGACCGCCACGACGGCTTCCGCGCCGCGTCCACCGGATCGCCCAAGGACCCCGAAGCGCTGCGCGACACCGCGCGCTCGGTCAGCGTGATTCCGCAGGAGGTCATCCGCACGACGGCCGCCACCAGCCTGACCGAGGTGCTGCGCACCGTGCCGGGCATCACGTTCGGCGCGGGCGAAGGCGGCAATCCCATCGGCGACCGGCCTTTCATCCGTGGCTATGACGCGCAGGCCAGCACCTTCCTCGATGGCTTCCGGGACATCGGCGCGCAGTCGCGCGAGATGTTCAACGTGGAGTCGGTGCAGGTCAACAAGGGGCCGGCCGGCGCCTATGACGGACGGGGCGGCGCTGGCGGCACGATCAACATCCAGAGCAAGGCACCCCGGCTGGAACGCTTCGCCGAAGGCACCCTCGGCGTGGGCAATGCCGAGTACGTGCGCGCGACGGTGGATGGCAACTGGCGCATCGGCGAGCATGCCGCCGTGCGGCTCAATGCGATGTCCCACAGCAGCGACATCCCCGGGCGCGACGCCGCGCGCGTGAGCCGGTGGGGCGTGGCGCCGTCCGTCGCCATCGGGCTGGGCACCGCCACGCGCGTCACCGCCTCCTGGTATCACTTGCAGACCGACGACCAGCCCGACGTCGGCATCCCGTACAACAACGCGGCGCACACCGCACGCAAGGACGGGCGGCCCCGGGTGCGCCCGACCGGCGATGGCCGGCCGCTCGACGTGCCGCGCGAGACCTACTACGGCCTGCTGAACCGTGACTTCCAGAAGGAGCAGAACGACACCGGCACGCTGCGTATCGAGCACGATTTCAGCCCCGCGCTCAAGCTCCGAAACCAGACGCGGCTCGCGCGCACCCAGCAGGACTTCATCTGGACCCAGCCGGACTCCAACCTCGGCAACACCTACTACAACCTGCTCTGGCGGCGCGCCAACACCCGCGTGGGCACCGTCGACACGGTGGCCAACCAGACCGACCTGTCCGGCACCTTCCGTACCGGCGCCATCGGCCACAAGTACGTGGCGGGCGTCGAATTCTCCGAGGAGAAGGCCAACTGGGATACCTACAAGGTCGATACCGGCGACCGCCGCTGCGCCAATGGCGCCGGCGCGGCCAGCGGCTACAACTGCACGACCGTGTTCGATCCCAATCCGGCCGATCCGTGGGCAGGCGCGATCCAGCGCAACCACCGGCCGACCGATGTGCGCACCCGGACGCTGTCTGCCTACCTGTTCGACTCAGCCGAGATCACGCCGCAATGGCTGGTCAATGCCGGCCTGCGGCTCGATCGCTATGACACCACGCTGACGCAGGCGCCCAACGCCAGCGGCGTGCGCAACCAGTTCTCGCGGCAGGACACGCTGGTCAACTACCAGCTCGGCGCGGTCTACAAGCCGGTGACGTGGGGCAGCGTGTATGCGAGCTTCGGCACGTCGTCCACGCCGGCGGGCTCGTTCCTCGGCCAGGGGGCGGAATCCAATTCGCTGGCGACCGACGCCGCCGGCAATCGCGGCGACCAGCTCGCGCCCGAGAAAAGCCGCGCTTTCGAGTTGGGCACCAAGTGGGATGTGCTGGGCGAGAAGCTGGCCCTGACCGCCGCCGTGTTCCGCATCGACACGGACAATACGCGGATCCTCGCGCAGGACGGCACGGCGCATATGGCCGGCGAGCGGCGCGTGGATGGCGTGGAACTTGGCTTCGCCGGCAACGTCACGGCCAGATGGGCCGTGTACGGCGGCTACACCCACCAGAAGGCCACGCTGCGCCGGAACGGCGGCAAGGGCACGGCGAACGGCGCCACCGACGGCAACGCGTTCCCGAACACCCCGGCTGACAGCTTCAGCTTCTGGTCCACCTACGAGGTGCTGCCGGGCCTGATCCTCGGGGGCGGCGCCAACTACGTGTCCAAGGTCTGGGGCAACGAGGCCAATACGAAGTGGGTGCCGGCCTACTGGCGCTTCGACGCGATGGCCGCGTACCGGCTGAGCAAGTTCGCCAGCGTGCAGCTCAATCTGCAGAACCTGACCGACAAGTCCTACTACGCGCAGGCGCACCGCAACCACTACGCCACGATGGCGCCGGGCCGCGCCGCCACGCTGACCCTCACGCTGCGCTACTGACAGCCGGAGACGGAGGATGGATACGCTGCCATTCCGCGTGGCCTCCGCGCTGGAGCTGGGCCAGCTTGCGCCCGATACCCTGCGCCACGTGCTGGCCGGCCCGCCCGGACCGGCGCTACGCTGGCTCGGCGCGGCAGCCGTCAGCGGCCAGCTCGATGCGCAGATGACGCTCGGCCAGTGGTTCCTCGCCGGGCGGGGCCTGCCGCCCGATGCCGCCCGCGCGCACTACTGGTTCAAGCGGGCGGCGCTGTGCGGGCACGCCGGCGCCGCCAACCTCGTCGGCCGCTGCTACGAGAACGGCTGGGGCACGGCACCCGATGCGCGCGCCGCCACGCACTGGTTCCACACCGCAGCCCTGCGCGGTTCCGATTGGGGGATGTACAACTTCGCCACGTCGCTGGCGCTCGGGCGCGGCATGGCCGCCAGCCGCGCCGCCGCCTTCACGTGGTTCGAGCGCGCGGCGGCACGCGGCCATGCCAAGTCGCTCAACGTCGTCGGGGGCTTCTATGAAGATGGCTGGCACGTGGCGCGCAACCTCGCCTGCGCGGCGGACCACTACCGTCGCGCCGCGGCGGGCGGGGACTTCCGCGGCTGCTTCAACCACGCGCGCATGCTGGCGCTGGCCGGGCACGAGATACCCGCGCGCGCATGGGTCCGGCGCGCGGCCCTGACGGCCAACGCGCCGTTCGTCGACAAGATGCTGGCCTGGCTGGTTGCGGCACCGCAACCCGCACTACGCGCGCTGGCGGATGCGGTGCAAGGCGCCCCGGGCGCACGGGGCGCCCAGGCGGTGCGCCTCAGTTCACCCGGAACCCCACCTTGATCATGACCTGGAAGTGCGCGATCTTGCCGTCCTGCACATGGCCGCGCGTTTCGATCACTTCGAACCAGTCGATGTTCTTGATGGTTTCACCGGCTTTGGCAATGGCGTTGCGGATGGCACCGTCGCAGCCGTCGGCGGATGAGCCGACGATTTCGACCAGCTTGTAGGTGTGGTTCGTCATGGTGGTCTCCTGTCGCATCTGGCGTTGTGCCTTCCATCATAGGCAGCATGTCCGGCAAGCCCAAGGGCCACGGACGCCGCAGGGCCCCCCGCGCGGGTTGCGGAAGGGCCGCTTCCACTGTTACGCTGCGGGCCGCTGAACTTCTGCCACCACTCTGTAACCTGATGTTTACTTCCCTTCACCGTTGCAAGCGGCTCGCCCTGGCGAGCCTGATGGTTGCCGCCACCGGCCTCGCCGCCGTGGCCCAGGCCCGCACCACCTCCACGCTCGAGCGTCTGGCCGATGCGCTCACGCCCGCCGCGCGCCCGAGCGCGTTCGCGGCCGGCAGCACCTATACGCTCTGCTTCGTGCCGGACGGCCCGAGCTGCCAGGACATGCTGATCGATGCCATCCACAACACCCGCCGCAAGCTGCTGATCCAGGCGTACTCGTTCACCAACGCGCAGATCGCCAAGGCCGTGGCCGATGCGCACCAGCGCGGCGTGGACGTGCGCGTGATCGTGGACAAGAGCCAGGTCTCCGAGCGCTACACCAGCGCCACCTTCCTCAAGAATGCGGGGATTCCCGTGGTGATCGATACCAAGCCGGCCATCGCCCACAACAAGGTCATGGTGTTCGACGACCAGGCGGTCTTCACCGGCTCGTTCAACTTCACCAAGTCCGCCGAGCAGCGTAACGCCGAGAACGGCATGCTGATCCGGGGCGACGCCGCCGTGGTGCGCGCCTATACCGAGAACTGGCGCACCCGCTTCGAGCAGTCCTCCGCGTACTGATCACACGCCAGGGGCCTCCCCCGGCCCCTCGGCATCCTCCCGCAGCAGGATCAGCCAAACGCTGACAGACCGGCCGCCCGCGCCGGTGTCTACTTCAGGTGTGTATCCCCGGATGCCGCGAACGGCGATTGCCCGGGGTCATGCCAGCCATGATCCCCCGCCAGACCCTCTCCGGCGATGTTTCGAGCCTGCCCTCTCGCATCGTCCGATCGCCCCCTCGCGCGCCGCCGGCCAACCTGGCAGGAGGAAATATGCTTACCAATCAGAACACCGATAAACCCGTGCGCCGAGGGGCGCGCGCGCTTTGCGTCATCGGCGTGGCCGTGGCGTCGCTGGGCTTGTCGATGGGCGCCCGCGCCGACATAAGCACGTCCAGCGCCGGCCCGTTCACCTATGTATGCGGTGGCGTGGCGGCGGACGAACAGGCGGAAATGAACAGCGCGGCCCGCGAGTACGACATGGGCCTGCTCTTCACACAAGGCGGCCGGGGCGAGTACCTCTCGGACGTCAACGTGAAGCTGATGCGGAACGGCAAGCAGGTGGCGGAGTTCACGTCCACCGGCCCGCGCTGCCTGATCAAGGGCCCGCGCGCGTCGTACCAGGTAGTGGCCACGTTCGAGGGGACGTCCAAGCGGACCACCCTGAGCCCTGGCGAGAAGAACGTGCAGTTGCGTTGGTAGGGCCGCTGGCAGGGGCATCGCCCCCTCGGCCCGCTATATAGATATGCAGCCCTGAGCCGCCATCCCCTGCGCGGCCCCATGCCGGCCCCGTCCCCGCGGGGCCGGCATATTTTTTTGCCCCCGTTTTTGCCCACGTAGTTGCCCACGGTTTTCGGCCACGGCCTGCATGAATGCAACAGGAATGGCACACTTCCGGGTTCTATTGTGGAGTGCCTCAAACCCTGGAGAGTTCGCATCATGACGACCAAGCCCGACAGCCGCTGGATTCGCATCGACACCGCCGATGGCAGCTTTGACGCCTACCTGAGCCTGCCGCCGGGCGGCAAGCAGCCCGGCAATCCCGGCATCGTGCTGATTCAGGAGATCTTCGGTGTGAACGAGCACATCCGCTCGGTGGCGGACCAGTACGCGGCGGACGGCTACGTGGTGCTGGCCCCGGACGTGTTCTGGCGCAAGGCGCCGCGCGTGGAGCTGGGTTACAGCGGCCCGGACTGGGAACAGGCGATGGCGCTGCGCACCAGCGTGGACCTGGAAGCCGCGGTGTCGGACATCGGCGCCACGGCCACCGCGCTGCGTGCCGAGATTGGCACGGGCGGCAAGGTGGCGGCAGTGGGCTACTGCTTCGGCGGGCTGCTGTCGTACCTGGCGGCGGCGCGGGGTCTGGTCGATGCAGCCGTGCCGTACTACGGCGGCGGCATCCAGAACCAGCTGCACGAGGCCGCCGCGCTGAACGTGCCGGTGCAGTTCCACTATGGCGCGCTGGACAAGCACATCCTGCCCGAGCATGTCGAACAGGTGCGCCAGGCCGTGGCCGGCAAGCGCGGCACCGAGGTCTTCGTCTACGATCAGGCCGATCACGGCTTCAACTGCTGGGCACGCGCCTCGTTCCATCAGCGCTCGGCGGCGCTGGCCCATGGTCGCGCGCTGACCTTCCTGGCCAACGCGCTGTCCTGAGCCCCGCTCAGTAAGGCACGGCCACGCCGTTCTGTATCTTCACGCGGTCGCCCGAACGCAGGTTGTACGGGCTGGCCTGCGTGAGGGTCAGGTAGCCGCTGTCGTTGGTGCGCACGCGCACCCGGTAGGCCGCCGGCCCAGTGTTGGTCTGCTTCTCCACCGCGTTGCCGGCCACGGCGCCGGCGACCGCGCCGCCAATCGTGGCGATGGTATTGCCGCGCCCGCCGCCCACCTGATGGCCGAGCAGCCCGCCCGCCACGCCGCCGATCACTGCGCCGACGCCGCTGGTGCCCGCAGGCTGGCCCCGCACCATCTCGATCGATTCCACCCAGCCGTAGCGCACCGCGTACGGGTCGGCACCATCGCCCGGCTGTGTCGCCGGATAGCCGTACTGGTCGTAACCGGGCTGCTGGGGGTAGGACGCCTGGGGATAGCCGGACTGCGGATAGCCCGACTGCGGGTACGCTGGCTGCGGGTAGCCCGGCTGCTGGTACGCCGGCTGCTGGGGATAGCCCGACTGGGGATACGACTGCGCCGGATACCCGCCGCTGATCTGCGTGCCGCTGGTGCCGCTGGTGCCATACCCCGCCTGCTGCGGGTAGCCACCGCCGTAGTTGCTGCCGTAGCCGCCTCCATAGCCGGTACCGTACCCGTCGGCATAACCATTGCCATACGGCGCGGTGACACAGCCGGCCAGCGCGCCGGCGGCGATGACGGCCAACGCCGTGGAACGAAACGGGAAAGACATGGTGGAGACTCCTGCGGCCAATGCGCGTGTGGATGATGCGCGCGAGTCTAGAGCCCGGGCCCGGCGGCAGGTGTCACGGGAGATTGTGATGGGTAACGGGCTGTAACGCCGCCCGTGGACGAATCAGAGCCGATCAGCGCCGTCGTCGTTGAACGCCGTGATGCGGGCCACGCGGAAGGTATTGCGCAGGGACTCGAGTTCGGCCCGGTGCAGCATCGCCAGCCGGTTCAGGCAGCGCTCGCCCTTGGCCAGCAGGTGGATCTGCACCACGCGGCGGTCGTCGGGATTCACCTTGCGGCTGACCAGCCCGGCCGCCTCGCAGCGGTTCACCAGCGCCACCACGCCATGCTGCTTGGCCTGCAGGCGCTCGGCCAGCTCGCCCACCGAGGCCCAGTTCCGCTCCGCCGAGCCGCGGATGTGGAGCATCAGCAGGTATTGCTGCACCGTCACGCCTTCGGCGCGCGCGGCGTCTTCGGAAAACCGCAGGAAACGCCGCAACTGGTATCGGAAATCGGACAGCGCCTCGAAATCCTGCTTGGTCAGGGCGGCTTGGGGCGCGGCGGGCTTGCGTGGCATTGAAGAATCAGTTTTGCAGAGGGGGAAATCCGGCGCTCATTATAAAAGCACCCCTGTGCGCGCAGGCATCCTCCGGTGCGCTGGCGCGCATTTCCGCATGCGCGCCGGACGGGGTATGGCAGAATCTGTGCGGAGACCGACACCCTAACACCGCCAACCCGGAAATCCGCCCGATGTTCACGGAAATTGTCCTGTTCCTGCTTGATACCGTCTTCACGCTGTTCGGCATGGCACTGCTGCTGCGCCTCTGGATGCAACTGACCCGGCTGCCGTCGCGCAATCCGGTGTCGCAGGGCGTGTTCCAGGTCACGGACTGGATCGTCCGGCCGCTGCGCCGCATCATTCCGGGCTTCGGCGGCATCGACTGGGCCACATTGATCGCGGCCTACCTGACCGCCGTGCTGTTCCTGGTCTGCCGTGCGCTGGTGCTGGATGCGGATCCGCTGGCCTTCCTGCCGGTGATCCTCGCCCTCAGCCTGCTCAACGTGCTCAAGTGGGGCATCAGCATGGTGATGTGGGTGACGTTGCTGATGGCGATCCTGTCGTGGGTCAACCCGCAATCGCCGATGGCGCCGGCGCTGTGGCACCTGACCGCGCCGATGCTGCGCCCGCTCCAGCGCGTGATACCGCGCCTGGGCGGCTTCGACATCTCGCCGCTGATCCTGTTCGTGATCGCGCAGATCCTGCTGATGGTCATCGCCAGCGTGAGCCGTGGCGTGATCTGAGCCGCAAGGCTAGCACAGATCGACCCCTAGGGTTAACCCTTATTGTCCAGCTGACTGGACAGTCTTTCGAGGATTTACCCTTTTTCCTGTGCGTGCCGAAGCCTACATTACAGCCACCGCGGACCCACCGCGATCTCTGCCAATAAGTAGGAACAGCACGACCATGAAGAAGACCCTCGCCCTCACCCTCCTCGCCCTCGGCCTGGCCGCCGGCGCCGCCTCTGCCCAGGCTTCGCAATCGATCACGGACCTGGCCCGCCTCGACGGCAGCATCGGCCGCGTCGGCAAGGCTGACCCGTACACCGACGGCGCCCGTGGCGTGACCGAAAAGCGTGATGTGTACTCGGAAGGCGCGCGCGGCGTGACCGAGAAGCGCGACGTGTACTCGGAAGGTGCCCGCACCGTGACCGAGCAGCGCGACCAGTTCAGCGAAGGCGCCTGAGCCGCGTAGCAGTACCAAGGGCGGCGCAATGCCGCCCGGCAGCACCCCCGGGGCGCTCCCCACGCCCCGCTAGACTTCCCCCTGCTCCATCCGCTCGAAGGCTTCCACCCGTCCAGCGGGCGCCATCCGCGCCGCCGGCTCGGCCAGATCGCCCAGATCCGCGCCCATCATCGATTCGATGGCTTCCATGAACGCGCGCACCTTGCGCGGTTGCAGGCGCCGGTCGGGCAGCAGCGCGAAGACGCGCAGCGGCGGCAGCGGATAGTCGGGCATCACCCGCACCAGCCGGCCCTGCGCGATCTCGGTCTCGGCGGCCGTCATCGGCACCCGGGCGATGCCCAGCCCGGCCAGCGCGGCCTGCATGCGCAGTTCGGCGTTATAGGTCTGCATGCGCGGGCGGATCGGCACCGAAATGCGCTCGCCATCGCGCGCGAACTCCCAGACCGAGACGCCGGGCGTGGCCAGCGTCGGCATGTTCGAGAGATCCTCGGGATGCATCTGCGCCGGCAGGCTCGCCGCCAGCGAGGGCGCGGCCACCAGGCCGCGTTCCACGTGCCAGATGCGCCGGGCGATGGTGCCGGAGTCGGGCAGTTCGGTCTCCACCGTGACGAAGGCGATGTCGAAGCCCTCGCGGATCGGATCGACCAAGCCCTGGGAAATCTCCACCGTGATATCGAGTGCGGGATGCGCCGCAAGTGTTCGGCAGATCACACCGCCCAGTTGCTGGGCGCCGAACTCGTACGGCGTGGCGATGCGCAGCATGCCCTGCACGCGCTCCTCGCGCGCCAGGGTTTCCTGGCGGATCTCGCGCAGCCGCGCGAACAGCGGGGCCACGTCGCGATAGACCGCGCCCCCGGCATCGGTGAGGCGCATGCGGCGCGTGGTGCGCTCGAGCAGCTTGGCGCCGATGGCCGTTTCCAGCCGCGCCACGGCGGCCGACACCCTGGATTTGGGGCAGTCCAGCGCCGCCGCTGCCGCCGTGAAGGTGCCCTGCTCGACGACGCAGCAGAACGCCTCCCAATCATTCCACTGAATTGTTTCGTTCACTGACCCGATGACCTGCGACATTTTGCGATCGCACATTATGAGGGAGAGCGGGGCGTCCGTCAGCGTGGCGGTCTGTCGCGGCGGGGTATTGCCGATGGCCCCGGACTAGCGATTTGGGCGCATTTCCACTACCCTTTCGGCCTTTCCGAGCCAATTTCGAGCCCATTCCGCAATGGCGAGCCCTGCCGATCCCGCATCATCCCGCACGCCGGGCACCCCGCCCGCCGAGAAGCCGAGCGACAGCTATGTGCAGTCCTTCGCACGCGGGCTGTCCGTCATCCGCGCATTCGACGCCCGCCACCCCACCCAGACGCTGACCGAAATCGCCCAGGCCAGCGGCCTGACCCGCGCCGGCGCGCGCCGTATCCTGCTCACGCTGGTGGGGTTGGGCTATGTGCAGGCCGATGGCCGCCAGTTCCGGCTCACGCCCAAGATCCTCGACCTCGGCTTCGCCTACCTGACCTCGATGCCGTTCTGGAACCTGGCCGAGCCGATCATGGAGGCGCTCTCGCAGTCGGTGCATGAAAGCTGCTCGATCTCCGTGCTCGATGGCACCGAGATCGTCTACGTGCTGCGCGTGCCGGCACGCAAGATCATGACGATCAACCTGTCCATCGGCAGCCGGCTGCCGGCCTATTGCTCGTCGATGGGGCGCGTGCTGCTGTCGGGGCTCGATGACGACACGCTCGACCGCGTGCTGCGCGACACCGCACTGGAAGCGCGCACGCGCCGCACCGTGACCGACATCGACCAGTTGAAGTCGCTGATTGCCGACATCCGCACGCGCGGCTGGGCGCAGAACGATCAGGAACTGGAGGAAGGGCTGGTCTCGCTGGCCGCGCCCATCCGCAACCGCACCGGGCAGATCATCGCCGCCATCAATATCAGCGGGCAGGCCAACCGCACCAGCGCGCAGGAGATGTCGGATCGATTCCTGCCACCGCTGCTGGAGGCCTCCGAGAAGATTTCCGGGCTGGTCGGCCTGCGGACCTAGGCGCGCCTGCGTCGAAGACCGACGGGCTCAGACCCGCGCCTTCGGCTCCCACGACACCGCGATATCGCCGTTGACGAAGGTCTGGCAGGCCATGCGGAAGCCGGCGCGCAGGTCGTCATCGCTCAGATGCTTGCGCTCCTTGGGCTTGACCGCGTCCGTATGCTCCAGCCCGCGATCGATGTGGCACTTGCAGGTGCCGCACAGCCCGCCGCCACACTTGAACGGGATGCCGCCCTGCTCGCGCAGCGATACGCGCAGCAGGTTGCTGTTGGCGGGCGCGGTAACCGTCTTGCCGCCATTGGTCACGAATTCGATTTCCACCTTGCGGACCTCCGGCGCCGCAGCGGGTGCGGCGGGCGCGGCGCTGCCGCCGCCAGTGTCCTCGGTGGTGTCGGCGGCAGCCGTCTCGATATCTGCCCGCATCATTGCTTCCTTAAAGAGAGGTCCATGCTGCCGAAGTGCGCCAGCGCCTGCAGCGCGGCCCGGGCAGCGTCGAGCGTGTCGAAGCGCTCGAGGAATTTCGATGGCACGTGGTTGACCACCGGCGGCGCATCCGGGCCGCCGGTTTCGTCGATCACGGGCACCTTCACCGCCGCATGCAGCGTGGCGATCACGAAGATCGCCTTCGGGCGGCCATAGAACAGGTACTCGTAGGTTTCCACCGGCTCCACGCCCGGCACGGCCTCCGTGCGGAACTGGCCCGGCTTGCTGGTCAGGATCACGAACATGAGGTCTGGGCCTGGGTGTTGGCCTGTGGTTGTGCCGGGGTCTCAGGCTGCTGATCCTCCTGCTCCAGCTCGATGTCATGCGTCAGCCAGATCTGGCAGGCAAGCCGGAAGCCCTGGTCGATCCGCTCGCCCAGCTGCTTCTTTTCCTTCCAGTTCGGCGGCGGCAGGTGCTCGGCGCCCGCCAGGACCCGGCACGCGCACTTGGAGCACTTGCCCATGCCGCATTCGTAGCGCAGGTTCGGATACGGAAACTGCTTGATGCCGGCGCGGACGACGAGGTTGGTCTCGGGCTTGACCTCGTCCACGAAAACCTGCCCGTGCTTGTGAAAGACGACTTTCGGCATGTTGGTGACTTCGCTGAAATCGAAAAAAAGGAAGCGCCCGGCGTCAGTGCCAGAGCAGCATCGCGCAGATCGTGGAGACGAACAGCCCGGCCAGCACGGGCAGCAGCAACGCCCGCACTGCATCGAGCACCGGCACGCGCGCAAACCCGGCCACGGCGATCAGGGAGGACCAGGCGATCAGCGTGCCGCCGCCGGTCCAGACCGCGCCCATCTGACCCACTGCGGCCAGCGTGGCCGAGTCGAAGCCGACTACCGGACCCAGCGCGCCGGCCAGCGTGCCGGTCAGCGGCAGGCCGGCGAAGCCGGAGCCATCGATGCCGGTGATCATGCCCACCAACAGCACGCCGAATGCCACGAACACGTGGTTGTCCGGAATCATGTGCTGGTACGCCTGGATCAGCTCGAACAGCAGGCTGGGCGCCTTGCCGGCGTCCACGCCCAGGATCTGCGCGGCGGTCTCGCCGGCGCCCACGAAGAAGAAGCCGGCGATTGGCAGCACCGAGCCCATCGCCTTGAACGCGAACACGAAGCCATCGGTGATGTGCTCCGGGCAGACATCGAGCATCTTGCGCGGCCCTTCGGCGGCCAGCGTGGCCAGCATCATCAGCAGCGCGGCCACGCCGCCCACCAGTGCCGCTGCCGCGCCGCCCTTGAGATCCGGCATGCCGGCGGCCAGCTTGGGCGCCACCATCAGCGAGACCACGCAGATAAACGCCACCGGCGTGAGCACCGCGAAGAACTTCGACCACTTGATGCGGCGCTTGGCCACCATCGCCAGGCTCTGTTCGATATTGGCGTCCGTGACGAGCGGCTCCGGGTGCGACGTGCCGCGCGCAATCTCCGCCTTGTCGAAGGTGCCGGTGGCTTCCATGGCCGTGTCCACGCCCGTGGCGCGGGCCTGCCAGCGGTCCAGCAGCGCGCCGTTGGCCGGCACGATGTGACGGCGCATCGACAGATAAGCCAGCGTCAGCGCGATGGTGCCGGTGATGATCGACAGGATCAGCGCCCGGTCCGCCACCACGGCCGCGCTGACCGCTGCGCCCGCCGCCTTGGCGCTGATGCCTGGCGCCACACCAATCACGTAGTCCGACGAGAGCGCCATGCCCTGCCCGGCGATGGCGATGGCCATGGCGCCGGCCAGCGGCGGCAGCCCGGCGGCGATGGCCGCGGGCAGCAGGATGGCCGACACCAGCGGCACGGCCGGCGTGGGCCAGAAGAACAGCGAAATCACATAGGTGATGCCCGCCAGGATGAAGTAGGCGCTATGCCCGTTCTTCATGACGAGGCGGAACGGCTCCACCATGCGGATATCGGATCGCAACGATTTCAGCGCATTGAGCAGCGCCGTCATGAAGGCGATCACCAGGAAGATATTGAACAGCTCCTTCGCCGCGACGAGGCTGGCCCCAAAGATGCCCCCCAACGCGCTGACCGGATTGCCCGTGATGGCCAGGATCACGAGGAAGGTGCCGACGATAGACGGCACGACAACGTTGGCCCGCAGGATCATCGTCAAGACGATGACTGCGACACCTAGCAAATACACCCAATGTGCCAGGCCGATTTCTACGGTTTGTTGCATGAGGCTCCCCTGATCCTGATCTTGGGGCCCTTGTGGGGGCGGATGAATAAGACCTGCCGTCGACCTCTTGGCTGCGTGCAGCGCTGGGCGTCGATCTAATTTGTATACTATATCCCGTTGACGCTTCCGAACAAGCGAAACCTGCACGGCTTGGGGTAATCCCCCAATGCGGTGCGGAAAGCCGCATCAGTGCACGGTTTCAGCGCATCAAGCACCACTCTGGAAGGCACGCCCCGGGAAAATATCGATGCATCAACGCTAGCAATTTTTCCGGCCATGTGTAGACTGTATACCGACTCGAGCCACAAACAGCCCTGAACCCCCATCGACCATGCTCCATATCACCGACGAACTGATCGACCGACACGTGACGGCCCAGGACGCCCAGCAGGCCATGCTGGCGGCCTTCCAGAGTTTTGGACGCGGCGAGGCCGCGATGCAGGAACGGATCCGGACGGAGGCGGGTGGTGTGAAGCTTTCCACGCTTGGCGCGGTGATTCCGGAGCAGGAGGTGGCGGGGGCCAAGGTATATACGACGATCGCAGGACAGTTCTCATTTGTCATCCTGCTGTTTTCAACCGTTGACGGCCGGCCGCTGGCTTCGTTCGACGCCGGCGCGATCACGCGGCTGCGCACGGCGGCCTGCACGGTGCTGGCCGCGCAGCGGCTGGCCCGGCCCGAGAGCGCCACGCTTGCGCTGTTCGGCGCCGGCACGCAGGGCGTGCAGCATGCGGCGCAATTGTCCGCCGCGCTGCCGCTGCGCCGCGTGCTGGTGGTCGATCCTTATGCCGACGCGAGCCTGCCCGACCGGCTCGCCGCGCAGTGCGGCATTCCCGTGACCTTTGCCGATCCGGCCGTGGCCGCCGCGCAGGCCGACATCATCGTCACTGCCTCGCGCTCGACCACACCGCTGTTCTCCGGCGAACTGATCCAGCCGGGCACCTTCATCGCCGCCATCGGATCGAGCCTGCCGCATACCCGCGAACTCGACGACACCGCGCTGTCCCGCGCCGCCACCGTGGTGGTGGAGTGGCGGCCGCAGTCGCTGCGCGAGGCCGGCGACCTGGTGCTCGCCGACAAGGCGGTGCTGCCCGACAGCAAGATCGTGGAGCTGGCCGATGTTCTGCTGGGCAAGGCGGGGCGCCGCCACGCCGACGACATCGTGATCTACAAGTCGGTCGGCGTCGGTCTGGAGGACATCGCCCTGGCTGGTGTCGCCTATCGACGGATTACCGAAGCGGAGGCTGGAAAAGCCTGACGCGTGCTGCGCCCGGTCAGCTCTTTGTCGCCCAAATTCGATTGCAGAAAGTATACAAATTTCATCCTGATTCAAACCCGCCGCAGATAAGACGTCTCTCACGTCGCGGCTCACAACCACCCCTCGTCAAAACAGGAGCCCCCAAATGGCCGAACTGATGAACCGTGAAGATTTCCGCGCCGCCCTCGAGAACGCAATCAAGGGCAAGAGCGCCAACCAGGCACCCTTCAGCAAGGCATGGGCTGGCGGCACGCTGTCGCGCGACCACCTCGCCCGCTGGGCCGAGAACCACTATCACTACGTGGGCCCGTTCGCCGACTACCTCGCCTATATCTATGCCCGCACGCCGGACCACATGACCGAGGCCAAGGACTTCCTGCTGGCCAATATGTACGAGGAAGAGATCGGCGGCGACCGCCACACCGACCTGCTGATCCGCTTTGCCGAAGCCTGCGGCACCACCCGCGAGCGCGTGGTGGATGCGGACAACATGTCGCCGACCACGCGCGGCCTGCAAAGCTGGTGCTACGCCGTGGCCATGCGCGAAGACCCGGTGGTGGCCGTGGCCGGCCTGGTCGTGGGCCTGGAGTCGCAGGTGCCGTCGATCTACCGCAAGCAGACCCCCACGCTGCGCGAGAAGTACGGCTTCACGGACGAGGAAGTCGAATTCTTCGACCTGCACATCGTCTCCGACGAGATCCACGGCGAACGCGGCTATCAGATCGTGCTCGAGCACGCCAATACGCCGGAATTGCAGCAGCGTTGCCTGAAGATCTGCGAGGTTGGCGCCCAGATGCGACTGCTGTACACCACCGCGCTCTATTACGACTACGTGGACGGCACGCGCGAGACCGTGGCCGCCTGAGCGGCCCCGCATCTGCCCGGCCCCCGTGCCGGGCGCCCCGCCCCCGTTCGCAAAGGCCACAGTCATGACCGAGACGTACCGCAACTACATCGACGGCGAATGGTGCGACAGCGCCAGCGGCCGCACCACCGACAACCTCAACCCCGCCGACACGCGCGACATCGTGAGCCGGCACGCCGCCTCGGACGCGCGTGACGCCGCCGCCGCCGTGGCCGCCGCCTCGGCCGCCTTCGACAGCTGGAAAAAGACCCCCATCGGCAAGCGCGCGAAAATTCTCAACGATGCCGCCGCGCATCTGGAAGCCAACGCCGACGCCATCGCCGCCGAGCTGACCCGCGAGGAAGGCAAGGCGCTGTCGCTGGCGCGCGACGAAGTCATGCGCTCCGCCCAGACGCTGCGTTTCTACGCCGTGGAAGGACAGACCTACGGCGGTGAGACGTATCCCAACGATGACCCGGACATGCTGGTCTACAGCCAGCGCGAGCCGCTGGGCGTGGTGACGGTAATCTCGCCGTGGAACTTCCCGGTGTCGATTCCGGCCCGCAAGATCGCACCGGCGCTGATCACCGGCAACACGGTGGTCTTCAAACCCTCGTCGGACGCGCCGCTCTCCGGCTACCGACTGGCCGAAGCCTTCGTCAAGGCGGGCATTCCGAAGGGCGTGCTTAATTTCGTGACCGGCAGCGCCGCCGAGGTGGGCCCGACCATCGTCGAATCGCGCGCGGTACGGGCCGTGTCCTTCACCGGCTCCACGGCAGCGGGCGAGCAGATCCACAAGTCCGTGCCGATGACCACGCGCACGCAGATGGAGTTGGGCGGTAAGAATCCTCTGATCGTGATGGAGGACGCCGACCTCGACAAGGCCGTGGACCTGGCCATCAAGGGCGGCCTGTCGCTGTCCGGCCAGGCCTGCACGGGCACCAGCCGCATCCTCGTGATGCGCGAGGTGAAGCAGGCATTCACCGACAAGCTCGTGGCCAAGGTCAAGACGCTGAAGATCGGCAGCGGCATGGCCACCGGCATGGATCTTGGCCCGCTCGCCACGCGCAAGCAACTGGAAACCGTGCTCGGCTACATCGCCGCCGGCAAGGCTGAAGCCACGCTGCTGTGCGGTGGCGAAGCGCTGACGGATGGCGATTTCTCGCACGGTTACTACGTCTCGCCGGCCGTGTTCACCGATGTCACGCCGACCATGCGCATCGCCCGCGAGGAAATCTTCGGCCCGGTGCTCGCCATCCTCGAAGTGGGCAGCTACGCCGAGGCCATCGCCGTTGCCAATGACTCCGAGTACGGCCTGTCCGCGGCCATCGCCACGCGCAATCCGCGCTATATGCACGATTTTGCGCATGACATCGAGTCCGGAACGGTGAAGATCAACCGCACCACCACCGGCAACCTCGTCAACGCGCCGTTCGGCGGGCTGAAGCGGTCGAGCACCTCCACGTTCCGGGAATCGGGCCGCGCGGGGCTCGAGTTCTACACCCAGATCAAGACCATCTATCGCGGCTGCTAAGCGGCGACTACCCGGCTATTAAGGATTTCACGATGAAAAAGGCAATCAAGCTCGAACTGCGGGAAGCCCGCCACATGGTGGCGGCGGCGGTGAAGAAGGCCGAGGAAATCGGCGTGCTGGAGTCCATCTGCATCGTCGATGAGGGCGGCTATCCGCTGCTGCTCGAACGCATGGACGGCGCCCGCATCACCGGCCCGCAGATCGCCTGGAACAAGGCATTCACGGCGGCCGGCCACAAGCGTTCCACACACCTGTTCAATACGGCGCCCAACGGCCCCGCGCTGCCCGGCAACGAGGCGTTCGGCATCCAGTGGAGCTTCGAAGGCAAGTTCGCGGTGTTCGTCGGCGGCTACCCGGTGGTGGTCAACGGCGAGGTGGTCGGCGGCGTGGGCCTGTCCGGCGGCAACGGCGAGCAGGACACCGCGTGCGGCGTGGCCGCGCTGGAAGCATTGCGCGACCTGCTGGCCGGCGAGGACCTGACCGTGCTGGCGCAGGCCGACATCAAGAAGTAAGCAGGAGCGGTCATGTCCCACGGTACCCATCCCCTCTATCGCATCGAGATTGCCGAGACGCAGCAGTCGTTCACGGCGCAGCCCGGCGAGTCCGTGCTCGATGCCGCGCTGCGCACGGGCGTCAGCCTGGCCCACGAATGCACGTTCGGCGGATGCGGCACCTGCCGCGTGCGCGTGGTGGAAGGATCGGTCAGTTATGAAGAATTTCCGATGGGACTGACCGAGGACGAGGACGCCGCCGGCTTCGCCCTGGCCTGCCAGGCGCGGCCCACGGCCGACCTCGTCATCAGCACCGCGCGCGGCCTGGAGCCGGCCGTGCCGGCACGCCGCGCGTCAGCCATCGTACAGGCGGTGACGCCGCTCGCCGCCGACGTGCTGCACCTGCGCATGGCCCTGCCCGACGACACGCCGCTGGCCTTCGCGCCGGGCCAGTACATGAAGATTCTGCTAGACGACGGGAGCCACCGCAGCTTCTCGATGGCGTCCGCCCCGCGCGGCAACGAGGTGGACTTCCACGTGCGCCGCATTGCCGGCGGTCGCTTCACGGCGGGGCAACTGCCGCGCCTGCAACCGGGCGACCGGCTCGACGTGGAAGTGCCGCTCGGCAACTTCGCACTGCGCAAGGAGGACTACCGCCCGCTGCTGATGGTAGCCACCGGCACCGGTATCGCGCCCATCAAGAGCATGCTGGAGTCCCTGATGGATGACCCGGATTGCCCGCCGGTGTGGCTCTACTGGGGCATGCGGTCCGCATCGGACCTCTACCTCGACAACGAGATCCGCGCCTGGGGCGATCGGCTTTACGATTTCCAGTACGTGCCGGTGCTGTCCCGCGCGGACGCGGACTGGCAGGGCCGGCGCGGCTATGTGCACGAAGCCGTGGCGGCGGACCTGGGCGACCTGTCCGAGCATGCGATTTATCTCTGCGGCTCGCCGAACATGATCCACGATGCAAAGCAGTTGTTCACCGGACTCGGCGCGCAGGTCCCGTTCCTGTATGCCGACGGGTTCACTTTTCAGCATCCGACGATGTAGTGGAATGTCTGGTCGCAAAGGTTGACGGTATACAATAGTGGCATTCACGCCGGGCCCATGCATCCCAATGGGCCGGTGCTTCAACGCTCAAGTTTCTTGCGCGATCCACGATTTCCACGGCCGATCCCGACCATGAACGACGCCACCACCAGTGCCTTCAGCCCGAATCCGGACACCCCGGCTGCCAGCCTGGGCGCCCAGCATTCCCCGCTCTTCGCGCTTGTGACCGATACGTTGCGGCAGCGCATCCTCGACGGCCAGTACGATCCCGGCGAGCGGCTGGTGGAGAACACGCTGTCGCTGGAGCTGGGCGTGTCCCGCATTCCGGTGCGCGAGGCGCTGCGCGCGCTGGCGGCGGAAGGGCTGGTCAAGATCGAGCCGCGCCGTGGGGCATCGGTGGCGCGTCTGTCGCCCAATATCGCCCGCGAAATGGTCGAGGTGCGCGCCACCCTCGAAGGTCTCAACGCCAAGCTCGCGGCACAACGCCGCGACCCCGCGCTGATCCTGGAAATCGAGAAGGTTCTCAAGGAAGGCAACGACGCCGTGAACAGCGGCCAGACCGAGCGCTTCGTCGAACTCAACTCCAAGTTCCACGAACTGCTCGGTAATATCGCCGCCAACAGCGTGCTGCAGGACATGATGCGTTCGCTGCGTGAGCGCACCGGGCTGCTGTTCGCGCCGGCCAACCTGAGCCGCGCGCGCCTGAACTGGGACGAGCATGCCCAGATTCTCCAGGCCGTGATTGCCGGCGATGCCGACCTTGCTGCGCTGCTGGCCACGCGCCATGTGTTCAGCGCGGCGAAAGCTGTCGAAAACATGAACGGCACCCCGGCAAACGCGCCGGTCGATACGCCTGACAAGGGCGCGTAATCTCCGCCGCCTGACCTCGACACCACATTCCGGCCACATTCCGGTGCACGGACGCCCGCCCTCGCGCGGGCGTCTGCGCATGGCATTCCCCGTTCGCACCAGCAAATGGCGCGCCGCACCATCGCGGTGTATACTGTAGGCTGTTGTTAACCACAATAGGGAATGACCATCATGCAATACCCGGATGCTTCGTACCTCAGCCGTCCGGTCGGCGAGCAACTCCGCAAGCACTTTGCCCGCCGCGATGCGGTTCGGCACGCCACCCCGCTGCTGCCCGTCCGTCTGGCCGATCTGTTTGCCCTGTTCCGTTCGGGCACGACTCGCGGCAACGCCGCCTGACGCGCACCACGCGCGCCAATGAAAAAGCCGCCATCAGGCGGCTTTTGTGTTTCTGGGAAGGGACGTCTACAAGGCGGCCGGCGGCAGCTCCACGCTGCCGAACTCGGCGGACCGCGTGCCGGCCAGCGGCCGGTTGCTCGCACCGAAGTAAGCGAACGCTACCGACAGCTTGACCGTCTCGGCGTCATTCCGGCCGGCCGCGTGGAACAGGCGGCTGTCGAACATCAGCACGTCGCCGCGATGCAGCGTCAGGGGCATCGCCCCTTTCAGCAGGCTCTGGCTATTGGGATGCGCCTCGATGAGAAATTCGGCCGGATCGAGCTGCTCCGGCGCCAGCTTGGCCTGATGCGAACCCGGAATCACACGCAAGACGCCGTTTCGCTCGTCTTCATCGCCCAACGCCAGCCAAACCGTGACCAACTCGGGCTTTACGAACGACCAGTAGCGTGTATCGCGATGCCAGCCAGTCTGGCTGCCGAAATGCGGATGCTTGGTCATCACGCAGTTATGGTGCGCCAGCGTCAGGCGGGCGGGCTCGCCCAGCAGCGCCTCCACCGTGGCCACCACGTGCGGATCGCTGGCCCAGCGGCGGAATACCTCGTCACGGCCATAGGCCTGGCGCAGCCGGCGTACCGTACCGCCCCCTTCGGCCTTGCGCGAGGTGGGCGCGCCGGGATAGCCGAGATCGGCCTCGAACTCCACCGGCGGCACGGCGGCGGCCAGATGCTTGCGGGTCATGTCCTCCAGCGCGGCGCACATGGCCTCGCTGGCAAAGCGGCGCAGCACGATGTAGCCGCCCGCGTGGAATTCACGCGCCAGGCTGGCCAGACCGGCCTGGTCGGCCAGGGGCGCGGAAGAGTCGAAATCGAGGGAAGCCGAGGCGCCTGAGGCGCGGTGTTGCGAGGCAGTCATCGTGGAGGGATGAGACCATTCTGAAAGTGGCAAGGCGCCAACAGATCGATGATGCCAGAAGCGGCGAGATCCGGCGCGGGCTGGCGGGCGATACCGCCCATTTCGCATGAGACAACAGGACATCTGTCGCCCTGAAAGCGTGCGGCAACCCACTGTCCGATGCGACCCCGACGCCGCTACAATGGCCGCACTCTGCACCCGCAGCCACGTCACCGGAGGCAACTCGTGACCGCCCGACCCAGGATCGTTGCCTCGCTCGCCGAGGCGCAAACCCAGCTAGGCCGCATCGTGCTGGGCAAGCCGCGCCAGGTGCGCCTTGCCCTGGCCTGCATGCTGGCCGGCGGCCACCTGCTGCTGGAGGACGTGCCGGGCGTGGGCAAGACCACGCTCGCGCATGCGCTGGCCCAGACGCTGGGCCTGCAATACCAGCGGGTGCAGTTCACGAGCGATCTGCTGCCGGCGGATCTGGTCGGCGTGTCAGTCTTCCTGCGCGAGGCCAGCGAGTTCCGTTTCCATCGCGGCCCGATCTTCGCCCAGCTGGTGCTCGCCGACGAGATCAACCGCGCGCCCCCGAAAACCCAGAGCGCACTGCTGGAAGCCATGGCCGAGCGGCAGGTGACCCACGACGGCACCACGCACGCGCTGCCGGCGCCGTTCTTCGTCATCGCCACGCAAAACCCGCTCGAGCAGATCGGCACGCATGCGCTGCCCGAGTCGCAACTCGACCGCTTCACGATGCGGATTTCGCTCGGCTACCCCGATCCGGCCTTCGAGCGGGTGCTGTACCTCGGCGGTGCCGCCGATCAGCGCCCCGTTGCCGTGATGGACGCCGAGCAGGTGATGGCGCTGCAGGCCGCCGCCGCCAAGGTCTACGCGAGCCCCGCGCTGGTGGACTACGTGCTGGCGCTGGTGCAGGCCACCCGCGCGGAACCGGGTTTCGTCGCCGGCCTGTCGCCGCGTGCGGGGCTGGCGCTGCTGGCCTGCGCACGGGCGTGGGCGCTGCTGGAGCAGCGCGAGATGGTGGTTCCCGAGGACGTGCAGGCCGTGTTTGCGGCAGTGGCGGGGCATCGGCTGCTGCCGTCCGGCCATGGCGTGGGCCAGGGCGCCGGGGTGCTCGACCGCCTGCTGTCCAACGTCGCCATTCCCTGATTTCCGTCCCGCCATGCGGCAAGCCTCCGCCACCGCGCATCGTCCGCTGACCGCCTGGCTGCATCGGCAGCATGGGCCGGTCAATGGCGTGGTGACGTTCGATCGGCGCCATCTCTATATCCTGCCCACGCGCAGCGGGGCCGGCTTTGGCGTGCTGCTCGTGGCGATGCTGCTGACCTCGCTGAATTACAACATCAGCCTCGGCTTCGCGCTCACGTTCCTGCTCGCCGGCATCGGCATGGCGTGCATGTGGATGGCCTATCGCAATCTGCTGGAACTGGCGGTGTCCACGGGTGCCGCCTCGCCGGCCTTCGTGGGCGATGTGGCGGTCTTCGCACTGAACGTGGACAACGCCGACCCAGCCGCCCGCATCGGCCTGGAGGCCCGCACGCCGCAATCCGAAACCGCCACGCTGACCATTGATGGCGACAGCCGGGGCACCTTGCCGCTCCGCGTGCCGGCCACCGCGCGCGGGCGCATGAAGCTGCCGCGCGTCAAGTTTTCCAGCCGCTTTCCGTTCGGCCTGTTTCGCGTGTGGAGCTATGCGGACCTGTCGCTGGTGGCCTTCGTCTATCCGGCGCCCGAGCCGAACGCCCCGCCGCTGCCGCAGGTGGCCCGCCCGGACGACGCCGAGGACGGCACGCTATCCGTCGCGTCGGACGATGGCATCGACCAGTTGCGCCGCTATCGCACCGGCGACCCGCTGCACCGCATCGCCTGGAAGCACAGCGCCCGCACGGGCCGCATGCTGAGCCGCACCGGCACCACGCCGCGCCAGCCCGGTTGCTGGCTCGACTGGGATGCGCTGCCGCCGGGCATGGACACCGAGGCCCGGCTATCGCGGCTGTGCGCGTGGGTGCTGGCCGCCGGCGACGAGTTCGAGATCGGCCTGCGCCTGCCCGGCGTGGCGTTGCCGCCCGCCCAGGGTGCCGCCCATCGCCGCGCCTGCCTGGAAGCGCTGGCCGTGTGGCCGGAGCGGCGCGCGTCATGACCCGGCACGAAGTTCGCCCGCTCGGGCATCAGGAACACGGGATGCTGATGGGCCAGCTCGCGTTGGTGCTGGCGCCGCAGGCGCGCTCGCTGCCGGTGTCGGTCAGCCTGCTGCTGCTGGTGCTGCTGGCCTGGCGCTGGCTGCTCTGGCGCCAGCGCGCACCGCTGCCATCGAAGCTGATGCTCGGCGTATCGGCCGTGCTGGTACTGGTGACCGCCGCCGCGCTCGTATGGCAATCGGGCGGCAGCCTCGGGCGCGAACTCTGCGTGGCGCTGCTGGGCGCCTTCGTCATCCTCAAGCTGCTGGAAACCCGGGCGCTGTCCGATGCCACGCTGGTCACGCAACTGTCGTTCTACCTGCTGCTGACGCTCTACCTCGCCGACCAGCCGTTCTGGCTGGCGATCTACAGCATGGCGATCGGCGCATGGATCCTGCGCAACTGGCTGCTGCTCCACCATCCGGAAGCGCGCGGGCGGCTGGCGATCTGGCCGCTGCTTGGCCGCATGGCGCTGATCGGCCTGCCGTGGGCGCTGTTCCTGTTCGTGCTGTTTCCTCGGCTCGACCATCCGCTGTGGCGGCTGCCGCAGTCGGAGCCGGTGGGCCGCACCGGTATTTCGGACACGATGAAACCCGGCAGCGTCGGCGAGCTGATCCGCTCGCCCGAGGTGGCGTTCCGCGCCGATATCATCGGCGATCCCTTGCCCGCCAGTGCGCTGTACTGGCGCGCGCTGGTGCTCTGGAACTATGACGGACTGGCGTGGCGGCCCGCCGATGGGTCGATGCGGCCCACGCGCCCGGCCACCGGGCTGCGCGACGATGACGGCGACGACGCCACGCCACCGCCCTCGGGCGTGCGCGCGTACAACGTTACGCTGGAGCCAAGCCAGCAGGCCTGGCTGTACCTGCTCGACCGGGGCGTTGCGGTGTCCGGCAGCCTCGACGCCCGCGTTTCCGCCGACGATGAGTTTTTCGCCCGCGCACCGGTGGACCGGCCGCTGCGCTACCGGGGCCACTCGACACTGACGGGAACGCCCCAACCCCTGTCGCGGCGCACACTTGCGCTGTCGCTCGCGCTGCCGGACGGCAATCCGCGCAGCCGCGAACTCGCAGCCAGCTGGATGGCGCAGTATCCGGACCCGTGGCAGCGCGTGCAGGCCGCGTTGCGGCTCTTCGCCGCGGCGCCCTTCGCCTACACGCTCTCCCCGCCGCCGCTCGGCAAGCAGCAGGTGGACAGCTTCCTGTTCGATACCCGCCGTGGCTTCTGCGAGCACTACGCCAGCAGCTTCGTGTTCCTGATGCGCGCCGCCGGCGTGCCCGCGCGCGCCGTGATGGGCTATCAGGGCGGCGAGTACAACCCGATGGGCCGGCACTACATCATCCGGCAATCGGACGCCCACGCCTGGGCCGAGGTGTGGATCGCCGGGCGCGGATGGGTGCGCGTGGACCCGACCAGCGCCGTGGCGCCGAGCCGTGTGGAAGAAGGCGTGGACGCCGCCCTGAGCGGCGACGAGGCTGAGGCGCTACGCGCCTTGCGCGGCCCGGCATGGTTGCGGGACCTGCGCCTGGGCCTCGACGGACTGACTTATACGTGGCAGCGCTGGGTGCTCCAGTACGACCGCGCGCAACAGGGCCGGCTGCTGCAGAAACTTGGCATGGATGGCCAATTGCCAGCGTTGCTGGCGGGCGGACTGGCAACGCTGAGCCTCGTCGCGCTGTTGCCGCTCTGGCTACGGCAACGGCGGCTCGATCCGCTCCAGTCGCTCTATGCCCGCTTCTGCACCTTGCTGGCGCGTCATGGCTGCGCGCGCGGGGCTTCGGAAGGGCCAGCCGATTTCGCCATGCGCGCCGCCGAGGCGCTGCCGGGCGCCGCCACCGCCTTGCAGGCATTCACGCGCGACTACATCGCGCTGCGCTACGGTACGCCGGACGCCGCAGGCAGGTTGCAAGCGATGGCGCGCATGCGCAGGGCGCTGACGCTCGTGCGGCGGCAGGTGCGCTAGCCGTCCCGCGCACCATCGACCGGTTGCCATTCCCGCATCTCGCGCATATAGTTACGTTCGTAACTATCTCGGATGTAACAAATGCCGTTCGAACAGCGTATCACCCGGTTTTGCGCGGAATATCCGGAAGCCCCGCGCGATCTCATGCTCGCCTCCCGCCTGCTGCTCCGTTCCGCCAGATTGCTCCGACATCACATCGAGCGAGCACTGGCGCCGCACACGCTCGACATGGGCCAGTACCTGGTCATGAGCCTGCTGGTCGCCGATGGCGGACAGCCGACCATGCCGTCGGAACTTGGCGTCGCCATCGACGCCACGCGCACCCAGATGACGCGCCTGATCGACGGCCTGGAGGCGCGCGGCCTGGTGCAGCGCAAGACCTCGACACAGGATCGGCGCAGCCTGGAACTGACGCTGACGGCGGAAGGCCGGGCGTTGCTGGAGCGCGCCGCGCCCGCCGTGCATGCCGCCTATGGCGAGGCCTGGGCGCCGCTGGGCAAGGACCGGCTGGCCGACGTGACGCGCGACCTTGCGCAGTTGCACCAGAATCTCGCGGCGCTCGACGCGCAGCGGTCGTGAACCTGCCCGCCCCCCAGGGCAAGGGCGCCGGCGCCCGCTGGCCCGGCGCGCTGAGTCGCCTGTTGAGCCGACCGCAGCGCCAGACGTTGCTGATGATGTTGCTCGCGCTGGCCACCGGCGTGGAGTTCCTCGAGAACATCATGTTCGTGTTCGCGTCCAGCCATATCGTCGGCGGCATCGATGCGGACCCGCGCAGCTTTGCGCTGGTGCAGGCCGCCTATGCCGTGGGCAGCATGCTGATGATTCTCAAGCAGCAGTGGCTGGCGCAGCGGTTCGGCTATCGCTATTACCTGACAGGGTCGTTGCTGCTGTTCATGGCCGGCACGCTCGGCGCGGCCACCAGCACCGGCCTCGCGCAGATGGTGGCCGCCCGTTTCGTGCAAGGCGTGGGCGGCGGCGCGCTGTTCACCAGCTGCCGGATTCTCGTGAACCTGATGTTCGGCCCGGCTGATCGGCCGCGCGCCACGCGTATCTTCATGCTGGGGATCTTCGGCGCCTCGGCGCTCGGGCCGGCGTTCGCGGCAGAGCTGGTCGAGCGCGGGGTCTGGCAGGATGTGTTCTATGGCGTGCTGCCGTTCGCGGCGCTGGCCACGCTCGGCGCCTGGCTGCTGCTGCCCGACGCCGAACCCCGCGAAGATGTGGGCGGCCCGGCGCTCGGTCCGCTGCTGCTGTTCGGCGTGGCCATCGTGGCGCTCCAGGCGTCCCTGACCGAAGCGCGCTTCGACCTCTTCTCGCATCCCGCCCGCGTAGCCTTGGTCGCCGCGCTTGCCCTGGCGCTGCTCGCCGGCTTCCTGTGGCACCAGTGGCACCACGCCACGCCGGTGCTGCGACTGCGTGCGCTGCGCCATCCCGTCTACCTCACGGGGCTGGCCATGTATTTCGTCTACTACATGATCAGCAACCTGAGCGGCTACGTGTTCCCGATCTACGCCGAACAGGCGCTGCGCTTCCCGCTGGCCACCACAGGCTGGCTCAACACGCTGGCCGCCACCATCAGCCTCGCCGGCATCTGGTGCTATCTGCGCGTGGCGCGGCACCTCACGCACAAGAAGCCGGTCATGGTGGCGGGCCTGTTGCTGATGGCGGGCGCGATGGCGTGGTTTTCGATCATGCCACCCGATGTCGGACCGGTCGCGCTGCTGCCCGGGCTGGTGGGCAAGGGGCTGTTCGGCGTGATGGTCATCATCCCGATTGCTGGACTGACGTTCCGCTCGCTGGCCGACGACGATGACTTTGCCCACGGCTACCGCAGCAAGAACCTGATGCGGCAGATTGCCAGCTCGTTCGCGTCGGCGCTCGGCGCCGTGCTGCTGCAGAACCGGCAGTTCGCGGTCCATACCAGCTTGACCAATGCCATCGGGCAACGTCCCGCTGAGGCGGCGCAGTGGTTGGAGTCGGCACAGAAGGCGCTGATGGCGCGCGGCTTCGATACGGGGCAGGCGCACGTGGGCGCGCTGGCGCAGTTGGCGACAATTGCCGATCAACAGGCGCGGCTAATTGCCTGCGAGGATCTCTATCGATTGATTGCCGTGCTCGCGCTGGTGGCGGCTATCGGCATGTTCGCGCAGCGTCGGCTGGACTAGCGCCCAGACTGGGGACGGCGCGTTGAGGATACGACTAGGGGCGGGAGGCGTGTCCGCCCGTCAGAACAGCGACAGCTGGCGCATGCCGAAGCCGATGGTTTCTTCCACGCGGGCACGCGCATGGGCCAGGGAGCCCTCTGCGCCGGAGTAGTTGCCGGCCGCCCAGCGGTAGACCACGGGGAGTTCGCCGCGATCGGAAAGGTGGACCTCACCGAGCTTGTCGCCGCGTTCGCTACGGTAAAAATGAGAACGGTAGCCGCGCTCCCAGTGTGGAGCGGCTTCCTTCTTGCGGCGACGCGGGGTCGTCGGCTTGGTGGTGGCAGGCGTCAAGCGCCGCGTTCGGTCGGTACCCGGCGAGATGGGGGCGCGGGTGAAATCCAACTGCATAGACTTCCTTGTTCTGTCGATTCAGCAAGAACCAGACGTGGCGGCCATGGCCACCACGCGCTTCATGCATCGCAGTCGAGATCATACCTGCTCAAACGCGTTTTTGGGATGTTTTATCGCCCTGAATGCGGCCTCTGGCAAGGGTTTGCGGGCCGTATACCGGTTTACGGTATACGGCCTGTATACGTAAACCGGGCACCGTAAACCCGGTTTTTCGGACCCGGTTAGCCGAGGTCGAGGGGGATGAAAATCCGGGCGTCGTCGCGTTGCACGAGCAGCGCCACCTGCTTGCCGGACTTCGACACCAGGGCCCGAAGTTGCTCTGCTGAACTGATCGGCGTGCCGTTCAGCGACAGGATGACATCGCCCGGCTGAATGCCCACGCGCGCGGCCGGTCCGGCCACGTTCTCCACGACCAGCCCGCCGTCGATGCCGCTGTCACGCTTCTCGGCCGGCGTAAGCGGACGCACCGCGAGGCCAAGCTTGCCGCCGGTATCGCCGCCATTCGTCTTCTGCGCCACGGCGCCTTCCTGGGCCGTGCCCACCTTGACGGTCAGCGTCAGCGGCTCGCCCTTGCGGATGACCTTGAGCTGGGTCTGCGTGCCGGGCTTCATGTCCGCGACGTGCTCGGGCAGATCGCCCGAATGGTCGATGACGTCGTCGCCCAGCTGCACGATCACGTCGCCTGCCTTCAGGCCGGAGCGGGCAGCGGGGCTGTCCGGCTCGATCGCATTTACCAGCGCGCCTGCCGGCTTGGGCAGGTTGAAGGACTGGGCCAGCGCCTGGTTGACCTCCTGCACCGAGATGCCGAGACGGCCGCGCGTGACCTTGCCATGCGCCACCAGTTGCTCCTGCACCTTCGTCGCCACGTTGATCGGAATCGCAAACGACAGGCCCTGGTAGCCGCCGGTCTGGCTATAGATCTGCGAGTTGATGCCGATCACTTCGCCCCGCTGGTTGAACAGCGGGCCACCGGAATTGCCGGGGTTCACCGCCACATCGGTCTGGATGAAGGGCACGTAGGTGTCGTCCGGCAGCGAGCGGGACTTGGCGCTGACGATGCCGGCGGTGACCGTGTTCTCGAAACCGTAGGGCGAGCCGATGGCCAGCACGGGCTCGCCGACGCGGATCTTCGACGGATCGCCAAGGCGCACGGTGGGCAAGTCCTTCGCATCGATGCGAATCACGGCGATGTCAGTCTGCGGATCGGCGCCCAGCACCTTGGCCTTGAATTCGCGACGATCGGTCAGCTTGACGGTGACTTCCGTGGCGTTATCGACCACGTGAGCATTGGTGAGAATCAGCCCATCCGAGCTGACGATGAAGCCGGAGCCCAGGCCGCGCACAAGCTGCGGCTGGCTGGTTTGCGGACCCTGGAACTGCGGGCCGAAACGCTTGAAGAACTGGAACAGCGGATCGTCGGGGTCGATGCCCTGCGGCGCCTGCGCGGAGGTGCGCTGGGCGCGCGCGGTCACGCTGATGTTCACCACGGCGGGGCCGTACTGGTCGACGATGCCCGAGAAGTCGGCTGGCGTGGCGACGGCGACGGGCGCGCCGGAGGCAGATGCCGTGACGGGCGTCGGCGCGGCGTAGCCGGGGGTGATGGCGTCCTTCTGGAGATAGGCATAACCGCCGGCCAGCGCAACGAGCGCGGCGACACCGACGGCGGAGCGGGCAAAAGTCTGGCGAATCATGGTCTTTCCTTTCTGGTTGGCTTCTTGCGCGGACGCAGGAGTTGCGGCGCGATGGAAGCATCGTAAGCAGCCATCCTTAAACCAGACTTAAAGTTCCGACCTATCTCGCCCGCGTCACCTATCCTCAATAGTCACGATAGAAAATTTATCTTGCACACAATTTAATTGTGTATAAGATAGAGCCATGGCTGACGCAACGAACTCCTCCACTAACGAAGACTGGCTCGGGCTGGATCAACAGCTCTGCTTCGCGCTGTATTCCACCTCGCTGGCAATGACCAAGATCTACAAGCCGATACTGGGTGAGCTTGGGCTCACTTATCCGCAGTATCTGGTCATGCTGGTGTTATGGGAGACGGACAAGCTGACGGTGTCGGCGCTCGGAGAACGGTTGACGTTGGACTCCGGAACACTGACTCCGCTGCTCAAGCGGCTCGAGGTGGCGGGGTTCGTAGCACGGGCACGCGATGACGAGGATGAGCGACGCGTGCTGGTCAGCCTGACGGATGCCGGCCGGCGCCTGCGCGCATCGGCGGAAGGCATCCCGGAAAAGATGTTGTGCGCGACGCAGTGCTCGATCGAGGAGATCCAGACATTGACGGCGCGCCTGCATGAGATGCGGACCACGCTGGAGGATGCACGGTCCGACGGTTGATTTGCCGATTTCGGCATGACTTTGAAAACGCCCCCGAGCGGGCATCGCTAGGAGAATGCAAATGAAACTCGAGAAAGTCCTGTACACCGCCCACGCATCCGCAACCGGTGGCCGCGATGGCCGCGCCGTGACGTCCGATAATCAACTGGACGTGAAGCTGGCCGTACCCAAGGAAATGGGCGGCAAGGGCGATGGCCTGAATCCCGAGCAACTGTTCGCAGCCGGCTATTCGGCTTGTTTCCTGGGCGCGATCCGTTTCGTGGCTAGCCAGCAGAAGATCACGGTCTCGCCGGACGCCAAGATCGAAGGCGCCGTCGGCATCGGCCAGATTCCGCAGGGCTTTGGTATCCAGGCCGATCTGAAGATCTCGCTGCCGGGCATGGACAAGGAAGCGGCCCAGAAGCTGGTGGAAGCCGCACACCAGGTCTGCCCGTATTCGAATGCCACCCGCGGCAATATCGAGGTAACGCTCACGGTAGTCTGAGTTTGACTGTAGTTGCGATCACAAACAAAAACGCCGGCAAATTTGCCGGCGTTTTTGTTTTTATGCTTGTTTTTATGCGCTGTCTTCCGTTTCGAGCATCGCGCAGAATGCGCGCTTTTGCACGGCCGACATGCGCTTGGTGGCCAACTCGGCTTTCAACGCTTCTGACTTGTTATCGTAGCGAAGCCATCCAAGCAGGCGCGTAGGTTTGCGGGAGCGTGTGTATTTGGCACCAATCCCCGCAAGGTGCTGGGCATAACGGCGCTGGACGTCAGTGGTAATCCCTGTGTAGATCGAATTGCCTTCGCATTCGAGCAGGTAGAGATACCAGGGCGTTGCCTCGGCACAAGCGAGGTCTTCTTCGTCAGAGGGCATGGCACGCAGATCATAAGCGTTTTCGTCACGAAAATGCCAATCGGGAGCCCACAAAGCAAAACCCCCAGCCTTTATGGGGCTGGGGGTTCTGGGTATAAGAGCCTGGCGATGACCTACTTTCACACGGGTAGTCCGCACTATCATCGGCGCAAAGTCGTTTCACGGTCCTGTTCGGGATGGGAAGGGGTGGTTCC
>NZ_JBFTJE010000009.1:0-203787 GCF_056395265.1 Cupriavidus sp. 10L43_2
GATGCCCTCGTCGCTCGCATTGGTGACGACAAACAGGTGGATGGGGCCATGCTCGCCCGGGTCGCGGCCCCAGGCTATCTGCTTTGCGGCGGCCGCCTTGATTTGCTCGGCCAATGGCGGAAAGCGGAAATACTGATTCTCGATATAGATAAAGCTGCAGGCGTTGTTGACCACCTGCAAATACATTTTCTCGATATCGAACTTGCCGTGTTCCGGCTGAGTGCGCAGCACCTGGGCCATGACCCGCACGCCGGTTTTTGGCAGCATTTTGAGCGCCGTCGCGGCAGGTTTTCGGGTGGTTTGCAGCGCTTCGCCGGTGGCGCGGTCCCATGCCTCGCAGAAGTTCTGGTTCAGATATCGGAGAATCGAGCCGGTGACCCGGCTTGAAATGTCCTGCCGTGGTGTCGCGCCATTCCGACCCTGATCGCCCGTCAGGCGGACCGCGCTGTGGTCGTCCTTGTCCCAGTACGGGTCGAGCATGTTGTGGCCCATGACATAGCCAACTGCCCGGTCAGGCAATTCATAATCGACCAGCACCATTTTCTGGTGGTGCGTCGGCACGATCGCGCCCATGATCGCGCCGGCTTGGGCCTTGTTGCCGGCAGAGCGCGTATCGTCGGTCCCCCACAAGGCGGTGCGAAATGCGATTTCCAGCCGGTTGGACAGGCCAAAATCCCGCACGACAAATTCGACATTGACCAGCTTCGGCAGCCCCAGCAATGCCGGCAACTTTTCCATGATCTGCGATGGAACCGGTCCCTTTAATATCTTGGCGGTGGGTGAGGTGCGTGCGGCCCGCCAATGCCAGTACCGGTTGAAGTCCGTGGGATTGACGCGGGGATTGGGCGGGCGGGAGAACCATGGATGCTGATGCATGCGGTCAGGCAGGTTCGGCTCGTCGCCCATTTCCGTCATGCCGGGAATGCCGAATACTTCGCCGCCCCAACTCAGCAGGCGGACCTTTACCCCGCGCTTTCCCGCTGCTTCGAGCAGGTCGCCAATACAGGGCGTGCCGCGTTCCCGGGCGCCGCGCTTGAAGAACATCGATGGCTGGAAGCCCCAGCAGATAATGTCGACACTCTTCTGCGCGGCGGCAATGGTGTCATGGAGATCGCCGAATGCCTCTTCACCATTCACGAGGGGATGAAAGGTGCAGGGCTGGGGCGCATATTCGACGCGCTGGACGAACCACGGCAGCGTAATGACTGCCGAACTTCTACGCGAAAGCGCGATGGGCGTGGTGATGGTTTGTCGGGTCATGCCTGAGCAGCTCCAGTGCCGGTGCAGCCCTGAAAAAGCTGCGAACTCGGCATACTAGGAGCGGCAATCAGCGCCCAACAATCGTACTAGTTCGAAAATGCGTGGTAATCGTTCACCGCCCGAGGATCTCTCAGACGCTGTCAGAACAGCGCCGTGGTCATCAGCGCCTTGGCCACCAGCGACCCCTCGTTAGCACCGTCGGCGTAGACCGACACTTCGAGCGACACCTGCCGCTTGCCCCGACGGATCACCTCCGCTACCGCGCGTAACGCCACGCCATCGGCGGGCGCCAGGTACTGGATCGACAGCGCCCCGGTGGCGCCGCCGCGTACCACCTCCAGATCCACGTTCGAGAACGCCGCCGCCGCGCCGGCCACATCGATCAGCGTGGCGATCACCCCGCCATGCACGACCTTCCGCACCGTCACGTTGTTCGGGCTGAACGGCAGCACCAGCTCCACGCGGTCCACCGCCAGCGCATCCAGGCGGATGCCCAGCGTGCGCGCCACCGGCGATTCCATCAGGACGGACGCCACCATCGCGGCCAGGCGCGGGTCCACAGTCGATTCAGGCATAGGAAGGCTCCAGAACATACGGCATGGGACGAATTCGATTCCACCCAGCCTAGCTGGCACCGCCCATTCGCTCAATGACCTGCGGGGTAGTTGAACCTCCTGAGCTTCCTGCGGCACACCAAACCGCCGGGGCGCCGGCCGGTATAATGGCCCCCCAATCGTTCCAGCCGTCCCCGCCCCACCCCTGCATGCCTGCCGAACCGTCCGACATTACCGAAGCCCAGGGTCTCAGTGACCGGCCCGACAGCCCCTGCATCGGCATCTGCTCCACCTTGTTCGATGAGATCTGCCAGGGTTGCGGCCGCACCGCCGTCGAGGTCAGTAACTGGGTGTTCTACTCCGATGCCGAAAAGCAGGTGATCTGGGACCGCATCACGCGCGAGGGCACTGCGCGCCGCTTCAGCCAGGGCTGAGGGATCCGGGGATGACCCCGGTCAGCCGCTTCTCCATATCCTCGACTTCGCGCCGCGCTACGCGCTCGCGGGCGAGTTTTCGCCAGCTTTCCGCCAGCGGCGCCAGTTCCGCCATCTCGGCCAGCGCTGCATGGTTGAGGCGGTCGACATAGAGCACGTGCAGCAGCCGCTGCAGGCTCCATTGCGGGTAAGGCCGTGCGGCCAGCACCAGCCGGTCCCCGGCGCGCACCTCGCCTTCCTCGATCACCCGGTAATACCAGCCCGTGCGCTGGCTCTGCTGCACCGCGCGCGACATGCCCGCGTAGCCAAAGCGGTGATTGAGCTTCCAGCATGGCTGGCGCGCCTGCGAGACCTCCACCAGCGCCGAACCGAGCCGGAACTGGTCGCCGATGCACACGTCCGCTTCCGTCAAACCCCGGGTGCTCAGGTTCTCGCCGAAGGCACCGGGGCGCGACAGGACATCGGTCACGCCATCTTCCCGCGCCAGTTCCGCCGCCCAGGCCGGGTAGTGATCGCGCGGATAGTGATGGACGGCCTTTTCCGGGCCGCCGTGATGGCGCGGATCGCCCTGCTCGTCCCCAGCCAGCCCCAGCGTGGTCACACGCAGCGATCCGTCCTGCAACTGCTTGTCGATGCCGCTCGGCACCCCCTTCGGGCCGAACGGGCGCACCTTGCCCGCGAGCAAGGCGTCGATGGCGATATCGATGTCCGGCACGGTCACAGCCCGGCCTCGTCGAGCCAGCGCATGAACATGCGCTCCCCGGCGGCGGCCACGGTGGCGCCGATCTCGGCGGTGCGGCGGCGGATGGTGCGCGGGTCGATGCCGGCCTTGGCCAGTTCCACGGTATGGCCGATCAGCCAGGTCTCGATGTCGCCGGGCAGCACCTCGGGGTGGAATTGCAGCGCCAGCACGTGCTGGCCGATCGCGTACGCCTGATGCGGCGTGCCGGCCGTGGAGGCCAGCAGTTCGGCGCCAGCCGGCAGGTCGAAGGTGTCGCCGTGCCAGTGCAGCACCTGCCAGTCGGCGTCCGCCAGCGCCGCGAGTGGCGAGCGCAGGCCGGCCTCGGTCGGCGTAACTGGCCCCCAGCCAATCTCGCGCGTGCCCGGATAGACGCGCGCGCCAGATGCCGCCGCGATCAGCTGCGCGCCCAGGCAGGCGCCGATCATCGGCCGCCGCGTGCCGAGCCGCTCGCGGATCACCGCGATCTCCGCCTCCAGCCACGGATAGGCCTCGGTTTCATAGACCCCGATCGGCCCGCCCAGCACCACCAGCAAATCTGCCGGATCGGCCGCGACCAGCGTCAGGTCGTCCACGCCGGCCTGGAACACGCGGATCTCGTGCCCGCGGTCGCGCACGGCATTCGCAATCACACCGGCATGCTCGAACGGCACATGCTGGATCACGTCGGTGCGGCGTCGGGTCTCGGTCATCGTCAATTCTCCTGATGCTTAGGGTGCGCCGGCTGGCCGGAGCACCAATGTGTCGAACGCGTCGCCGCCGGGATTGCGGCGTGGCGCGCCAATCGTAATGAACTGTACCGCCGCCCACCGCTCGGTCCAGTCGCGGTAGTGCGGAGACAAGGCATTGCCCGATTGTCCCGTCGAGGTCATGAAGCGGGAATGGGACAAATCTGAAAGGTCATAGATCGCGCGCAGGCTGGCCGCGTGCACGCTCTCGAACGGCGCGGCCTCGTCGCGGAGGGCGTGACGGCCGACATCCACCGTATACGTATCACCGCCGGTCGGCACGCGCACGTTGAAGAACCCTGACAAGTACGAAACCTTGCCGAATGGCTTGTGCTCGGCGCGCGCCGTATGGGCCCGGCCCCAGCGCCATTTTTCCGGATTGCTGCCATAGCGGGTGTCCAGGTCGGCGATGGCCCGCTGCCAGGCCAGGCCGATGGTCTCCGCGCAGGTCTCGCGCGTCGGCGTACGAGTGTTGTCGCACCAGAACGCGCCGGCGCCGTTCGGGGCGCGCAGCGCGTTGAGCATCGGCAACTGCACGTTGCGCTGGTCCCAGAGCCGGTTGAACTGGGTTTCGTCGAGCTTGTCCTCGAACAGCAGCCGCGACAGCTCGCGCAGCCACGCGGTGGCGACCAGCGGCTCGGCGCGGTCCGCCGCCATGGTGGCATCCCACTTGCGCAGGGCATCGAACAAGGCGCGCTCGCGGTCCGGGCGCTTGGCGTCGCTGGCCACCGGGGCGGCCAGCAGCAGCGGCAAGGCGTCGCGCACGGCCAGCGAGAGCACGTCCTTCTGGATGGCCGCGAAGGTGTCCGGCGTATGGCGCGGGGTGGCCTCCAGCAGCGCCCGGATGCGGTCGTGGCGGTACGGCACCGTCCACTCGCTGGTGATGAAGTACGGGTAGTCGTCGGCCACGATCTTCTGGTTGGCCGTCACGATCATGCCGTCCGGCGGGTTGAAGCGGCGCGGCAGCGCGTCGAACGGCACGAAGCCGGTCCAGTCATAGCGCGCATCCCAGCCCGGCGCCGGCGCAAGGCCCTTCAGGTCGTTGTCCGCCCGGCGCAGCGGCACCCGGCCCGGCGCGATATAGCCGATATTCCCGTCCACATCGGCATAGACGATGTTCTGCTGCGGCGCGTGGAGGTCCCGCATCGCCGCCAGGAAGGTGTTCCAGTCGCGCGCGCCGGCCAGCTTCAGGCCGCCTTCGAAGGTCTTGTCGTCCGGGCGTAGCGCGGTCCACTGAAACGCCACCACGTACTGCGCGCCCAGCGGCTTGGCGGCGATGGTCAGCGGCTCGGCCACATCGGATAGCACCGGGCCGTGGCGCGTGGCCCGGACGGTCAGGTTCACGTCCGGGGCGCCCTTCACGCGGATGGTCTCGGTGCGGGTCTCGAACTCCGCCCAGCCGTCCGGCGTCTGGTAGCGGGTGGGGTGCGCGGGATCGATCCGTTCTATATAGAGGTCCTGCACGTCCGGCGCGGTATTGGTGAAGCCCCAGGCAATGCGCGCGTTATGGCCGAGCACGACCAGCGGAATGCCGGGCAGCGTGGCGCCCGTTACGTCGAGCCCCGGCGCCTGCATCTGGGCGAAGTACCAGAGCGACGGCGCCTGCAAGCCCAGGTGCGGGTCATTGGCCAGCAAGGGCTTGCCGCTGACCGTGTGGGCGCCCGAGACCACCCAGTTGTTCGATCCCATGCCCTCCACATAACCCGCCGGCGCCCGCTCCACCACGCTCGCCATGGCTGTGGCCACGGGCGCGAGTTGGCGATAGAAGGCCGCGTAGTCCATCGTGCGCAGCGGCACATCGCCCGGATACGGCGCGAGGATCTCGGCGATGCGCGCCGTCGGCAGTTGCTGGGCCAGTCCCATGCGCAGGACCTCCTGCGTCCAGTTGCCGCCCAGGTCCCACGCCATCATGGTCTGCCAGCCGAGCGTGTCGACGGGCTCCCAGCGCTCGGGCTTGGTGCCGAGGATCAGGAACTCGGGGGGGAGCGCGGACTTGCGCGTATCGATAAACGCGTTCACGCCATCGGCATAGGCTTGCAGCGCCGCGCGGGTCTCGGGGGAAGTCTGGGCGAGGATGGCCTCGGCGTTTCGCCGCACCCCGAGCGTGCGCAGGAAGCGGTCGGTGTCCAGCGCGCCAGGGCCGAGGATCTCCGCCAGCCGGCCGGCCACCACGCGCTTGTTCATCTGCATCTGCCAGAGCCGGTCCTGCGCGTGGACGTAGCCGAGCGCGTAATAGGCGTCCAGCGCGTGGGCGGCCTGGATGTGCGGCACGGCGTTGCGGTCCCGCACCACGACCACGCGGTCGTGCAGGCCGGGCAGGATCAGCGTGCCGGCCGTGTCCGGCTGCGAGGCCTGGCGATACCAGGCATAGCCGCCCACCGCACCCGTCGCCAGCAGCAACATGAGCGAGAGCAGCCAGCCGCCGAGCCGTTTCCACCAGCGCATCGTATTCCTCCGAAAGTTTCAGATCGATTCAGATCGATTCAGGTCGATTGGGATCGATCAAAGACCGAAGCATCGCAGATTCCGGCGCCAGAAAAAAATGCCCGGACGTGCCGGGCATGCGATGCAACGCCAGGAAGCGCCCGTCAGGCGGGCTTCTTCAGCTGCAGCGACTTGTATTCGAGGAATTCCTCGAGTCCGTACTTGCCAGCCTCGCGCCCGTTGCCGGACTGCTTGAAGCCGCCGAACGGCGCGTTCATGTTGAACGGACCGCCGTTGATGTCCACCTGCCCGGTGCGGATGCGGCGCGCCACGCGGATCGCGCGGGCCTCGTCGCCGGACCAGACCCCGCCGCCCAGCCCGTAGACGCTGTCATTGGCGATGCGCACGGCATCGTCCTCGGTGTCATAGCAGATCACGGTCAGCACCGGGCCGAAGATCTCTTCCTGCGCCACGGTCGCCTTCGGATCGACATTCCCGAGCACCGTCGGCTTGACGAAAAAGCCCTTGTCGAGCCCCTCGGGTGCCTCGGGGCCGCCAGCCAGCAGCTCGGCGCCCTCCTCCAGTCCGCGGCGGATGTAGCCCGTCACGCGCTCCTTCTGCACGGCCGAGATCAGCGGGCCGAGGCGCGTGGTCTCCACCAGCGGGTCGCCAAGCGTGAAGTTCTCCACCACCTTCGCGGCGATGGCCTTGACCTCGTCATAACGGGCGCGCGGCACCAGCATGCGGGTATGGGCCGAGCAGGTCTGGCCCGAATTCAGGAAGCAGGCGTTGATGGTGCCCTTGACGGCCTGCGGCAGGTCCGCGTCGTCCAGGATCACCGAGGCGGACTTGCCGCCCAGTTCCAGCGCCACGCGCTTGACCGACTGCGCGGCCAGCTCGGACACGCGCTTGCCGGCCCGCGTGCTGCCGGTGAACGACACCATGTCCACTTCGGGGTGGCTCGCCAGCACTTCGCCCACGATCGGGCCATAGCCGGTGACGAGGTTGAACACGCCCGGCGGCAGGCCGGCGGCCTCGATCACCTCGGCCAGCACGAAGGCGTTCAGCGGCGCCACCTCGGACGGCTTGAGCACCACCGTGCAGCCGGCGGCCAGCGCCGGCGCCACCTTCAGCGTGATCTGGTTCAGCGGGTAATTCCATGGCGTGATGGCGGCCACTACGCCCACGGGCTCGCGCACCACCAGCGAATTGCCGACCTGTTCCTCGAACTGGAACTGCTCCAGCAGCGAGGCGGCCTGGCCCCAGTTATAGACCGGCCCACCCACCTGGATGGCCCGCGCCAGCTTGATCGGCATGCCCACTTCGGCGGCAATCAGCTGCGCCAGTTCCTCGGTACGGTCCTTGAGCCCCTCGGCGATCTTGCGGATGTAGCCGGCACGCACGGCCGGCGGGGTGTTGGACCAGCCGTCGAAGGCGGCCCGCGCGGCGGCGATGGCGTCCTCGGCGTCCCGGGCGTCGCCCTCGGGAATCTTGCCCATGACCGCCTCGGTGGCGGAATGAACCACATCGATCAGCCCGCTGCCATGGGGCTGAATCCACTTGCCGTTGATGAAAAGTTTGTCTCGTTGTTGCATGGCCACAGTTCTCAATAGGTGAATCGGCGGTTGCAATTTTTTGTTACTTTTAGGGTGCCTCACATTGTAGAGCGGAATGCCAACTCGGATTTTGTTTGATTCCGGGCGCATGACGCCGATCGAAAACAAAGAAAAGAGGAGCGAGACATGGTCGATCCGGTCTTTCAGAAGACGGAGGCAGGTCAGGAGGAGATCCGCACGCGTGCCCGCAAGCTCGATCACAAGCTGCGCGCGCTGCTGCTTATCGTGAATGGCGAACGCCCCAAATCGGCGCTGCTGGCGCAGGTGGGCGGGATGGGGGTCGGGGAGGAAGCGCTGGATACGCTGGTGGAACTGGGGCTGCTGGTCGCAGAAACCTCGGAGGCCGCCAAACCCCTCGCCACGCCGGCGAGCACCACCCCACAGCGCCCGGCCCGCTCCGGCCCGCCGGACACCAACCTGTTTGCGGCGTATTCAGCACTTAGCAAGGGACTGGATGACGTGCTGGCCGATACCGCCATCGCACCTATGCCGGTGACAGTAGGCGGCGCGGACAGCTACAAGCAGCTCTATCACTTCTATACCGATGTGATCGGCAATCATCTGGGATTGCGCGGCTACGTCCTGCAGGTGAAGGTGGAAAAGGCGGGAACGGTGGCCGAACTGGCCGAGTTGCGCGACGCACTGGGCGCGGCCTTGCAGAAGGCCAAGGGCGAGATCACCGCGCGGGCGATTCTTGATCAGCTGGATGCGATGCTGGCGGCGCAGGGGGCGGCCGCCAGGTAAAACCATCGCCCCTCCCCAGAGGAGAGGGGCGTTCCCTGCTTAAGCCGCGATACCCTGCGACTCCAGGTACTCGTCGTACGTGCCGAGGTAGTCGGTGATCTTGCCGTCCGTGCGGACTTCGATCACACGCGTGGCCAGGCCGTTGATCAGTTCGCGGTCGTGCGACACAAAGATCAGGGTCCCGGTGAACTTGTCCAGGGCGATCTGCAGCGACTCGATCGACTCCATGTCCATGTGGTTGGTCGGCTCGTCCATGGCCAGCACGTTGTGGCGGCCCAGCATCAGCTTGCCCCAGATCATGCGGCCCTTCTCGCCACCGGACAGCACCTTGACGTTCTTCTTGATGTCGTCGGCCGAGAACAGCAGCCGGCCCAGCGTGCCGCGCAGCGACTGATCGTCGTCGCCGGCCTGCGTCCACTGGCTCATCCAGTCCATCACGTCGCGGTCCACCGGGAATTCTTCGTAGGTGTCCTGCGGCATGTAGCCGACGTTGGCGTTCTCGGCCCACTTCACCTCGCCGCGATCCACTTCCACGCCGCGCTGCACGCCAGTCTGGACGATATTGTTCAGCAGGCTGCGCAGCAGCGTGGTCTTGCCGGCGCCGTTTTCACCGATGATCGCCACGCGCTCGCCGGCCTGGATCGCCAGCGTCAGGTTGTTGATGATCTTGCGGTCGTAGGTCTTGGTGATGCCCTCCACCTCGACCGCCAGGTTATGCAGCTTCTTCTCGAACTCGAAGCGGACGAACGGGTTCTGGCGCGACGACGGCTTGATGTCTTCCACCTTGATCTTGTCGATCTGCTTCGCGCGCGACGTGGCCTGGCGGGCCTTGGACTTGTTGGCCGAGAAGCGGCGCACGAAGTCCTGCAGTTCCGTGATGCGCTCCTTGGCGCGCGCGTTGGCGGCCACCTGGCGCTCGCGGGCCTGCATCGACGCTTCCATATAGTCGTCGTAGTTGCCCGGGTAGACCTTCAGCGTGCCGTAGTCCATGTCGGCCATGTGCGTGCACACCGAATTCAGGAAATGTCGATCGTGGGAGATGATGATCATCGTGGAATTGCGCTCGTTGAGCACATCTTCCAGCCAGCGGATCGTGTTGATGTCCAGGTTATTGGTCGGTTCGTCGAGCAGCAGCACGTCCGGGTTCGAGAACAGCGCCTGCGCCAGCAGCACACGCAGCTTCCAGCCGGGAGCGATGTCGCTCATCGCGCCCTGGTGCTGGTCGGTGGGAATGCCCACGCCCAGCAGCAGCTCGCCGGCGCGCGCCTCGGCGGTGTAGCCGTCGAACTCGGCATAGCGGGCTTCCAGCTCGGCCGCCTTCATGTAGTCCTCGTCCGTGGCTTCCGGATTGGCGTAGATGGCGTCGCGCTCGGTCGCGGCAGCCCACATCTCGGTATGGCCCATCATCACCACGTCCAGCACGCGGTTGTCTTCATAGCCGAACTGGTCCTGGCGCAGCTTGCCCAGGCGCACGCCCGGCTCCAGCATGACCTGGCCCGACGAGGGCTCCAGGTCGCTGCCGAGAATCTTCATGAAGGTGGACTTGCCGCAGCCGTTCGCGCCGATCAGGCCGTAGCGGTTGCCTTCGCCGAACTTGACCGTGATGTTCTCGAACAGCGGCTTGGGGCCGAACTGCATGGTGATGTTTGCGGTAGAAAGCACGTCTGGAACCTTTGAATGCGTATGGGTGCGTAGAGGGAGGCTGCGCGGGGCGCCTGCGCCGCCCGGGCCGGCCCGGGCTTGCCAAGGCTGGGGGATCGCGTGGAAGACCTGCCCATCAGCGCGTCCGACCTGGCAAAAATGCGGAAATAACCCGAGATTTTACCACTCGCGGGCCGTTAGCGGGGATTGCTGGGGCGATTGCCGGAGCCGCGGCGGGATGTGACGTCTGGTGTGACGCCGTTACAGCGTCGGGTAGCCGGACAGGGCCAGCGTGAAGCCGTCCGCCTGGGCGGTTAGCCGGGCCTGGGCACCCACCGGCAGCGTCAGCTTGCGTGGGCAGTGGCCGAACGGCAGGCCGGTCAGCACCGGAATGCCGACTTCGGCACGCACGTAGTCGAACACGGCGTCCATGTCGTAGCCGTTGTCGTAGTCCGTGGTGCGGTAATTGGAGAAATCCCCCAGCACCAGCGCCTGCTGGCGCGCCAGCAGGCCGGCCTGCGCCAGTTGCAGCAGCATCCGTTCGATGCGGTACGGCGGCTCGTTGATGTCCTCGATGAACAGAATGCCGCCATCGATCTTCGGCATGTACGGGGTGCCGAGCAGGCTGCAGAGCATGGCGAGGTTGCCGCCCCAGAGCGTGCCGTCCACGGCCACGGGCCGGCCCAGCGCCTGTGGGGCCTCCACCGTCACCGTGTAGGCCGGGTCGCGCAGGATGGCCTCGAAGTGCTGCCACATGTACGCGTCCACCGGCTCGGCGCCGAAGTCGGCCAGCAGCATCGGGCCGGCAAACGTCACGCCCCCGGTGGCGGCGAGGTAGGCCAGTTGAAACCCCGTGAAATCGCTATGTCCGACGATGGGCGTGCCGCTGGCGTGCGCCTGGTCGGCAATCCGCGCGAAATCGATCTTGCCGAGCAGCCGCCCGAGCCCGTAGCCGCCGCGCACGGCTAGCGTCAGTTCACGCTGGGCGCCGGTGCCGATGGCGTGCAGGTCGGCCAGCCGTTCGGCGTCCGTCCCCCCAAAGCGCTGGTAGCGGCGCGCCAGCACATCGGGATTGCCCACGTGATAGCCGTGATGCTTGAGCCAGGCGCAGCCGCGTGCCGCAATCGCCACATCATGCGGATAACCGGAGGATGCAATCAGACGGACTTCGATCGATTCGCTCATGAACCTGAATTCTCTTCGCCGGAATCTGGAGCCGCGATTTTAACGCGCGCCGACTTCTGCGCACGGCGCCGCGCGCCAAAGAAATCACGCAGCATCTGGCCGCATTCCTCGGCCATCACGCCCCGGGCCACCGTGGTCTGGTGGTTGAGCGTGGCCTGCGCGAACAGGTCCACCACGCTGCCGGCCGCGCCGGTCTTGGGGTCGGTCGCGCCGAAGACCACGTGGCGCAGGCGGGCGTGGAGGATGGCGCCCGAGCACATCGCGYAGGGCTCCAACGTCACATATAGCTCGCACTCGGGCATGCGGTAGTTGCCGAGCACTTGGGCGGCGGCGCGCAGTGCCTGCATTTCGGCGTGGGCGGACGGGTCCATCGAGCGGATCGGCAGGTTGTGGCCGCGCGCGATGATCTTGTCGTTCCAGACCACCACGGCACCCACCGGCACCTCGCCCGCTGCCTCGGCCAGACGCGCCTCTTCCAGCGCGGCGCTCATGTAGAAGCGGTCGCGCGCGTCCGGATCGGGGAAGGTCTGGGGCAGCGGATCGGACATCGGCCCGGATCAGTCCTGGGCAGGCAGGCGCACCGGCGCGCTGACTTCGGCCCAGCAGTTCGGCGTTTCGAACAGCACGAGGCGGGTCAGTTGCAGATGGTGGCCGAAGCAGTCCTTGAACACAGGCGCGAGGATGTCGAACGCCACCTGGGCAAGGTTCTCCACCGTGGGAATGGACTCGAGCACCACGGTCTTGTGGTTGTCCATCGACTGGAGGAAATTCAGCAGCGCCGTGTCGCCCCGGTAGATCAGGAAGGCGTGATCCCATTTCGACACCAGATGCTCGTTGGCGAGCGTCTTGATGTCGCCGAAGTCGAGGATCATGCCGTCGTCGGAGGCGCCTTCCTTGTGCAGGACTTCGCCCGACAGGGTCAGGTCCAGGCGATAGCGATGGCCATGGATGTTGCGGCACTGGCCGCCATGGCTGGGAATACGGTGGCCGGAATCGAACTCCAGGCGACGGGTGATGGAGACTTGTTTGGTCATGGATCAGCGAATGCCCAGCAGCTTGTGGGTCTGCAGCGACAGGCGCCAGCGCGGGTGGCGCTGGCAGAATTCCACCGCCGCGGCCGTATTTTGCCGGGCCAGCGGGCCATCCATGGCCTGCACCATGAAATAGCGGAAATCCAGTTGTTCATATGCTGCGAAGTCCTGGCCGTCCTGCGGGATGACGACCTTGAGTTCGTCGCCGCGCGTCACCACGAGTTCCGCGCCCATCTTGGGGCTCACGCAGACCCAGTCGATGCCTTCCGGCACGGGCAGCGTGCCGTTGGTCTCGATGGCGATCTCGAAGCCCTGCGCGTGCAGCGCGTCGATCAGCGGCGCGTCCAGCTGGAGCAGCGGCTCGCCGCCGGTGCAGACCACGAGCGGCTTGCCGCCGGCGCTGCCCGGACCCTGGGGCCATTCGGAGGCCACCACGGCCGCCAGTTCCTCGGCGGTCTTGTACTTGCCGCCGCGCGTGCCGTCCGTGCCGACGAAATCGGTGTCACAGAACTGGCAGACTGCGCGCGCCCGGTCTTCTTCGCGGCCGGTCCACAGGTTGCAACCCGAGAAACGGCAGAACACCGCGGCGCGGCCGGCGTTGGCGCCTTCGCCCTGCAGCGTGTAGAAGATTTCCTTGACGGCGTAAGTCATTGTGTGGGGTAGCGACGAGCAACCCATTAGTATAGCAAGGGACTAGGGTTTTCGCTAAGACACACCCCGCCCCGCCTACGGCGCCAGCCGTTCCTGCAGGAAGTCCAGGAACACGGCGATACGCGCCGAAAGCTGCGTGTTGAGGTAATAAACGGCGTGGATCGGCTGCCGGACCTCGATCGTGCTGGCCTCCAGCACCTGCACCAGCCGGCCCGCGCGCCGGTCCGCATCGGTCATGAAATCGGCCAGACTGACGATACCCTGCCCGGCTAATGCCAGTTGCCGCAGGGTCTCGCCGCTCGATGCCGAGATTTGTGGACGAATCTCCACTTCCGCACCATTTTCCCCGCGCAGCGGCCAGCGATTCAGCGACTCCGGCTGGGTAAAGCCAAGCAAGGTGTGATCGGCAAGCTCGTCCACGACGGCCGGGGTGCCACGCGCCTTCAGGTAGTCCGGACTGGCCAGCACGCGGATGCGGTTGCTGCCCAACGGCCGCGCGTGCAGCGTGGAATCGCGCAGCGTGCCGATACGGATCGCCACATCGGTGCGATGTTCGAGCAGATCGATGATCTGATCGTTCGTGTTCAGTTCGAGTTCGATTTCCGGGTAGGCTGCGCGGAAGGCGCCGACCAGCGGCACCACCACGTGGAGCATGAACGGGGACGCCGCGTTCACCCGCAGCCGCCCTGCCGGCCGCTGGCGCCGCACCGCCATCTGCTCCTCGGCCAGATCGGCCGCCGCCAGGATCTGGCGCGCGTGGGCGAGCATCGCCGCGCCCTCCTCGGTCAGTTCCAGCCGCCGCGTGGTCCGGCGCAGCAGCGTGGTTTCCAGCTTCTCCTCCAGCCGGGACAGCGCCCGGCTGACCCCGGAGACGGTCTGGTCGAGTTGCTCCGCAGCGGCGGTGATCGAGCCGCTATCCACCACGGTCGCAAAGGCGAGCAATTCTTCGAGCGTCAGCTTCATCCTTGAATTTTAGTCAAATATCTTTGGCTGATCACGGGGTTTTTCTGCAAGAAAGCACGCGGCACACTGCGTCCATCGAAAAAACCCTGCTTGAGGATGTTCGACATGCCTATTGCCTTGCTCGCGCTGACGATCAGCGCCTTTGCCATCGGGACGACGGAATTCGTCATCGTCGGCCTGATTCCGACCATCGCGGCGGATTTGCATATCTCGGTACCCTCCGCCGGCCTGTTGGTAAGCCTGTACGCGCTGGGCGTGGCCGTGGGCGCGCCGGTGCTGACCGCCCTCACCGGCCGCCTGCCGCGCAAGCTGCTGCTGCTCTCGCTGATGGCGCTGTTCACGGCCGGCAACCTGCTCGCGTGGAAGGCGCCGAGCTATGAATCGCTGATCATGGCGCGCATCCTCACCGGCCTTGCGCATGGCGTGTTCTTCTCGATCGGCTCGACCATCGCCACCGGCCTGGTGCCGAAGGAGCGTGCCGCGAGCGCCATCGCCATCATGTTTACCGGGCTGACCGTGGCGCTGGTGACCGGCGTGCCGCTCGGTACCTTCATCGGCCAGCACTTTGGCTGGCGCGAGACCTTCCTGGCCGTGTCCGGCCTCGGCGTGGTCGCCTTTATCGGCAGCCTGCTGTTCGTGCCCTCGCAGATCCGCCATTCGCCGCCTGCCTCGCTGCTGCAGCAGGCGCGGGTGCTGGCCGAGCCGCGGCTGCTGCTGGTCTACGCGAAGACGGCCATCGGCTACGGCGGATCGTTCATTCCGTTCACTTTCCTCGCCCCGATCCTGCAGGACGTCTCGGGCTTCAGCGCCGGCGCCGTGGGCCTGGTGATGCTGGTGTATGGCGTCTCCGTGGCGGTGGGCAATATCTGGGGCGGCCGGCTGGCGGACCGGCATGGCCCGATTCCGGCGCTGCGCATCGTATTTCTCCTACTCGCCGCCGTGCTGTTCGTGCTGACCTTCACCGCGCCGCACCGCTGGCTGGTGGTGGCCACGGTGCTGGCCTGGGGCGCGGTCGCCTTCGGCAACGTGCCGGGCCTGCAGGTCTACGTGGTGAAGCAGGCGGAGCGCCATACGCCGCAGGCCGTGGACGTGGCGTCCGGCCTCAACATCGCCGCGTTCAACCTCGGCATTGCCGGGGCGGCCTGGGCGGGCGGGCTGATCGTCCAGCATCTGGGGCTGATGCATACGCCGTGGATCGGCGCGCTGGTGGTGCTCGTGGCGCTGGGCCTGACCGAATGGAGTGGCCGGCTGGACCGCGCCGCCGGCATCGATCACCGTGCGGGCAATGTGCCGGCCGGGGCGATGTCTCACTGATTGTTCGCCAACCTTCCTTTCATCGGAGAAATTCATGCAGATTCCGCAACTTGGCCTTGGCACCTTCCGACTCAAGGACCAGCAGGTCATCGATTCCGTGACGATGGGGCTGGAGGTGGGTTATCGCCACATCGACACGGCCCAGATCTACGGCAACGAGGCCGAAGTGGGCCGCGCGATTGCCGCCAGCGGCGTGCCGCGCGACAACCTGTTCGTGACGACCAAGATCTGGACCGAGCACCTGGGCCGCGACGCCCTGCGCGCCAGCCTTGAGACGAGTCTTGAGAAACTGAAGCTCGATCGGGTCGATCTGACGCTGATCCACTGGCCGTCACCGGGCGACGCGCTACCGGTGGCCGAGTATATGGAGGCGCTGGCGCAAGCCCAGGCCGCCGGGCTGACGCGCACGATTGGCGTGTCGAATTTCACGATCGGGCATCTGAAGCAGGCCATCGACGCGATTGGCGCGCCGGCCATCGCCACGAACCAGATCGAACTGCATCCCTTCCTGCAGAACCGCAAGGTGGCGGCGTTCATGCGCGAACAGGGGATCCATCTGACGGCCTACATGCCGCTGGCCTACGGCAAGGTGATGGAGGATGCGGTGCTACGGCGGATTGCCGCCGTGCGTGACGCCACGCCGGCGCAGGTGGCGCTGGCGTGGCTGATGCAACAGGGCTATGCGGTGATTCCGTCGTCCACCCGGCGCGCCAACCTTGAGAGCAATCTTGGCGCGGCGCGGATCACGCTGACGGCGGGCGAGATGGCCGAGATTGCCGCGCTGGACCGGGGCGAGCGGCTGGCCAACCCCGGCTTCGCGCCGCAATGGGATTAACGGCGGCTTACCGCGCGCCGAGGTAGTCCAGCTTGCCGATCTGCACGCCCTTGTGGCGCAGCAGGTCGTAGGCGGTGGTCACGTGGAAGTAGAAGTTCGGCAGCGCAAAGCCCAGCAGGTAGCTCTTGCCGTCGAAGGTGACCGGGCCGTTGCGGAGCTTGAGTTCCACGGTGCGCGTCTCGCTGCCTTCCAGCTGTTCGGGACGGATCGACTTCAGGAAGCCGATGGTCTTGGCGATGCGCTCCTGCAACTCGGGGAACGTCGCCTCGGTATCGGCATAGGACGGAATCTCGATCCCGGCCAGCCGGGCGGCGCAGCCCTTGGCGGCATCGCTGGCGCGCTGCACCTGGGCGGGCAGCGCGTCCATGTCGGCAATCAGACGCGTCTGAATCAGCTCGGATTCATCGATCCCCTGCGCCTTGGCGTGGGCGGCGCCTTTTTCAAGAATCGCCGACAGGTTGTTCAGCGCGCGGATGAACGCCGGGATCGAAACGTCATACATCGAGAGGGCCATTTGGGCTCCTTGGGTGCGGTGTCGTGGGGGTGCGCGGCGGTGCCGCCGTCTGTGCTGCAGACCGGAGGATAGATCGAATCGGCCCGGCTTGCTGAAGGCACCCCGGGCACCCCGGGTGGCCCGTGCGGCCCGTGCGGCCCGTGCGGCTACGCCAGCAGCCCGTCGAGATAGGCGTCGCCATCGTCGATGCCGAATTCGACCCACATCGGCAGATGGTCGCTCATCCGGTAGGTGCGCCACTCCTTGAAGCCGCGCCCCGGCTTGGCGGCCCGCTGCCGCGCATAGGCGGGCTCGTCCTCGAGCCGGTAGACGTGCTCGTAGAAATCGAACACGCCGGCCTGGCCGGTGGGCGCCAGGTGCGCCAGCTTGCTGAGGTAGGCAATCTGGTCGTAATGCTTGTTCTTGTCGACGTTGGAGCCCGGCACGGCCTGCAGGGCGTCCGGCACCGCGAATCCGGCCCGGGTCATGGCCTCCATGGTCACGTCGTTGCGGTTGAAGATGTTGAAGTCGCCCAGCACGATCAGGTTATCCGCCTCCGGCGGCGTGCCGGGCGCGTATTGCGGGGCGCTGGAGAGCTTTCCCGCGTTTTTGGCCAGCGTGCGGGCGAACGCCGTGATCTCGGCCAGCCGGCGCGGGTCCACGGCCACGCTCTTGCCATAGTAGATGTGGACCGTCGCCAGCGTCAGGTAGGCCCAGCCGGCGCGGAAGCCCGCGATATAAGGCGAGCGCGCCATCTGCACCGGCTCCTCGGGCGCGCCCTTTTCCTTCGCCAGCACCAGCTCGGCGGCCAGCCCGGTGAACGAGACCTTGCGCCGGTCGTACAGGTAGGCCATGCGCTCGGCGTTGCCCGAGGTGCCCAGCGTCACGTCCGTCACGAGGAAATCCCACCAGCTACCCAATATCCGTTGCAGCCGCTGGAGCGGATAGAGCCCGCTGCGCACCTCCTGGATCGCGATCAGGTCGAAGCGGCTCAGGATTTCGGCGATGTAGTAATACGGCTCGTCGTCCCGGTAGCCGTACTTGCCCGAGTCGAACTCGCGGATATTCCAGGTGGCCAGCAGCAGCGTGCGGGTGGCGGTGCGCGCGGGAATGGCGCCGGCCAGCGCGGGCCGCAGGCGTTTCAGCCCGTCGATGGTCCGCTTGCGGATCTCCGCGTCCTCGATCTGTTTCAACCCTGCGTAATACGGCATGTGTCACTCCGGGGTGGATGGTGAGACGCATTGTCATAGCAGACTAAGTCAGTTCTGGTCGATCCTGGGAATTGTCTGACGAGGGTCAAAAAAAAACGCCGGCTACCCTTGGGCAAGCCGGCGTTCGCATTCCTGATTGGGCGATCAGAAGCGGTAGGTCACATTGCCGATGATCGTGCGCTGCGTGCCGAAGAAGCAATCACCGCGTGCGATACAGGTGTTGACGTACTGCTTGTTGAACAGGTTGTTCATGTTCAGCGACACGCGGATCGGGCCGTGATCGTAGGCGAGCACGGCATCGAACAGCGTGAAGCCGCCCACGCGGTTGTTGCCAGTGCCGTCATAGGACGGACCGCTGTAGCGCACACCCGCCCCGGCCACAAAGCCCGGCATGTCGAACAGGCTGAAGCGGTAGTTGGCCCACAGCGACGCCATGTTCGCCGGGATGCTCGCCAGCCGCTGGCCCTGCTCGGCGGCCGTGCCTTCGATGACCTTGGCGTCCAGGTAGGTGTACGTGGCGATCAGGTCCAGCCGGCCCAGCGACACCAGCGCCTCCAGTTCCGCCCCGCGCGTGCGCGCCTCGCCCACCTGCACCGTGCCGGGCAGGCCGTTGACCACACCGGCCACCTTGCGGTTTTCTTCGCGCATATCGAACAGCGAGGCGGTCAGCGTCATGTTCTTGCCGGGCGGCTGGTACTTGACGCCCACTTCCCACTGCTTGCCGCGCAGCGGCTTGAACGCGCCCCCGTCCACATTGAAGCCGGCCTGGCCCTGGAACGATTCCGCATAGCTGACGTAGGGGTTGAGGCCGAAGTCCGAGCGGTACATCAGGCCAAAGCGCTTGGTCAGCTCGTTGTCGTCACGCGAGCCCGCCGGCGTGTTGTCCTGCGCCGCGCGCGACCAGTCGTAGCGCAGGCCCAGCATCAGCAGCCACTTGTTCCATTCGATCTGGTCCTGCAGGTAGGCGCCGGTCTGGATCTGCTTGGCCGGTGCCAGGTCGCGCGTGGAAGTGGGCGCCTGGTAGTTGCCATAGACCGGGTTGAACACGTTGATCGGCGCGGCAAAGCCGCCCACGCCGGTGCGGCCCGTGATCTCGTTGTTCTGGTAGTCGAAGCCGGACAGCAGCGTGTGGCGCACGGGGCCGGTGCCGAACTTCGACTGCACCTGCGTGTCGACGGCCAGCTGGTTCAGCGTCGGCTGGTTCAGGTAGATGGTGCGGCGCAGCATCGTGTCGCTGCCGGGCACCCATCCATGCGTGGCGCCGGTGTAGCCGGCCGTGTAGATGCTGCGGTAGTCAACCGTGCTGTGCGAATAGCGCAGGTTCTGGCGCACCGTGAAGGTATCGTTGAACTTGTGCTCGAACTGGTAGCCCACGGCGTGCTGCTCGGCCGTGTACTTGTCGAAGCCGGGCTCGCTGATGAAGAAGCTCTGCGGGATCTGGCCGGCCGGGTTCTCGATCTGGGTGCCGCGCCACGGGAAGAAGCCGATCATCGAGCCCGTATCGTCCTTCTGAAAGTTGGCCAGCAGGGTGAAGCTGGTGTCGGACGTCGGCCGATAGGTCAGCGAGGGGGCGATGTAGTAGCGGTTGTCCTTGACGTAGTCCACCGAGGCATCGCTATCGCGCGCCAGGGCCACGAAGCGGTAGAGCCACTTGCCGTCGGCATCGATCGGACCCGTGAAGTCGGCCTGGATCTGCTTGCGGTTGAAATTACCGAAACTCACGCCGATTTCACGCGCGGCCTCCGCCTGCGGACGCTTCGACACGAGATTGACCACGCCACCCACCGAGCCCTGGCCGTACAGCATGCCGGACGGCCCTTTCAGGATCTCGATGCGCTCCAGGGCGTATGGATCCGGGCGCGTGTTGTTATAGAACCCGACGGCATTGAGCAGCCCGTCGAGGTACTGCGTGGAATCGGTGCCACGGATCTTGATCGAATCCGTGCGGTTGTCCGTGCCGAACCCCGCCGCCGAGACGCCGGCCGTGTAGCCCGCCGCCTGCGCCACCGACTGGGCGCCCGTGAGTTCGATCCGGTCACGCGTGATGACGGTGATCGACTGCGGCGTTTCCATGATCGGCGTGTCGGTCTTGGTGGCGGTCACGGCTTGTTTCGCCACGAAGCCGTGTACCGGGCCGGTCGGCGATTCGGGGAGACTGCTGCCTCGGACGGTGATCGTCGGCAACTCCTGGTGGGCGGGAGCAGGTGCCTGCTCCTGGGCCAGCGTGACGCTGGCGGCTTGCATGCTCAAGGCAAAGGTGGTCAGGCGGAAGGCGTGCGAGCCGCGAACGCGGCGCCGGGCGCATACAGACATTGCAAGATCTCTCTACTGATGGGAAATGATAATGCGAATGACTCGCATTTCTTTTGCCATTGTAATGTCATGTAATGGTCTCGATACATTTATCGCCGGTTTGATTGTCAGGCGTCGCGCACGCACCACACTGCTATTGGCTGTCTCGTTTGGGATCCCGAAAGAAAAACGGCCGGGGCGATGCGCCCCGGCCGTTGATACGTCACTGCTCCGCAGGCCCCGAAGGGCCTGGGTTTATTCCCACTCGATCGTCGCCGGCGGCTTGCCCGAGACGTCGTACACCACCCGATTCAGGCCACGCACCTCGTTGATGATGCGGTTCGAGCAGCGGCCGAGCAGCGCATACGGCAGGTGCGCCCAGTGAGCGGTCATGAAGTCCGTGGTTTGCACCGCGCGCAGGGCCACCACGTAGTCGTACGTGCGGCCATCGCCCATCACGCCCACGGACTTCACCGGCAGGAACACCGCGAAGGCCTGGCTGGTCAGGTCGTACCAGCTCTTGCCCACCTGCTGCGGCTCGCACAGGCCCGCCGCGGCGTCTTGCTCCGTGGCGATGGTCTTGCGCAGTTCCTCGATGAAGATGGCGTCCGCGCGGCGCAGCAGCTCGGCGTAGTCGCGCTTGACCTCGCCCAGAATCCGCACGCCAAGGCCCGGGCCCGGGAACGGATGGCGGTACACCATCTCGGGCGGCAGGCCCAGCGCCACGCCCAGCTCGCGCACTTCGTCCTTGAACAGGTCGCGCAGCGGCTCCAGCAGCTTCAGGCCCAGCGTCTCGGGCAGGCCGCCGACGTTGTGGTGGCTCTTGATCGTGGTCGCCTTCTTGGTCTTGGTGCCGCCCGATTCCACCACGTCCGGGTAGATCGTGCCCTGCGCCAGCCACTTGGCGTTGGACAGCTTCTTGGCCTCGGCCTGGAAGACTTCGACGAACTCGCGGCCGATGATCTTGCGCTTCTGCTCGGGGTCCGTCACGCCGGCCAGATGGCCCAGGAACTGCTCCGAGGCGTCGATATGGACCACCTTGGCGTGCAGCCGGCCCGCGAACATCTCCATGACCATCTTGCCTTCGTCCAGGCGCAGCAGGCCGTGGTCGACGAACACGCAGGTCAGCTGGTCACCGATGGCGCGATGGATCAGCGCCGCCGCCACCGACGAATCCACGCCGCCGGACAGGCCCAGAATGACTTCCTCGTCACCCACCTGTTCGCGGATCTTGGCCACGGCTTCGGCGATGTGGTCGCGCATCACCCAGTCGGCTTTGGCGCCGGCGATCTTGAGCACGAAGCGCTCGAGCATCTCGCGGCCCTTCGCCGTATGGGTGACTTCCGGGTGGAACTGCACCGCGTAGTAGCCGCGCGCCTCGTCGGCCATGCCGGCGATCGGGCAGCTCGGCGTGGACGCCATCAGCTTGAAGCCCGCCGGCAGTTCGGCCACCTTGTCGCCATGGCTCATCCAGACCTTGAGCATGCCGTGGCCTTCGGGCGTCGAGAAATCCTCGACGCCATCGAGCAGCTTGGTATGCCCATGGGCGCGCACCTCGGCGTAGCCGAATTCGCGATGGTCGCTCCACTCCACCTTGCCGCCCAGCTGCACGGCCATGGTCTGCATRCCGTAGCAGATGCCCAGCACCGGCACGCCGAGGTCCCACACGGCCTGCGGCGCGCGCAGCTGGTGGTCTTCGTAGGTGCTGGCGTGGCTGCCGGACAGGATGACCGCCTTCGGCGCGTACTCGCGGACGAATTCGTCGGTCACATCGTTAGGATGGATCTCGCAGTAGACGTGCGCCTCGCGAACGCGGCGGGCAATCAGCTGCGTGACCTGCGAGCCGAAATCAAGGATGAGGATTTTGTCGTGCATGATGGGCGTTTGGCAGAGCTTCCGGCTCGGGTTCGGGCATGACCTCGGTGCCTGGGCCGTAGCCGGGTGGCGGGGTGATGACCGGTTCGCGCCGGTATTCGGGGGATCCATGCGGGCGTGCCGGGTTGGCGGCGCCGGGTTGTTGGTGCGGGTCGGCGGGGTCGACGGCATCGACCGGCGTGCCGGGGTAGTACACGGGGCCATCGCCATGCCGGGCGGCGCGCAGTTCGGCTTCGCGCTGGGCCAGTTGCTCTCGCTCGCGCAGGCGCACGCGCTTCGCGGCGGGCATCTGCACCACGGCGAAGAACAGCATGACAGCGGCCAGCGTCAGCAGCCAGACCTTGCCGGCGCCCTGTACGGGCATGTCCAGGAACAGCGTCCACGCCACGATCAGCACAGCGCTCACCAGGTTCACCTGGCCCACCGTGCGCGCCACGGGCACGGTCAGCTGGCCGTTAATGGCAGCCTGGAACAGCAGCCACGCCATGCCGATCATCGCCACGCCGAGCAGCTGGCCGAACATGGCCGGCTGCGGCTGCGGCAACTGGAGTGCGGCATACAGCGTCGTGAACGGCGACATCAGCAGCAGGATGCCGAGCAGCAGGTCTAGCAAGGCGTCGAAGAACAGCACGGCTCGCAATAGTACTTTCATGGGCGCTCCTTTTTCCTGATGCTTCTTGCGTCGCGGCCGCGCGGCCTCGTCAACCTCGACGTTGCCAGCGCGGCCGTGATGCCCAGGTCGGGCGGGCCATATCGTGATCAGTCGATATGGTAGTTCGGCGCTTCCTTGGTGATCTGCACATCGTGGACGTGCGATTCGCGCATGCCGGCGGCCGTGATCTGCATGAACTCGGCCGTCTCGTGCCAGGTGGCGATGGAGCTACTGCCGCAGTAGCCCATCGACGCACGCACGCCACCGGTCAGCTGGTGGATGATCGCCATGACCGAGCCCTTGTAGGGGACCCGGCCCTCGATACCTTCGGGCACGAGCTTGTCGACGTTGGCGGTGTTGTCTTCCTGGAAGTAGCGGTCGGCGGCGCCGTCCTTCATCGCGCCCACGGAACCCATGCCGCGATAGCTCTTGAACGAGCGGCCCTGATACAGGAACACCTCGCCCGGCGCTTCCTCGGTACCCGAGAACATGCCGCCCATCATCACGGTGTGCGCGCCGGCCGCCAGGGCCTTGGCCACATCGCCCGAATAACGGACGCCGCCATCGGCGATCAGCGGCACGCCGGTGCCCTTGAGCGCCTCGGCCACGTTGGAAACAGCGGTGATCTGGGGCACGCCCACGCCGGCCACGATCCGCGTGGTGCAGATCGAACCGGGGCCGATGCCCACCTTCACGCCGTCCGCGCCATGCTCGACCAGCGCCAGCGCGGCCGCGCCGGTGGCGATGTTGCCGCCCACGACCTGCACCTGCGGGAAGTTCTGCTTGACCCAGCGCACACGGTCCAGCACGCCCTGGCTGTGGCCATGCGCGGTATCCACCACAATCACGTCCACGCCGGCCTTGACCAGCAGTTCCACGCGTTCGTCGTTGTCCGGACCCACGCCCACGGCGGYGCCGACGCGCAGCTGGCCGTGATCGTCCTTGCTGGCCAGCGGGTTGTCCACGGCCTTCTGGATGTCTTTCACGGTGATCAGGCCGCGCAGCTCGAATGCGCTATTGACCACCAGCACGCGCTCCAGGCGGTGACGGTTCATCAGGCGCTTGGCTTCCTCCAGCGGCGCGCCTTCGGCCACGGTGACGAGTTTCTCGCGCGGGGTCATCTTGGCGCGCACCGGGGCGTCGAGTTCTTCCTCGAAGCGCAGGTCGCGATTGGTGATGATGCCGACGACGGTCTTGCCTTCGAGCACGGGGAAGCCGGAAATGCCATGGTGCTGCGACAGCGCGATCACATCGCGGATCTTCATGTCCGGCGAAATGGTGATCGGATCACGCAGCACACCCGATTCGTACCGCTTCACGCGCGCCACTTCACGCGCCTGGTCGGCCGGTTTCAGGTTCTTGTGGACAATGCCGATGCCGCCGGCCTGAGCCATCGCAATGGCAAGCCGGGCTTCCGTCACGGTATCCATGGCGGCGGACACGAGCGGAATGTTCAGTTCGATTGAACGGGTAAGGCGGGTGCGGAGGGAAACATCCCGGGGCAGGACGGCCGAATAGGCCGGTACAAGCAGCACGTCATCGAATGTGAGTGCTTTCTGGACAAGACGCATAGCAAATCCTCTAGGCGCAAAAGCAGATTATACAGGAATGCAGGATTTGCTGATGCGTTCTTGCATCCCCCTTGCTATTCTCGGCCTCCCTTCCACAGATCACAACAGGAGTCCGATGGGCATCGGCGTTTTGTGCGGGCTGCTGGCCGGCGCGTTCTGGGGCATGGTGTTCATCGCGCCGAAGCTGCTGCCGGCGTTTTCGCCCTGGGAACTCGCCATTGGCCGCTACCTGGCCTATGGGCTGGTCGCCTTCGTGGCGGCGCTGCCGCTGATGCGGCGCCTCGCAAAAAAGCTAACTCGGGGCGATTGCGTCGCCTTGCTGCGCCAGGCGTTCACCGGGAACCTGCTCTATTACGTACTGCTGGCGTTTGGCGTGCAGCTGGTCGGAGTCGGGCCGACCTCGCTGATCATCGGCATCCTGCCGGTTTCCATCACGATCATGGGCCGCCGCGACCACGGCGCTGTGCCGCTCTCGCGGCTGGTCTGGCCGCTGCTGGTGGTGGCGGCCGGCATCGCCAGCATCAATATCGACCTGTTTGCCGGGGGCGGCGGTGCGCATGGCGCGGCGGTGGACGCCCTGGCCCGCCCGGCGTGGCAGAAACTGGCTGGCGTGGCCTGCGCGGCGGGCGCGCTGGTCTGCTGGACGCTCTACGCCGTGGACAACGCGCGCTACCTCCAGCGCCATCCGCATTACAGCGGGAACGAGTGGTCGGCCCTGTACGGGCTATCTACCGGGCTGGTTTCCGTGGTGCTGGCCGGCATCGGCTGGCTCGTGGCCGGCGACGCGCTGACCGCCCCGGGCAGCGGGCGCGAATGGCAGTGGTTCTGGATGGTCAACGCCGCCGTGGCGCTCGGGGCGTCGCTAATTGGCAACAACCTCTGGAACATCGCCAGTCGCCGCCTACCCCTGACGCTTTCGGGGCAAATGATCGTTTTTGAGACGCTGTTCGCGCTGGCATACGGGTTTGTGTTCGATCACCGCTGGCCACGGCCGCTGGAGTTGGCCGCCGTCGCCCTGCTGATCGTCGGGGTGGCCTGGTCCGTGCGCTTGCACGCCACGGACAAGTCTGCGTAGACTACCGGCATGACGCGGGGGTCACATGGTTGTCAACCCTCCTACCGTCCGGTTTTCATCGCCAACCTGGCATTTTTCCGCCCAGACGCCACAGACACTCTTGCCATGAACCGTTCGACCGCGCTGTACCTGCTTGTTGCCGCCAGTCTCGCCGTGCCCGCCACGGCCTTTTCCCAATGGCAGTGGAAGGACGGCACCGGCCGCATGGTTTATAGCGATGTACCGCCGCCGCCCTCCGTGCCGGACCGCGCCATCGTCATGGCACCCGGCCGCGCGGCAGGCGCCTATCGCCCGATGGAAGCCGAAACCGCCGCGAAGGCCGATGGTCAAGCTGACGCCAAGGCCCCCGCGGGCGACGCGCCCCGGGCCCGCCAGGTCAGCGCGCGGGCCAAGGACAAGCCCGCCGCCGACACCGATCCCGATCAGGCCTTCCGCGAGCGCCGCGAGGAGCGCCTCAAAGCCGACCTGGAAGCCGCCACCAAGGAACGCGAACAACTGGCCCGCCAGACGCGCTGCGAAGAGATGTCGAACTACGCTACGGGGCTGCGCGAAGGCATGCGCATCTCGAAGGCCGGCCCGGATGGCGCCGCGCACCGCCTGAACGGCGATGAACGCGCCGCCGAACTCGACAAGGTCAGCCAGTCGATGGCCCAGCACTGCAGCTGAGGCATGGGGTGGGCGCCGGATAGGCCGCCCGCCCAGTCAACTCCCCTGCCCGCCCCCGCCGCGCAGCCATTTCAGGCCCTCGCGCGTGCCGGTAGCCCGGGTCTTCTGCACGCGCTTGCGGCGTGCCTGCTTGGGATCGGCGGTCAGCGGCCGGTAGACCTCTACCCGATCTCCCTCCCGAACCAGTGTTTCCACGGTCTTGAGCTTGCCGTAGATGCCGACCCGTGCCGTCGTCGGGTCCACTTCGGGATACGCCTCGGTCAGGCCGCTGGCGCGAATCGCCCCCTCGACGCTCGTGCCAGCCGGCACCGAGACTTCCTTCAGGAACACCGCCTCAGGCTTGGCGTAGCAGACCGAGAGCCGCACCATGGCGCCAGGATCAGCCGTTGTTGGCATACACCACCTCGGCGCGCTTGACGAAGGCATCGACGAACGTATTGGCAATCATGCTGAACACGGGACCGATGATTTTCTCGAGGATGAAGCTCGAAAACTCGTAATGGAGGTGAAATTCGATCTTGCAGGCGTCGGCGCGCAGCGGCGTAAAGCGCCAGGAGCCATTGAAGGTCTTGAAAGGACCGTCCGCGAACGTCATATCAATGCGTGTAGGACGCTCCTGCACGTTCCGGGTATGGAAATACTGCTTGATGCCGTTGAAATGGATATGGATCTTCGCGTCGAGCAGCGTCTCGGTGTTCTCGAAGATCTCGACGCCACCACACCATGGCAGGAACTTGGGATAGTCCTCCACGCGGGTGACCAGGTCATACATCTGCTCGGCCGAAAAGCCAAGCAGGACGGATTTATGGACGTCTGCCATGTAATCGGATGCGGGCGCCGCCAGGGGCTGGGCCCGAACGGGGCGGGTTTGCTAGAATCCCGATTTTAGCCGACACGCGGGTCGACGGCATCCCCGGCGCACATGGCGCCCCTCGATGACGCCACAACGGTCGCTCCCCTCTTTGCCGCAGCGCGGCAGCCTTGCTCAGGAATCCACCACGTACGCATGACCATCGCTGATAACAAGAAAGCCTTTTTCGACTACTTCATCGAAGAACGCTACGAAGCCGGGATTGTGCTGGAGGGCTGGGAAGTCAAGGCCATCCGGGCCAACCGTGTGCAGATCAAGGAAGGCTACGTCGTGGTGCGCAACGCCGAGATGTACCTGATCGGCGCCCATATCAGCCCGCTGCAGAGCGCCTCCACGCACGTGACGCCGGACCCCGTGCGCACGCGCAAGCTGCTGCTCAAGGCGGACGAGATCAAGAAGCTGATCGGCAAGGTCGAGCAGCGCGGCTATACGCTCGTGCCGTTGAACCYGCACTACACGCGCGGCCGCGTGAAGTGCGAAATCGGCCTCGGCAAGGGCAAGAAGCAGTTCGACAAGCGCGAAACCGAGAAAAATCGGGACTGGCAGCGCGAAAAGGCGCGCCTGATGAAGAGCGATAACAAGGAATAAGAAAAAACGGAGGCCATGGCCTCCGTTCTTGTCTGGCGATGCCGCGTCAGTGCGCGTCGCTCAGGTCTTCTGCTGGGTTTTCACGATTTGCAGTGCCGAGGCGATCATCGAACTCATTTCGCCAAGGTTGCCCGGCACGATCAGGGTGTTGCCCTGCTTGGCGAGGTTGCCAAACGCGGCAACGTATTCCTCGGCCACCTTGAGGTTGACGGCTTCCGCGCCGCCCTCGCCCCGAATCGCGTGGCCGATCTTTTCGATGGCCTGCGCGTTGGCTTCGGCCACGGCCAGGATCGCCGACGCGTCGCCCTGGGCCCTGTTGATCGCCGCCTGCCGCTCGCCCTCGGACTTCTGGATCGCCGCCTCACGGGCGCCGGAGGCCAGATTGATCTGCTCCTGCCGCTTGCCTTCGGAAGCCGCGATCAGCGCCCGCTTCTCGCGCTCGGCCGTGATCTGGGCCTGCATCGCATGCAGGATCTCCTTCGGCGGCGTCAGGTCCTTGATTTCGTAGCGCAGCACCTTCACGCCCCAGTTGGCGGCGGCTTCGTCGAGCGCATTGACCACGCTGTGGTTGATGTACTCGCGCTCCTCGAAGGTCTTGTCCAGTTCCAGCTTGCCGATCACCGACCGCAGCGTGGTCTGCGACAGCTGCGTGATCGCGACCACGAAGTTGCTCGAGCCATAAGACGCCTTCATCGGATCSGTCACCTGGAAGTACAGCACGCCRTCSACYTGCAGCTGTGTGTTGTCCTTCGTGATGCAGACCTGGCTCGGCACATCGAGCGGAATCTCCTTGAGGATGTGCTTGTAGGCCACGCGATCCACGAACGGCACCACGATCGTCAGGCCGGGCGTCAGCGTGGCGTGGTAGCGCCCCAGACGCTCAAGCACCCATGCGTGCTGCTGCGGCACGATCTTGATGCCCTTGGCAATCAGCACGATGGCCGCGATGAGCAGAATCAGTGGAAACAGCCCGAGCTGGTAGGCAAGCATGTACAACTCCCGTCAAATAGGAAAACTGCTAGTCATTGGATGGGTGCCGCGCAGGAATCAGCGCGGCGAGACGATCAGCGTGGTACCCCGCACCTCGACAATGCGGAAGCGACCCGGAAGCGGCTCGGTGTTCGGCGCCAGCTCCACGCTCCAGTCAGCGCCGCGATACGGCACGCGGGCACGCCCATTCGGGTCCCAGGCGGAGACATCGAGTTCCTGGCCGATATCGAGGTTTACATCGGGATCCGTCGATGCCGTACCCCGACGCAGCGTGCCATAGCGTGTGCGGCGCAAGGCCGCGATACACGCGATGGCTACCAGGGCCGCCGTGACCGTTTGCGCCGGTACACCGAGGCCGGCAAGCGCGGCCACACCACCGGCCGCCACGCCCACGGCGATCATCAGCAGATAGAAGGTGCCCGTCGCCATCTCGGCAATCACCAGCACCACTGCCGCGGCGAACCATATGTAGTAAGACGACATCCCGCTCCTTTTCCCAATAAAAAACCCCCGCCGCGCCATAGGCGCCTGCGGGGGCTGTTGCAACACCTGCCGCAGGGCCGGTGCCACGCGGCGTCCCGGGTTCAGCCGGGCACCGCTTTGGATGAGTTATCGCTATTGTGACGCCAAATGCCTTACGAAGCCAGTTGCTTCCAGGTTTCGACCACCGAATCAGGATTCAGCGAGATCGACTTGATGCCTTCCTTGGCGAGCCACAGCGCGAAATCCGGATGGTCCGAAGGGCCCTGACCGCAGATACCGACGTACTTGTCCAGACGCAGCGCCGTGGAAATGGCGCGCTGCAGCATGAAGATCACAGCGGGATCGCGCTCGTCGAAGTCCTTGGCCAGCAGCTCCATGCCGGAATCGCGGTCCAGACCCAGCGTCAGCTGCGTCAGGTCGTTCGAGCCGATCGAGAACCCATCGAAGAACTCCAGGAACTCCTCGGCCAGGATCGCGTTCGACGGCACTTCGCACATCATGATGATGCGCAGGCCGTTTTCGCCGCGCTTCAGGCCGTGCTTGGCCAGCAGCTCGATGACCTTCTTGGCCTGGCCCAGCGTGCGCACGAACGGCACCATGATCTCGACGTTCGTCAGGCCCATTTCGTCGCGCACGCGCTTCATGGCCTTGCATTCCATCTCGAACGCTTCGGCGAAGTCCTCCGCGATGTAGCGCGACGCGCCACGGAAGCCCAACATCGGGTTTTCCTCGTCCGGCTCGTAGCGCGAACCACCGATCAGCTTCTTGTATTCGTTCGACTTGAAGTCGGACAGGCGCACGATCACGGGCTTCGGATAGAACGCCGCGCCGATCGTGGCGATGCCTTCCGCCAGCTTGTCGACGTAGAACGCGCGCGGGCTGGCGTGGCCACGGGCCACCGATTCCACGGCCTTCTTCAGGTCGGCATCGACCTGCGGATAGTCGAGGATGGCCTTCGGGTGAACGCCAATGTTGTTGTTGATGATGAACTCGAGGCGGGCCAGGCCCACACCGTGGTTCGGGATCTGCGCGAAGTCGAACGCGAGCTGCGGATTGCCCACGTTCATCATGATCTTGGTTTCGATCTCAGGCATCTCGCCGCGCTGGACCTCGGTGATCTCGGTCTCGAGCAGGCCGTCGTAGATGCGGCCTTCGTCGCCTTCGGCGCACGACACCGTCACCAGCGTGCCGTCCTTCAGCAGATCGGTCGCATCGCCGCAGCCGACCACGGCCGGCACGCCCAGTTCACGGGCAATGATGGCCGCGTGGCAGGTACGGCCGCCACGGTTGGTCACGATGGCCGAGGCACGCTTCATCACCGGCTCCCAGTTCGGGTCGGTCATGTCTGCCACCAGCACGTCACCCGGCTGCACGCGTTCCATCTCGGACGGATCGTTGATCACGCGGACCGGGCCGGTACCAATCTTCTGGCCGATGGCGCGACCGCTGGTCAGCACGGGCGCCGTGCCTTTCAGCTTGAAGCGCAGCTCGGCCTTGCCGGCGGACTGGCTCTTCACCGTCTCCGGGCGCGCCTGGAGGATGTAGATCTTGCCGTCCTTGCCGTCCTTGCCCCACTCGATGTCCATTGGGCGGGCATAGTGCTTCTCGATGATCATCGCGTACTTGGCCAGCTCCGACACATCGGCGTCGGTGATCGAGTAGCGGTTACGCAGTTCGGGCGCCACATCGACGGTCTTCACGCGGCCGGCTTCACCCGGGCCCGTGAATTCCATCTTGATCAGCTTCGAGCCAATCGAGCGGCGGATGATCGGGTACTTGTTCAGCTCCAGGGTCGGCTTGAAGACGTAGAACTCGTCCGGGTTCACGGCGCCTTGCACCACGGTCTCGCCGAGGCCATAGCTCGACGTGATGAAGACCACGTCGGGGAAGCCCGATTCGGTGTCGATGGTGAACATCACGCCCGACGCCGCGAGGTCCGAACGGACCATGCGCTGCACGCCGGCGGACAGTGCCACGACATCGTGGGCAAAGCCCTTGTGCACGCGGTACGAGATGGCGCGGTCGTTGTAGAGCGAGGCGAACACGTGCTTGATCTTGTCGAGCACGTCGTCGATGCCGCTGACGTTGAGGTACGACTCCTGCTGGCCGGCGAACGAGGCGTCCGGCAGGTCTTCGGCCGTGGCCGAGGAACGGACGGCGAACGATGCCTCGGCGCCTTCACGGGCCGACACGCGGGCATAGAACTCGCGGATCTCCTGTTCCAGGCGCGGCTGGAACGGAGCGGCGGCAACCCAGCCGCGGATCTCGGCGCCGGCTTCCGCCAGGGCCTTCACGTCATCGACGTCGAGCGTCTTCAGGCGATCCGAAATGCGGGCGGTCAGGTCGTTGTGTTGCAGGAAGTCGCGGAACGCGAGCGAGGTGGTAGCAAAACCGCCGGGAACACGGACGCCAGCCTCTGCCAGCTGGGAGATCATCTCCCCCAGCGAAGAGTTCTTGCCGCCGACGGTTTCCACGTCATGCATGCGCAACTGCTCGAACGGCAGCACATAGGCGCCGTTATCTGCCTGGTTAGTCATAAAAGCCTCAAAAACAAAGTAAGAAATCGGTGTCACCGACCGGTATGTTGTTGGGGTTCTGTTCCCGGCGGATCGCTTGGCTAAACCATTCCGGAGCGCATGCGGATGCTGCGGCGCACATTGTCGACAATCGTGCCGCAGATCGTTGCTGCACCGGCGCGTGCGGAATTGCTTAGCCAAAAGATCGCCGCTATTCTACCGTGCCGCACCGCACTTTCGCGTGGCAGCCTCAAAAATTGACCAGACATGTCCCTTCCCGAAGCGCCTGATGCGCCCCAACAGGCGCCTGCGCCCGGCACGGCGGCAAGCCCTGCCACCTCTCCCGCCGCGTCGCCCCCGGCCACTGCCAGCACTGGCGATCGCCCTGCCATCCGTACGGTTTTTATCGTGTCGGATGGCACCGGGATCACGGCCGAGACCTTCAGCCACTCCATTCTGGCCCAGTTCGAAATGCGCTTCCGCAAGGTGCGGATGCCGTTCGTGGACACGCCGGAAAAGGCACACGTGGCCGTCGGCAAGATCAACGAGGCGTTCTATAACGAGGGCGTGCCGCCCATCGTGTTCACCACGCTGGTCAATGCCGAGGCTAACAAGGCCCTGCGGCGCGCCAAGGCGATGATCCTGGACATGTTCCAGACCTTCATCGAGCCGCTGGAAAAGGAGCTGGGCCTCAAGTCCACACATGCAATCGGCCGCTTCCACCAGAATGCGGACACCGAGGCCTACAAGAACCGGATCGAGGCGATCAACTTCTCGCTGGCCCACGACGACGGCCAGTCGCACAAGAACCTGGAAGAAGCCGACGTGATCCTGGTCGGCGTGTCGCGCAGCGGCAAGACGCCGACGAGCCTGTACCTGGCCATGCAATACGGGCTGAAGGCCGCGAACTATCCGCTGATCCCAGACGATTTCGAGCGCGGCCGCCTGCCGTCGGCGCTCTACGCGTTCAAGCCCAAGATCTTCGGGCTCTCGATCGACCCGCAGCGTCTCACCGAGATCCGCAACGAACGGCGCCCGGGCAGCAAATACGCGGCACTGGAGAACTGCCGCTACGAGGTCAACGAGGCCGAGGCCATGATGCGCCGCGAAGGCATCAAGTGGCTCAGTTCGACGCACAAGTCGATCGAGGAGATTGCCACGACAATCCTCCAGGAAATCAAGATCGACCGCGACAACTATTGAGATTTTGAGAATCGTCCCGTAGCGCTGGAGGCGCTACGGGGTCACCATCGGATGGTCAATCACTCACTGCGAGGAAATATGACCACCATGGTTGCTGGCCACTCCTTCCTACCCCCTCCCGGCAATGACGGGCGCCGCCAGCGCGATCGCCCGCCCCCGCCGCCCGTGCGGCACACGCTTGGCATGCGCATCGCCAGCGTCATCTTCGCAGCCGTTGTCGCATCGCTCGGGGGAATTTTCGGCATCATCGAGCTGAGCGCCCGGCACACGCGTGCCGCCATTGATGGCGAGCTGAAGACCATTCACGCCCAGCAAGAAGCCCACAGCCAACGGTTGGATCGGTTCGAATCGGCGGTCCTGTATCAGTTCGGCCAGGTCAACGAGCGGTTCGACAAGCTGGACGCACGGATGGACAAATCGGAAGCCCGGATGGATCGCATGGAAGACCGGCACGAGCGGGGATTGGCGCGACTGGAAGGCAAGATCGACAGGATCGCCGAGCACATCGGGATGTACAGCGGCGCGCGGCGGTTGCCGGCCACTCGCCAGCCGAACTCCTGATGTCAGCGCGATGCCGCGCGCCGCTGCCTGACCGTTTCAAACAGGCAGACAGCGGTCGCCGCCGCCACATTCAGCGACTCAAGGCCGCCCGGCTGCGGAATGCCGACGGTCCGCGAGACGCGTGCCATCCATTCCGGACTGACACCTGCGCCTTCGTTGCCGACGACCCAGCCCACCGGCTGGCGCAAATCGGTGTCGAACACGGCCGCGTCGGCATGCGACGACGTCGCCAGCAAGGGCACGGCAAGCCGGCTTTCGAGCATATCGAGAGTGCAATGCTCGACGATGTTGAGGTGGAAGTTCGCGCCCATGCCCGCGCGCAGGGTCTTGACCGACCACGCAAACGCGCAGCCCGTGGTCAGGAAGGCGTGCGGAATCCCCGCAGCGGCAGCGCTGCGCAAGATCGATCCGACATTGCCGGCGTCTTGCACGCCGTTCAGGATCACGCAATCCGTGTCGATCGTGGACGGCAGGTGCCCGCCGGGCGTGTCGATCACGAGCATCAGGTCGATGCCGTTCACCACACTCGTAATCTGCGCGAACAGCGCATCCGCCAGCAGGACAACGCGGTCCGGATCAATGCCTTCCAGCAGTGGGCGCACTTCGGCGTGATYGTAGTGCCGCTCTGACACGACGCAACTGGTCGGCTGCCCTCGCGCGGCCACATACGCCTGCGCGAGGTGCACGCCATCGAGCACGGACTGCCCCGCCTTGCGGCGTGCGTGCGTGGACCCAGTAAGGGCCTTCAGGTGCTTGAACAGCGCATTGTCGCGCGAGGTGACGTGCTTCAAGGATGTGTCTCAGAAAGGCAGCGCGTCGCGCTCCAGCACCACCCGCACCGGCGCAAACGAGCGGCGGTGATGCGGTGTCGCACCAAACTGCTGGAGCGCGGCCAGATGCTGGGGCGTGGGATAGCCCACGTGGGCATCGAAGCCGTACTGGGGATATTCCAGGTGCAGCGCGTGAAGCTCGCGATCGCGGGCCACCTTGGCAAGGATCGACGCAGCGGAAATGGCTCGCACCTTGGCGTCGCCCTTCACGATGGCCTCGACCGGATACGGGACCTGCGGACAGCGATTGCCATCGACCTGCACCAGATCGGGCAAGATGCCGCTCGCCGTCAGGCCCGCCACGGCGCGCTGCATCGCCAGCATGGAAGCGTGCAGGATATTCAGCGAGTCGATTTCCTCGACCGAAGCCGACGCGATGTGCCAGCCGATCGCCCGCTCGCAGATGCGTTCGAACAGTACCGCGCGCTTATCGGCGCTCAGGATCTTCGAGTCGGCGAGGCCCCGGATTTGCCGCTCCGGGTTCAGGATCACGGCGGCGGCATAGACCGGCCCCGCCAGCGGACCGCGCCCGGCCTCATCCACGCCACAAAGATGGCGTACGACGGCAACGGTTTGGGTCAACTCCAGCCCCATCTGCGGCGACGGACCCTTGCCGGCTTTCTGGCTGGCCATCAGCGCACACCCCGTTCGTGCATGAGATCCACCACCACRCCGGCGGCGAGGTTGGCCGTGTCGCGCTTCAGCGTCTCGTGCATGGTCGTGAAATGTTCCCGCAAGAAGGCGATATTGCCCTCGTCGTTCAGTTGCAGCAGCGTCTCGCGCGCCAGCGCCTCCGGCGTGGCGTCGTCCTGGAGCAGTTCTGGCACCACGAACCGCCCTGACAGAATATTAGGCAAGCCCACGTAAGGCAGGTAGCCCTGTCGCTTCATGATCTGCGCGGTGAGCCAGGGCACCTTGTACGAGATGACCATCGGCTTCTTGTAGAGCGCTGCCTCGAGCGTAGCCGTACCGCTGGCCAGCAGCACGACGTCGGCGGCTTCCATGGCCAGATGCGACTGGCCATCCACCACGGTCAGGTCGATCTCCGGATAGCGCTCGTGCAGCCCGCGGATAATCTCGTGCAGCGGCGCGCTGGCTGCCGGCAGAACGAATGCCAGGTTGCCGTCCATGCGATGCATGCGTGCCATGGCCGCAAAGAACGTCGCGCCAAGGTTGCGCACCTCGGACTGCCGGCTACCCGGCAGCACCGCGACGATGCGCTTACCTTCGGGCAGGCCAAGCTTTTCCCGCGCGCCCTGGACGTCAGGCACCATCGGAATCACATCGGCCAACGGATGACCGACGTAGGTCGCCGGAATGCCGGCCTTCGCATAGATCTCGGGCTCGAACGGGAACAGGCAGAGGATGTGGTCCACCGCGCGCGCGATGGTACGAATGCGCCCGCCGCGCCACGCCCAGATTGACGGGCTGACGAAATGCACGACAGGGATGCCCGAGCGGCGCAGGGGCACTTCCAATCCGAAATTGAAGTCGGGCGCGTCTACGCCGATGAAACACAGCGGCGGATTGGCCAGCAGCTTCTCGCGAATTGCCCGGCGCGTTGCCAGGATTTCCCGCAGCGAACCGAGCACCTCCACATAGCCGTTGACGGAGAGCGTCTCCATCGGCCAGTGCGAGACGAAGCCCTGCGCCATCATGCGGCGGCCGCCGATGCCCGCGAAGTCCACGGACTCGCCCAGCCGCGCATGAAGCCCTTCAAGCAGGAGCGATGCCAGCAAATCGCCGGAAGCCTCCCCGGCAACCATGGCAATCGTGCCACGCTTGTTGACATTCGCCCGAGCTACGGCGGGCGGATCGGCCTGCACTGCGGCGTGAATCATGTGCGGCGCGGCTTAGCGGACGATGCCGCGCTGCGTCGCGGCCAGGAATTCGACGAAGGCACGCAGTGGCGCGCCGGTAGCCGCATCGGTCTGGCCCAGCAGGGCCGAGATCTCGCTGCGCGCCTCGTCGAAGCCCAAGTCTGACTTGTACAGCAGCTTGTAGGCCTGGCGCAGGGCGGCGATCTGGCCGGCATCAAAGCCCCGGCGACGCAGACCTTCCACGTTGACACCGTGCGGCGTGGCCTTGTTGCCGTTCTTGTCGCTCGCGGCGATCACGAATGGCGGCACATCCTGGACGAGCGCCGACGCGCCGCCCAGCATCGCATGGGCGCCGATGCGCACGAACTGGTGCACGCCGCTCATGCCGCCGAGAATGGCCCAGTCGCCCACTTCCACGTGGCCTGCGATCTGCGCGTTGCTCGAAAACACCGTGTTGTTTCCCACGCGGCAGTCGTGCGCGATGTGCACGTAGGCCATGATCCAGTTGTCGTTGCCGAGGCTGGTCACGCCCTGGTCCTGCACCGTGCCGGTGTGGATCGTCGTAAACTCGCGAATCGTGTTGCGGTCGCCAATCTCGAGCCGGGTGGGCTCGTTGGCGTACTTCATGTCCTGAGGCGTGCCGCCCACCGAGGCGTACGGCCCGATGCGGTTGCCTTCGCCGATGGTGGTATGGCCTTCGACGGTGGTATGCGAGCCGATCCGGGTGCCGCTGCCAATCCGCACGTTCGGACCGATGATGGAAAACGGACCGACGGTCACGTCGGCGGCAAGTTCTGCCTTCGGGTCGACCAGTGCGCTGGGATGGATTTGCGTCATACGTCCTGTCCTGTGGTCTGAATTCGGTTGAGTCCCGCGTGTTGCCACGCGGGACGGGGCCCATGGGTGGGCGCGGCGGCGCCGATCAGCCTTCGGCCTGCTTGACCGTGCACATCAGTTCCGCTTCGCAGGCGATTTCGCCGTCCACGGTGGCGCTGGCCTTGAACTTCCAGATGCCGCGAATGTAGCGCTCGACGGTCACGTTCAGGTGCAGCTGGTCGCCGGGGTAGACCACACGCTTGAAGCGCGCGCCATCGATACCCACGAAGTAGTACAGCGCGCCTTCCTTGCGCTCCATATCGGCGCCGAAGGTCAGCAGGCCGGCCGACTGCGCCAGGGCCTCGAGGATCATCACGCCCGGCATCACGGGTTGATCGGGAAAGTGCCCCATGAAGTACGGCTCGTTGATCGTGACGTTCTTAAGCGTCTTGATCCGCTTCTGCGGCTCGAACTCCAGCACGCGATCGACGAGCAGGATCGGGTACCGATGCGGCAGCAACTTCAGGATCTTGYGGATGTCGATGTCGGATGCGGTCATGATGATTTCTCTTCGTCTTGTTTGGTATTGGACCCGGCGGACTGGCCGCGCAGGCGGCGTTCCAGCGTGACCACGCGCTCGCGCAGCTTGGACAATCCGCGCACGATGGCCGCATTGCGCTCCCACTCGCCATGCGTCGTGAACGGAAACACGCTGGTGTAATGCCCCCCGGGTTTCGTAATCGATTTGGTAATCGAGGTGCCGCCGGACACCGTCGTCCGGTCGGCGATATTCAAATGGCCCGCGAAATTGGCCGACCCGCCAATCACGCAGAAACGGCCGATGCGGGTGCTGCCGGCCACCGCCGCGCAGCCCGCAATGACCGTATGGGCGCCCACCCGCACGTTGTGCGCGATCTGGACCTGGTTGTCGAGCTTGCAGCCCTCCTCGATGACCGTATCGGCCATCGCGCCGCGGTCGATGGCCGTATTGGCGCCCACTTCCACGTCATTGCCCAGCACGGCACGGCCAACCTGCGGAATTTTGACGTATTCCACCCCGGCCGGACCGATGTCCGGCGCGAAGCCAAAGCCATCCGCGCCCACCACCACGCCGCTGTGCAGGATGTTGCGCGCACCCACCACGCAACGATGATAGACGGAAACGTTCGCGTAAATGAGCGTATCGTCGCCGATCTCCGCGCCTGCGCCGATAAAGGCATTCGCCAGGACCCTTACCCGCTCGCCCAGCCGCGCGCCAGCCTCGATCACCACGTTGGGGCCGATAAAGCAGGACGCCGGCACCACGGCATCGGCGGCCACGCTCGCGCGCGGGTCGATGCCAGTGCGCGGATCGGCATTCGCCTCACGGTCGAAGCGCTGCGCCACGCGGGCAAAGCAGACATACGGGTTGCGGGCGACCAGCCAGTTGCGGCCGTCGGCCTGGCCATCGGCGCGAATACGCTCGAGGTCGGCCGGCGAGACGATGACGGCGCTGGCATTGGAGGCCAGCGCCTGCGGCAGGTACAGCGGATTGGACAGGAAAGACAGGTCACCGGGGCCGGCCTGGTCGAGCGGCGCCAGGCCGCGCACGGCGAGGTCGGGATCACCCACAACCTGCGCGCCGTTTTCGGTGGCGAGCTGACCCAGTGTGGGTGTCTGCATGGCGGTACTTCCTTGAAGAACGAGACAGCGACGAACGAGCGCGCGCCGCTTACTTGCTGCCGGCGTTGAGCGCCTTCATCACGTCATCGGTAATGTCGATGCGTGGATTGACGTACACCGCTTCCTGCACGATCAGATCGTACTTGCGCTGCTCGGCAATCTGACGGATCACCCGGTTCGCGCGCTCCAGTACCTGGGCCAGTTCCTCGTTACGGCGCTGGTTCAGGTCCTCGCGGAACTCGCGTTGCTTGCGCTGGAACTCGCGATCGAGATCGGCCACTTCGCGCTGGCGGCGCTGGCGGTCGGAATCGGCCAGCACAGCCGTGTCCTTGTCGAGCTTGTCGGCCATGCCCTTGATCTTCTGGGCCATGTCCTGCAGTTCGCGATCGCGCTTCGAGAATTCCTGCTCGAGCTTGACCTGGGCAGCCTTGGCCGGCTGCGAGTCACGCAGGATACGTTCCGAGTTGACCGCGGCAATGCGTGCCTCCTGAGCCATCGCCGGGGCGGCTACGCACAGGGCCGCTGCGGCCAGCGCTGCGGCGCTCAGGGATTTCATCAGTGGTGTATGGAGTTTCATGAAACAAATCCTTTTTGGGGATCAGAACGCGGTACCGATCTGGAACTGGAATCGCTGTACGCGATCCGTATCGTCCTTCTTCAGCGGGAAGCCCATGCTGACCTTCAGCGGGCCGATCGGCGACAGCCACGACATGCCGAAGCCGGTCGAGTACTTGAGGTCGCTGAACGTAATCGGTGCACCTTCCTGGTACACGTTACCAAAGTCGAAGAACGTGAACAGGCGCAGCGTGCGGTCAACACCCGAGCCCGGCAGCGGGAACACGAATTCCACGTTACCGATCAGCTTGGACGCACCACCCACCGGGTTGCCGTTCTGGTCCTTCGGACCAAGCGTGCTGGTCTGGTAGCCGCGCACCGAGCCGATACCACCGGCGTAGAAGTACTTGAACACCGGGAACGGCGTGTCGCCGTAGCCGTGGCCGTACGCCACTTCGCCGTTGAAGGCCAGTGTAAAGGCCTTGGAGATCGGATAGAAGTACTGCTGCTGGAAGCTGGCGCGATAGTACTGCGTATCGCCGCCCGGCACGCCCACTTCGAGGTTGGCCTGCGTGTATGGACCCTTGGTCGGGATCAGCGCACTGTCGCGACGGTCACGGGCCCAGCCAATCGTGAACGGGAAGTTGTTGATCGGGTCGCCGCTGCTCTTGCCGATCTTGTTCAGCCACGCGGTGTACTGGGTCGGCGTGTTGACGGAGGTATGCACCTCGGTGCGCTCGTAACCGATACCGAAGAACACCGTGTCATTCTCGGAGAACGGCACGCCGAACTTGAAGCCGCCGCCGGCCGAGACGATCTTGTAGTCCTGGTCGCCGGTGTAGTACAGCGGACGGGAGGTACGGTAGTAGATGTCCGTGGAACGGCTGATGCCATCCACCGTGAAGTACGGGTCGTACTGCGTCAGCGAGATGGTCCGGAACGACTTGGCCGTGTTCACGTCCAGGCCCAGGCTGGTACCGGAGCCGAACACGTTGTCCTGGCGCAAGCCGGCCTGCAGCACGAGCTTGTCAGTCGACGAAAAACCCAGGCCCAGGCTGATCTGGCCGGTCGGCTTCTCGGTCACGTTCACGTTGACATCCACCTGGTCGGGCGCGCCGGCCACGTCCTCGGTGGTGATATTCGTGTCCGTGAAGTAGCCGGTACGGTTGATACGGGCCTGCGACTGCGTGAGCTTCTCGCTGTCGAACCACGAGCTTTCCATCTGGCGCATTTCGCGGCGCACCACTTCGTCGCGGGTCTTGCTGTTGCCCACCACGTTCACGCGGCGTACATACACGCGGCGGCCGGGGTCGACCATCAGCGTCAGCGCCACTTCGCGCGTTTCCTGGTTGACCTGGGGCTGCGGATTGATAGTCGTGAACGCGTAGCCGTAGGTACCCAGCAGATCCGTGATGGMCTTGGTGCTGGCSGTCAGCTTTTCGGACGAGAAGATRTCGCCCTTCTTCAGCTGCARCAGCTTTTCCATCTCSGCCTGCTTGCCSAGCRKTTCGCCGGCCAGGYGRATKTCGGACACCTTGTACTGATCGCCTTCCTTGATGTTCAGCGTCAGGAAGATGTCCTTCTTGTCCGGCGTGATCGAGACCTGCGTGGACTCGATCTGGAACTCCAGGTAGCCGCGGTTCAGGTAGTACGAGCGCAGCGCTTCCAGGTCGGCCGTGAGCTTCTGCTTCGAGTACAGGTCGTTCTTGGTGTACCAGGACAGCCAGTTCGGCGTGGAGAGCTGCATCTCGTCGCGCAGCGTGCTTTCCTTGAAAGCCTTGTTGCCGACGATATTGATCTGGCGGATCTTGGCGACCGGGCCTTCTTCCACGTTGAACACCACGGACACGCGATTGCGGTCCACCGGCGTCACCGTGGTCTGCACGTCGGCAGCGTAGTAGCCGCGCGCCACGTACTGGCGCTTCAGCTCCTGCTCGGCCTTGTCGATCAGGGCCTTGTCGTAGTAGCGCGCTTCAGCCACGCCCACCGCGCGCAGCGAACGGCGCAGCGTGTCCTTGTCGAATTCCTTGATGCCGACGAACTCGAGCTGCGAGATGGCCGGGCGCTCTTCCACCTGGACCACGAGCACGCCCTCTTCGGCGCGGATCTGCACGTCCTTGAAGAAACCGGTATTGTAGAGTGCGCGAATCGCATCGGCGCCCTTGTCGTCGGTGAAGGTCTCCCCGACGCGCACAGGCAGATAGCCGAACACAGTGCCCGGCTCCACGCGCTGCAGGCCTTCCACGCGGATGTCCCTGACCACAAACGGGTCGGCGGCCCAGCCCGCCGGGCTCCAGGCCGCGATAATGGCACTCGTCAGCACGCCCAGCGAGATGCGCTTATGTCTGATCAACGTGAATCCCCTATTCCTCTTCGATTTCATGCAGGGTATTGGCTCCGATGCCGTCCCGACGCCGTCCATGATGACGCCTGGCTTTGCTGACAAGGCCGTCCCCTCCCGACGGGTTCGACGACACCGCCGGGACGCGACCTTCTTCGGCCGACGGCCGGTTTCGGCTACGCGGATCTAGCCGCGCGCAAGAAACAGTCGGCTGACGTCATTGAACAAAGCGAGTGAGGTCAGGAGCAAGATGCACGCGATGCCGACCTTCTGCAGCATCGCCTGCCAGTGATCTGGTACGGGCCTGCCAGTCAAAAATTCCACGCAATAATACAGCAAATGCCCCCCATCCAGAACCGGAATGGGTAACAAATTGAGCACACCGAGGCTGACGCTGACCAGCGCCAGGAAGCTGATAAACGGCTGCCAACCCATGTTGGCGGCACGGCCGGCGTAGTCCGCCACCGTGAGCGGGCCGCTCAGATTCTGCAATGACGCCTGCCCCACCAGCATCTTGCCGAGCAGTTTCAGGGACAGCGTGCTGGTGCTCCAGACCTGGTCGGCTGCCCGCACCACGGCCTGCCACGGCGCGTAGCGGACGATCTCGGTCTGCACCGCCTGGTTCAGCGCGGCGCCCAGCTTGCCCGTGGGGCCTGCCGCCGCCCCGCTGGCGTCCTTCGCACCGTCCGGGGCCGGGGCTGCGTCCAGCTTGACCGGCACATCCAGCCGCTGCCCATTACGTTCTATGCCCAGCGTGACCTGCTCGCCCGGCCGCGCCCGTACCGCGCGGATCAGCTCGCTCGCCTGCGTCAGGGGCTGGCCCTGCCATGCCACCACACGGTCGCCGGCCTTCAGCCCAGCCCGCTGCGCCGCCGAATCCGGCACGATTTCCGTAATCGTAACCGGCCCGCCCTTCAGGTACAGGCCGAGCGTGGCCAGCGGGTCCTGTTCGGGATTGCCGCCGGTATTGGGCAGGCGAGGCAGCCGGATGTCGCGCTCGGCCCCATCGGTGCCGCGCACGCGCAGCACGGCGCTGGCGTCGCCAAAACCTTCGGCGAACACGGCCATGCGGAGGTCATTCCAGGACTGGACCGGCTCGGTCCGGTCGTTGGCGGTCAGCGACAAAACGCGGTCGCCGTCCCGCACACCGGCCTGGGCAGCCACGGTGCCGGCCGCGGGGGTTGCCACCAGGGGTACCGGCTCGCGCATGCCGCCGGCGAACAGCACTATATATAGAAGGATGGCCAGCGCAAAGTTGGCCACCGGCCCGGCTGCGACGATCACGAAGCGCTTGCCCACCGGCTGCCGGTTGAACGCGCGCGGCAGGTCTTCCGGGGGGATGGGGGGATCGGTCTCGGGGTCCCGCTCGCGCTCGTCGAGCATCTTGACGTAGCCGCCCAGGGGGATCGCGGCGAGCGTCCACTCGGTGCGGTCAGGCCCCTTGCTGGTCCAGCGCGCCAACGACCGGCCGAAGCCGATCGAGAACCGCAACACCTTGACGCCGCACGCGCGAGCGGCCAGGTAGTGCCCCATCTCGTGCACGAAAATCAGAATGCACAGGGCGACGACGAACGCAATTACGGTCTGCATGACAAATCACCCTCTCCAGAGCTAGCCGCGCCGAGGCGCGACGGCGCTACCTACTTAGCGGCTGGCCAGCCGCGTCAGCAATGCCTGCGCGGCACGCCGTGCCGCAGCATCGGCCGCCAGCACGCCTTCGAGTGTCTCGGCCGAGCCAGACTGCGGCTGCTCGAGCACGCCGGCTACCACGCGGGCAATATCGGTAAATCGGATCGCCCCGCCGAGGAAGGCCTCCACGGCCACCTCGTTCGCGGCGTTCAGCACGGCGGGGGCTAGCCCGCCCGCGCGCAATGCATCAAAGGCTAGCCCGAGGCAGGGGAAGCGATCAAGGTCAGGAATCTCAAAATGCAGGCCGCCGGCGACGGTCAGGTCGAGCGGGCTCACCCCGGAGTCGATCCGCTCCGGGTACGCCATGCCATAGGCGATGGGCGTGCGCATGTCGGGGTTGCCAAGCTGGGCGAGCACCGAACCATCGGCGTACGCCACCATCGAATGAACGATGCTTTGCGGGTGGATCAGCACCTCGATCTTGTCCGCCGGAGCGCCGAACAGCCAATGGGCCTCGATGACCTCGAGCCCCTTGTTCATCATCGTGGCGGAATCCACCGAGATCTTGCGGCCCATCACCCATTTGGGGTGGGCGCAGGCCTGATCGGGCGTGATGTCGTGCAAGGTGGACGGATCACGCGTCCGGAACGGGCCGCCCGACGCGGTTAGCAGCACCTTGGACACGCCCGCGCCGTAGCGCGGGTCGCTGGTCGGCAGGCACTGGAAGATCGCGTTGTGTTCACTGTCGATGGGCAGCAGCGTGGCGCCGTGCTCGCGCACCGCGTCCATGAAGATGGCGCCCGACATGACCAGCGATTCCTTGTTGGCCAGCAGCACGCGCTTGCCCGCCCGTGCGGCGGCGAGCGAGGAACGGAGCCCGGCCGCGCCGACGATGGCGGCCATCACGGCATCGGTGCCGTCATCGGCGGCGATCGACTCCAGCGCGGCTTCGCCGTAGCTGACCTCGGTCTTTACGCCGGCATCGCGCAGCAGCGTCTCGAGCTGGCGTGCCGCATCGGCGGAGCCCACCACGGCACGCGCCGGGCGGAATTCCACGCAGGCCGCTGCCAGCTTCTCCACCTGACGGTGGGCGCTCAACGCATGCACGGTGTAGCGGTCCGGATGCCGACGCACTACGTCGAGTGTGCTTTCGCCGATGGAGCCCGTGGCGCCCAGGATGGTAATGCGTTGCATAGGAACCAGATAACCAAATTCAGATTGTGATCACATCCAGGCCAGCAGCAGCGCCGCCAGCGGGAACACCGGAATGAGCGCGTCGATGCGATCGAGTACGCCGCCGTGCCCGGGCAGCAGCCGGCTGCTGTCCTTCTTGCCGATCTGACGCTTGAGCAGCGACTCGAACAGGTCGCCGATAACGCTGGCCGCCACGAGCAGCGTGGAGAGGCCGATCATCAGCCCCAGCCCACCCTGATCGGCGACGCGCGAAAACCAGGTCGGTGCGAAGGCATGGGTGGTGCCAAGCGCCACGGCCACGATCATCACCAGCAGCCAGCCGCCAACCGCACCCTCCCAGGACTTGCCCGGGCTGATGGTTGGCGCCAGTTTGCGCTTGCCGATGGCCTTGCCGACGAAATAGGCGCCGATATCGGCCGCCCAGACCAGCACGGCCGCCGACAGCAGTACCGCGATGCCTTCGGCCCGCAGCACCATCACGGCGTGACCGAACGCTGGCAGCATGATCAGCCCAAGGATGGCGCCAAGCACCGTGAACCCCGGCGTCGCCTTGCGCACGCCCCGTGCCAGCAGCACCAGCGCCACGCCCCAGGCCACCAACGCGGCGGCCAGCAGGAAATGGATGGCACGGCGTTCGGGCGCGTCATGGAAGTAAATCAGCACCAGCAGGCAGGCCACCGCGTAGACGTAGGGCCAGAAACGGCGCAGCCCGATCAGTCGCCCGAACTCCCATCCGGCCAGCAGCACGATCACGGCGATCAGCCCCGCCAGCCACATCACGGGCGCCAGGAACAGGATCGGCAGGATCAACAGCAACAGGCACAGGGCGGTGATGACGCGGGTGATGAGCATGCGCTGCGGTTTCCTTTGAAGGTGGGATCAGGACAGGCCGGTCGCGGCGAGCCGCTCAGGCCGTACCAGACAGACCGGGCGCCACCAGTTGGGCGCTGGTCCGGCCAAAGCGCCGCTCGCGCTGCCGGTACGAGGCGAAAGCCTTGTCCAGCTCGGCGGCGTCGAAATCGGGCCAGTAGGTATCGGTGAAGTACAGCTCGGAATACGCGAGCTGCCATAGCAGGAAATTGCTGATGCGCTGCTCGCCGCCGGTGCGAATGAACAGGTCCGGCTCGGGCGCATAGGACATCGCCAGGTGCGGCGCCAGCACAGCCTCGTCGATGGCATCCGGGTCGAGCATCGGCGAGCGGGCCAGCATCTTGCGCATGGCCTGAAGCAGGTCCCAGCGGCCGCCGTAGTTCGCGGCGATGGTCACCGTCAGGCCGGTATTGCCGGCGGTGCGGGCCTCCGCATCGCGGATCAGCTGCTGGATGCGCGGGCTGAAGCGCCCGAGGTCGCCCACCACGCGCACGCGGATGTCATTGGCATGCATCTTGACCACCTCGCGGCGCAAGGCGGTCATGAACAGGCGCATCAGGAACGACACCTCATCCGCCGGACGGCGCCAGTTCTCCGAACTGAACGCGAACAGCGTGAGGAACTGCACGCCGCGGGTGGCACAGGCCTCCACCACCGCGCGTACCGCGTCCAGGCCACGGCTGTGGCCTGCCACGCGGGGCAGATGACGCTGGGTCGCCCAACGGCCGTTGCCATCCATGATGATGGCAACGTGGCGGGGCACGTAAGTGGTATCGGGAACGCCGAGCGTCGAACTGATGTGCTGCATGGATTCGCGGACGGGGACGGAGCCGGCGGGGTTCCCGCCGGGCGGCCGTCAGACCGTCATGATCTCCTTTTCTTTTTCGGCCACGAGCTTGTCGATCTCGGCCACGAACTTGTCCGTCAGCTTCTGGACTTCATCCTGGCCGCGGCGCTCGTCGTCCTCGGAAATGGTCTTGTCCTTGACGAGCTTCTTGAACTGCTCCATGGCGTCGCGGCGCAGGTTGCGCACGGCCACCTTGGCACCTTCGGCCTCGCCCTTGACCACCTTCGTCAGCTCCTTGCGGCGCTCTTCGGTCAGTGCGGGCATCGGCACACGGATGGTTTCACCCATGGTGGCCGGGTTCAGGCCCAGGTCGGCGTCGCGGATGGCTTTTTCCACCGCGCCCACCATCTTCTTCTCCCAGGGCTGCACGCTGATCGTGCGCGCATCGGCCAGGCCGACATTGGCCACCTGGCTGATCGGCACCATCGAGCCGTAGTAGTCCACCTGGACGTGATCGAGCAGACCGGTGTGGGCACGACCGGTACGAATTTTCGCCAGATCGGCCCTGAAGGCTTCGATCGACTTCTGCATCTTCTGCTCGGCGCTCTTCTTTGTGTCGGCGACGCTCATGTTTACCTCCGGAAATCAGCCAGACAGGATCCCGCCGGACGGGATCGAAAATGAATCATTCTACTCTCAGGCCGGGCCGAATCCGCATTGTGACGCGGCCCGCCGTCGTCATACGTGCACCAGCGTACCTTCGTCTTCGCCGAGGATCACGCGCTTCAGCGCACCCGGCTTGACGATGGAGAACACCTTGATCGGCAGCTTCTGGTCGCGGCACAGCGCGAAGGCCGTGGCGTCCATGACCTGCAGGTTGCGCGAGATGGCCTCGTCGAACGTGATGGTGGTGTAGCGCGTGGCGCTGGGGTCCTTCTTGGGGTCGGCCGTGTACACGCCGTCCACCTTGGTGGCCTTGAGCACGACTTCCGCGCCGATTTCCGCGCCGCGCAGCGCGGCGGCGGTGTCGGTGGTGAAGAACGGGTTGCCGGTGCCGGCCGCGAAAATCACGACCTTGCCCTCTTCCAGCTGGCGGATGGCGCGCGGGCGGATATAAGGCTCGACCACCTGGTCCATGCGCAGCGCCGATTGCACGCGGCCTTCGATATTCGCGTGGCGCATGGCGTCCTGCAGGGCCAGCGCGTTCATCATGGTGGCCAGCATGCCCATGTAGTCGGCCGTGGCACGGTCCATGCCGGCGGCGCCGCCGGCCACGCCACGGAAGATGTTGCCGCCGCCGATGACCACGGCGACCTGGACGCCCAGCTTCACGATCTCGGCAATGTCGTTGACCATGCCCTCGATGGTGGCGCGGTTGATGCCGAAGGCATCGTCGCCCATCAGGGCCTCACCGGAAAGTTTAAGTAGGACGCGCTTGTAGGCTGGCATGTTCACCCTCGGGCTGGTTCTTGATCGCTCGTTCGAACGGATGGATTGGCGCGCGCGAGCCGGGCTGCCGGGGCTTGTGACCCCGGCTCGGCTCAGGGCCGCGCGGAAATACGGAATTGCGGGACAGCTCGAAGCCGGTTTTCGCTGTCATCTGCCGGCATCGTTACGCGAACCTCGCCCAACATGCAGGTGACTGCGGAAATCGACTGATACAGCCGCGGCGCCCGGCGTTCTGCCTGACGCGCTTGTGCAGAGGGGCACCTTGCGGCGCCCCTCGGCATTATACGGTGGCGGAATCGGCCCTTAACGAAAAAGGCCGCTCCCCCACCCTGACGATCAGCCCTTCTGGGCGGCAGCCACCTGGGCGGCCACTTCAGCAGCGAAGTCGTCCTGCTTCTTCTCGATGCCCTCGCCCACCACGTACAGGGTGAAACCCTTCACCGTGGTGTTGACGGCCTTCAGCATCTGCTCGACGGTCTGCTTGTCGTTCTTCACGAACGGCTGGTTGAACAGCGAGACTTCCTTCAGGTACTTCTGGACCGAGCCTTCGACCATCTTGGCGACGATCTCGGCCGGCTTGCCCGACTCGGCAGCCTTCTGCTCGGCGATGCTGCGCTCCTTGGCGATCAGCTCGGCGGGCACCTGGTCCGACGACAGCGACACCGGCTTCATGGCGGCCACGTGCATGGCCACGTCCTTGGCAGCGGTTTCGTCGCCGTCGAACTCGACCATCACGCCGATGCGCGTGCCGTGCAGGTACGACACCAGCTTGCCGCCATTGGCGTAGCGGGTGAAGCGGCGGATCGTCAGGTTCTCGCCGATCTTGCCGATCAGCGCGGCACGGGTGGTTTCCACCGACACGCCGTCGATTTCCAGCGCCGACAGGGCAGCCACGTCAGCCGGGTTCTGCTTGGCGATCAGTTCGGCGACCTTGGCCGAGAAAGCCAGGAAGTCATCGTTCTTCGACACGAAGTCGGTTTCGCAGTTCAGCTCGACCAGGACGCCGGTCGTGCCGTCGATGTACGAGGCCACCACGCCTTCGGCGGTCACGCGCGACGCAGCCTTGCTGGCCTTGTTGCCCAGCTTGACGCGCAGCAGCTCTTCAGCCTTGTCCAGGTCGCCATTGGCTTCCGTCAGGGCCTTCTTGCATTCCATCATCGGCGCGTCGGTCTTCGCGCGCAGTTCTGCAACCATGCTTGCGGTAATTGCCGCCATTTGTCACTCCTTGATTGGTTCGGGCCGATGTCCCGCCTGCTTCCGGGACACCCGCCGGTGTCTGATCAACTTGGGTCCGGCTCACCCGCGGCGAATCGTATTCGCGGCGGATGACAACAAAGTCAGTTTCAGCTTGCGGCGCACTGCGTTTCGCAGTTTGCAAAAAGGGGGCGCCAGAAGTGCCCCCTTTTCCATGTGCCGCAAGGCGGGCGCCGGCGGCCGGTGTACCCCGGCCTCAGGCGCCAGCGGACAATCAGCCTTCCTGGACTTCGACGAATTCGTCGCCGCCACGTGCAGCTTCCACCACTTCCTGAACCGCATTGGCGCGGCCTTCCAGGATGGCGTCGGCCACGCCGCGCACGTACAGGGCCACGGCCTTGCTCGAGTCGTCGTTACCCGGGATCACGTAATCGATGCCTTCCGGCGAGTGGTTCGTGTCAACCACGCCGATCACGGGGATGCCCAGCTTGGCGGCTTCCGTCACGGCGATCTTGTGGTAGCCCACGTCCACCACGAAGATGGCGTCAGGCACGCCGCCCATGTCCTTGATGCCGCCGATGGACTTTTCCAGCTTGGCCATCTCGCGCTCGAACATCAGCGCTTCCTTCTTGCTCATGGTGTCCAGCGCGCCGGCTTCCTTGGCGGCTTCCATGTCCTTCAGGCGCTTGATCGAGATCTTGACGGTCTTGAAGTTCGTCAGCATGCCGCCGAGCCAGCGGGCGTCGACGTAGGGCATGCCAGCGCGGCCAGCTTCTTCAGCCAGGATTTCGCGCGATTGACGCTTGGTACCCACGAAAAGCACGCTACCGCGGTTTGCTGCCAGTTGACGCACGTACTTCATCGCGTCCTGGAACATCGGCAGGGTCTTTTCGAGGTTGATAATGTGGATCTTGTTGCGATGACCGAAGATGAAGGGGGCCATCTTCGGGTTCCAGAAGCGGGTTTGGTGGCCAAAGTGGCAACCGGCTTCCAGCATTTCGCGCATAGTCACGGACATGAGAGGTACTCCAATAGGGTTAGGTCTGAAGTCCGCCCCGACATTCCTGAAAAGGAACACCCCGGATGGGCGGACCAGCGATTTACTAATAAAATTTGCTTCCCGACCCGCCACCGGCATCAGCCAGCAGCAAGTCAGCCCGCGATTGTAGCAACAAAATGGCGTCGGGCTCAAGCCCTGTCTGGCCCCTCGCGCACCCGCCAGCCCGCCAATTCTTGGCCCGGGCGCCGCCAAATCCCTGCTTTCGGGGCGCGATGGTGCGATAATCCCACTTTGCGAATCGATTACCGGCGCGGCCCGCGGCCCCGCCGTCACTTATTTCTGGCGAAGCAGCATGAGCATCCACCTGAATACCGCCGAAGACATCGCCCAAATGCGCGTGGCTTGCCGCCTTGCCTCCGAGGTCCTCGACTACATCACGCCCCATATCGTCCCCGGAGTGACCACGGGCGAACTCGACAAGCTCTGCCACGCCTATATGCGTGACGTGCAAGGCACCGTGCCGGCGCCGCTGAACTACGCGCCGCCGGGCTACCCGCCCTTCCCCGGCGCGATCTGCACCTCGGTCAACGACGTGATCTGCCACGGCATTCCGGGCGACCGCGTGCTCAAGAGCGGCGACGCGGTGAATCTCGATATCACCGTAATCACGAAGGAAGGCTATTACGGCGACACCAGCCGCATGTTCATCGTGGGCGAGGGTTCGATCCTGGCCAAGCGCCTGGCGCAGGTTACCTACGAGTGCATGTGGAAGGGTATCCAGCAAGTGCGCAATGGCGCACGCCTGGGCGATATCGGCCATGCCATCCAGGTGCACGCCGAAGCTTCCGGCTACAGCGTGGTGCGAGAGTACTGCGGCCACGGCATCGGCAAGGTGTTCCACTCGGACCCGCAGGTGCTGCACTATGGCCGCCCCAACACGGGCACCGAGATCAAGTCCGGCATGATCTTCACCGTCGAGCCGATGATCAACGCCGGCAAGCGCGACATCCGCACCATGCCCGACCAGTGGACCGTGAAGACGCGTGACCGCAGCCTGTCCGCGCAATGGGAGCACACCGTGCTGGTGACGGACACCGGCTTCGAGGTGCTGACGCTGTCGGCCGGCTCGCCCGTGCCGCCGGCCTTCATTACCGAACCCGTCGCGGCCTGACGCCGCGTTGACCGCCAGGGCGCCGACCGCGGCGCCCTTTCTACTTCCAGCCGTGCCCGCGACCCACACCGCCCCCACCATGGACACCACGCCGGAACTCCTGCTTTGCCAGCGCATCCGCGACAAGCTGCGCGCCGACAAGCAAGCGCTCTTCGCCGAATTCGACGCGCACAATCAGGTCAATCCGCTGGTCACGCGGCTGCGCCGTGCGGTGGATGCCGCGCTGATCGATGCCTGGACCGGCCTGGAGTTGCCCGCCAGCGCCGCGCTGGTGGCGGTGGGTGGCTATGGCCGTGGCGAGCTGTTCCCGCATTCCGACGTGGACGTGCTGCTCCTGCTGCCGGCCGAGCCGGACGCGGAGATGGCGGGCAAGCTGGAGCGCTTCATCGGCCTGTGCTGGGACCTGGGACTCGAGATCGGCTCGTCGGTGCGTACCGTCGACGACTGCCTGCGCGAGGCGGCGGGCGACATCACCATCCGCACCTCGCTGCTCGAAGCGCGCCTGCTGATCGGCAACAAAGCACTGTTCGCCGACATGCACCGGCGCTATCTGGCGGACCTCGACGCCGCCGACTTCTTCCAGGCCAAGCTGCTGGAAATGCGCCAGCGCCACGCCAAGTACCAGGACACGCCCTACGCGCTGGAGCCCAACTGCAAGGAAAGCCCGGGCGGCCTGCGCGACCTGCAGGTCATCCTGTGGATGACGCAGGCGGCGGGCCTCGGCGACAGCTGGAAGGAATTGTTCGAGCGCGGCCTGCTGACCGAGCGCGAGGCGCAGGAACTCACCCGCAACGAGCGCCTGCTGCGCACGATTCGCGCACGGCTGCACCTGCTGGCCGGCCGCCGGCAGGACGTGCTGGTGTTCGACCTGCAAACCGCGCTGGCCGAGTCCTTCGGCTATCGGCAGACCACGCACAAGCGCGCCAGCGAACAGTTGATGCGCCGCTTCTACTGGGCCGCCAAGGCGGTGACGCAGCTCAACAGCGTACTGCTGCTCAATATCGAGGCGATGCTGTTTCCGAGTGAATCGAAGGTCACACGCGTGATCAACGACCGCTTCGTGGAACGCCAGGGCATGCTGGAAATCACCAGCGACGACCTGTACGAGCGCGATCCGCACGCAATCCTGGAGACCTTCCTGCTCTACGAGCGCACGCCGGGCGTAAAAGGCATCTCTCCCCGTACGCTGCGCGGGCTCTACAACGCGCGCACGGTCATGGATGCGAGCTGGCGCAACGATCCCGAGAACCGCCGCCTGTTCCTGGCCATCATGCAGGAGCCGCAAGGTATCACCCACGCGCTGCGGCTGATGAACCAGACCAGCGTGCTGGGCCGCTACCTGATCAATTTCCGGCGCATCGTCGGCCAGATGCAGCACGACCTATTCCACGTCTACACCGTGGACCAGCACATCCTGATGGTGGTGCGCAATATCCGCCGCTTCGCCATCGTCGAGCACACGCACGAGTTCCCGTTCTGCAGCCAGTTGATGGCCAGCTTCGACCGCCCGTGGGTGCTCTGGGTGGCCGCGCTGTTCCACGACATCGCCAAGGGCCGGGGCGGGGACCACTCCAAGCTCGGCACCGTCGATGCGCGCCGCTTCTGCAAGCAGCACGGCATTTCGCGCGAGGACACCGACCTGATCGCCTGGCTCGTGGAGCATCACCTGACCATGAGCCACGTGGCGCAGAAGCAGGACCTGACCGATCCGGACGTGGTCAAGGCCTTCGCCGGCGTGGTGGGCAATGAACGCTACCTGACCGCGCTCTACCTGCTGACCGTGGCCGATATCCGCGGCACCAGCCCCAAGGTGTGGAATGCCTGGAAGGGCAAGCTGCTCGAAGACCTGTACCGCATCACGCTGCGCGTGCTCGGCGGCGCGCAGCTCGACCCGCATTCGCTCTGGGCCCAGCGCCGGGACGACACCATCGCCCAGTTGCGGCTCAAGGCGTTCGACCCCGAACTGGGCAGGCCGCTCTGGGACAAGCTCGACGTCTCGTTCTTCCTGCGCCACGATGCCCGCGACATCGCCTGGCTCACGCGCCATCTGTTCAACAAGGTGGATAGCGACGCGGCGGTGGTCAAGGCACGCATCTCGCCGGCTGGCGAGGGCCTGCAGATTGCCGTCTACGTCAAGGACCAGCCTGACCTCTTCGCGCGCATCTGCGGCTATTTCGAACGGAAGGCGTTCTCGATTCAGGACGCCAAGATCCACACCACACGCCACGGCTACGCGCTGGACACCTTCCAGGTGACCGACCCTGGCCTGGCGGGCGACTATCGCGACATCCTCGCGTTGGTCGAACACGAACTGGCGGAACGGCTGCGGCTGGAGTGCCCGCTGCCCGATCCGGCGCAGGGCCGGCTGTCGCGCCAGTCGCGCAGCTTCCCGATCAAGCCCCGCGTGGACCTGCGGGCCGACGAGCGCGGGCAGTTCTACCTGCTGTCCCTGTCCGCCAACGACCGAACCGGCCTGCTCTACGCGATCGCCCGCGTACTGGCCCAACATCGCGTGTCCGTGCATTCGGCGCGCATCAACACCCTGGGGGAGCGCGTCGAAGACGTGTTCCTGGTCGATGGCAGCCGTCTTGCCGCCGACAACCGATTGCAGATTCAGCTTGAACAGGATTTGCTCGACGCGCTAGCCATCTGATGGCAACGCGGGTCGGGCAAACGCAACGATATGACAGACAGCAAAACGCCCGGCCGCAAGACGCTGGGCATCAAGACCGCCACGTCCACCTCGGACGCGCCGCGCAAGCCCACCCGCCCGGTGCGCGTCTCCGACCTGAACCGCAAGCGCGTGCAGGACGTGGTGACGGGCATCAAGGAGGCGCGGGAACGCGCGGGCGAGCGCAACAAGCGCAAGGCCGCTCCCGCCGAGGGCGCCGCCCGGCCTGATCGGGCGGATCGTGGAGAGCGCCCGGCGCGCCCTGCCCGTCCGCGCCCCGAGGGGGATCGGCCGCCGCGCCGCTATGGCGACGACGAGCGACGCCCGCCGCAGCGTGGTTTCAGCGGCGATGACCGCCGTCCGCCCCAGCGTGGCGCCGGTGGCGACGACCGTCCGCCCCGCCCCCGTCGTTTTGGTGACGACGAAGCCCGTCCGCCGCGCCGCTATGGCGATGACGAACGCCGCCCGCCGCAGCGTGGCTTCGGCGGCGATGATCGCCGTCCGCCCCAGCGCAGCTTCGGGAACGATGATCGCGGTGCGCCGCGTCCCCGCCGTTTCGGCGATGACGAGGCCCGCCCGCCGCGCCGTTATGGCGATGACGAGCGCCGCCCTCCGCAACGTGGCTTCGGCGGCGATGATCGCCGTCCCCCGCAACGTGGCTTCGGCGGCGACGACCGCCGCCCGCCCCAGCGCAGCTTCGGCAACGATGATCGCGGCGCGCCGCGTCCGCGCCGTTTCGGTGACGATGAAGCCCGCCCGCCGCGCCGGTATGGCGATGACGAGCGCCGCCCGCCGCAGGGTGGTTCCAGCGGCGATGACCGCCGCCCCCCGCAACGCGGCTTCAGCGGCGACGACCGCCGTCCCCCGCAGCGTGGTTTCAGCGGCGACGACCGCCGTCCGCCGCAGCGCAGCTTCGGCAATGACGACCGCGGCGCGCCGCGTCCGCGCCGTTTCGGTGAGGACGAAGCCCGCCCGCCGCGCCGTTATGGCGATGACGAGCGCCGTCCGCCGCAGCGTCGTGCCGATGGCGATGACGCGCGCCGTCCTGCCGCGCCGACCCGTCGCTTCAGCGACACCGCCGATCGTGCGCGTCCGGTGCGACCCGAGCGTCCGGCGCCCCGCGCCGAGGCGCGCGAGCCGGTCCGGCAGCAGGCGGAGGCCAACGACGACGGTCTCATCCGCCTGTCCAAGCGCATGTCGGAGCTGGGCCTCTGCTCGCGCCGCGAGGCCGACGAGTGGATTCCGCGTGGCTGGGTGCACGTGGACGGCAAGGCCGTGACCGAACTGGGTTCGCGCGTCCGCCCCGACGCCGAGATCGAGATCCTGCAGGCCGCCCGCTCCGAACAGGGCGAGCGCGTGACCGTGCTGATCAACAAGCCTGTCGGCTATGTCTCAGGTCAGGCCGAAGACGGCTACGAGCCGGCCGCCGTGCTGTTCGCGCCCGAGAACCAGTGGGCCGAAGACCCCACCCGCAAGCGTTTCCAGCCGTGGCAGCGCAAGAACCTGGCCCCGGCCGGCCGTCTCGATATCGACTCCACCGGCCTGCTCGTGCTGACGCAGGACGGCCGCGTGGCACGCGCGCTGATCGGCGACGACTCGAATGTGGAGAAGGAATATCTGGTCCGCGTGGTCTGGGAATCGCCGGAAGGTCCGATCGAGCGAGACATCAGCACCGTGTTCCCGGCCGAGGAGATCGAGCGGCTGCGCCACGGCCTGTCGCTCGACGGCGTGCCGCTGAAGCCCGCCAAGGTGAGCTGGCAGAACGAGGAGCAGCTGCGCTTCGTGTTGCGCGAAGGCCGCAAGCGCCAGATTCGCCGCATGTGCGAGCAGGTTGGCCTGCGCGTGGTGGGCCTGAAGCGCGTGCGCATGGGCCGCATCGTGCTGGGCGACCTGCCGCCGGGCCAGTGGCGCTTCCTGGGGGCGTTCGAGAAGTTCTGACGTCAGGTTGCGCCTCCCTCGCCGGCAAGCGGTGAGGGAGGCCAGCCGCCTCAATCGTCGTAGTTCGCCGGCAGCTCCGGGAACAGCACCTCGGTGAAGCCGAAGCGCGTGAAGTCCTTCACCCGCATCGGGTACAGCACGCCGATCAGGTGGTCGCACTCATGCTGCACCACGCGCGCATGGAAGCCATCGGCCACCCGCTCGATCGGGTTCCCCATCGGGTCGAATCCCGAATACTTCAGTCGGGCATGGCGCGGCACCACGCCTCGCAGCCCCGGCACCGACAGGCACCCTTCCCAGCCCTCTTCCATCTCGTCGGAGAGCGGTTCCAGCACCGGATTGATCAGCACCGTCTTCGGCACCATCGGGGCGTCCGGATAGCGCGGGTTGCTGTCGAAGCCGAAGATCACCACCTGCAGGTCCACGCCAATCTGCGGCGCGGCCAGGCCGGCGCCGTTGGCGTGCGCCATCGTGTCGAACATATCGTCGATCAGCACGCGCAGCTCGGGCGTGTTGAACGCAGTCACGGGCCGCGCCACCTGCGTCAGGCGCGAATCTCCCATCTTCAAAATGTCACGGATCATTGCGCGTCCTCCGGTTGTGCGCCCGTGGCGTCGGCCAGTAGCGCCAACATGCCATCCTCGTCGATCACCGCCACGCCGAGCGCCTGCGCCTTTTCGAGCTTGCTGCCCGCCTCGGCGCCAGCCACCACGTAGTCGGTCTTCTTCGACACCGAGCCGGCCACCTTGGCGCCGGCCGCTTCCAGCCGCGCCTTGGCGTCCTCGCGCGAAAGCGTCGGCAGCGTGCCGGTCAGCACGAAGGTCTTGCCGGCCAGCGGCAGCGGCGCGCGGGCCGCAGGCTCGCTCTCCGGCCAGTGTACGCCGGCGGCGCGCAGTTGCTCGACCACCTCCACGTTGTGCGGCTCGCCCAGGAAGTTGGCGATCGACTGCGCCACCACCGGCCCGACGTCGTTGACGTCGAGCAGCGCGGCCTCGTCGGCGGCCAGCAGGTTGTCCAGCTTGCCAAAGTGCTTGGCGAGATCCTTGGCCGTGGCCTCGCCCACGTGGCGGATGCCCAGCGCGAAGATAAAGCGGTTCAGCGTGGTGCTGCGCGACTTGTCGATGGCGGCCACGAGGTTCGTCGCCGACTTGTCGGCCATCCGGTCCAGCGCGGCCAGCTTGGCTACGCCGAGCTTGAAGAGGTCCGCCGGGGTGCGGACAATGCCCAGGTCGACCAGTTGCTCCACCACCTTGTCGCCCAGGCCCTCGATGTCCATCGCACGGCGCTGGGCGAAGTGCAGCAGCGCCTGCTTGCGCTGCGCGGCGCAGATCAGGCCGCCGGTGCAACGGGCGATGGCCTCGTCCTCCAGCCGCTCCACGTGCGAGCCGCACACCGGGCAGGTGGTCGGCATGACGAACGCGCGCGCGTCAGCCGGGCGCCGTTCCAGCACCACGGCCACCACCTCGGGAATCACGTCGCCGGCTCGGCGCACGATCACCGTATCGCCGATATGCACATCCTTGCGACGGATCTCGTCCTCGTTGTGGAGCGTGGCGTTGGTCACGGTCACGCCGCCCACGAACACCGGCGCGAGCCGCGCCACGGGCGTGATGGCGCCCGTGCGGCCCACCTGCACCTCGATGTCCTCGACGGTCGTCGTCATCTCCTGCGCCGGGAACTTGTGCGCCAGCGCAAAGCGCGGCGCGCGCGAGACGAAGCCAAGCTGCTCCTGCTCGGCAATCGCGTTGACCTTGTAGACCACGCCGTCGATGTCGTACGGCAGCTGGTCGCGGCGCGCGCCAATATCGCGATAGAAGGCCAGCAGGCCCTGCGCCCCCTTCACCACCTGGCGCTCGGTGCAGACCGGCAGGCCCAGCCCGGCAAAGCCGTCGAGCATTACGCTGTGGGTGGCGGGCCGGTCCGCGCCCTGCAACTCGCCGATACCGTAGGCGAAGAAAGACAGCGGGCGCTTGGCCGTGATGCGCGGATCGAGCTGCCGCAGGCTGCCGGCGGCCGCGTTGCGCGGATTGACGAAGGTCTTCTCCCCGGCCTCGGCCTGGCGTGCGTTGAGTTTGTCGAACTCGGCGCGGTACATGAAGACCTCGCCGCGCACTTCCAGCACGGCCGGCGCCTTGCCGCGCAGCTTAAGCGGAATCGCCTTGATGGTTCGCACGTTGACGGTCACATCCTCGCCGGTCTCGCCGTCGCCGCGCGTGGCGGCCTGCACGAGCTTGCCGTCCTCATAGCGCAGCGACATGGCCAGACCGTCGAACTTCAGTTCGCAGGCGTATTCCACGGCCTGATCGGTCGCCTCGGCGGCGCTGAACAGGTCGTCAGCCGGCGCGGGCGCAGCGGCGGTCCGGCCCAGCCCCTGGGCGCAGCGGCGGTCGAAATTGACGACGTCCTCGTCGGCGAAGCCGTTGTTCAGCGACAGCATCGGCACGCGATGCCGCACGGAGTCGAACGCGGACAGCGGCGCGCCGCCCACGCGCTGCGTGGGCGAATCGTCGGTCAGCAAGTCGGGATGCTCGGTCTCCAGCGCCTGGAGTTCGCTGAACAGCGCATCGTACTCGGCGTCCGGAATCGACGGGTCATCGAGCACGTAATACTGGTAGGCGTGGCGATCGAGTTCATCGCGCAGCCATTGCACGCGCGCGGTGGCGGCAGCATCGGCCGGCAACGCGTCGGGGGGCGCGGAGGCCGGAGCCTGCGCGCCCTGAGTCTTGGCGGTCATGGCAGGCTTCCTTACAGGCTGAACAGGCGCTGGGCCGCCGATGAGCCGGCGGGCATGCCGCGCGCCTCAAGCTTCTCGTACAGCTTTTCGAGCTGGGCGAAGATCGCCACGAACGAAGCCTCGGTCAGCGGCCGCATGTTGTCGTCCACGAGCTGGGCGCCCATGCGCTGGGCGAGGCTGTAGCCGTACTCGCACACGGTCTTGAACGGCTTGACGGCCTGCGCGGCCTGCGGCACGTCCAGCAGCAGCGTGATCTGGCGGCCAGCGTTGACGGTCAGGTCATCGCGCAGGAAGTTCGTGTCGCCGAACTGGAGCGTGAACAGCGGCTTTTGCACGCCATCGGCGCCCGGTTCATAGCGGATGAAGCGCGTGCCGTCGCGAGACAGCACCAGCCCGTCCTGCGTGGCCACGGTCTGCACATAGGCGGCCGACCACGGCGCGCCATCGGAAATCACGTTCACGCCAAGCTGCACGTCGGCGCCGGCGGCAAAGCCGTCCAACTCGCGGGCGTTGGCGACGGTCTCGGTCATGTCGGGGAGGTCTGCCGACGCATCGAGCGCCTCGGCCAGCGCCTCCACGGCATTGACGAATTCGGAGAACTCCAGCGCGTTCAGCGGGCCGCTGCGGTTGGCCAGCTGCACGGCGACCTGGATGTCCTCGTACTGGTGACCGGCAGTCACCGGCTCCCAGGCGTTGGCTTCGGCACGCAGGCCCTCGATATGGACCTGCTTGGTCCCGGCACGGCGCAGCCGGCCCGTCAGCGGCAGGATGCGGTCGCCAGACGCCTTGCGCTCAAGGTGCATCGGCACGATGCAGTCGATCAGCGGGTCGATCACCGCCTGGGCCGGCTGGCCGTCCATCGCAGCGGAGGCGGCCTCCGAGGCGGCGGGCTTCGGCACGGGCGCCGCCACGGTGGCGGTTTGGGCCTGATCGCTGTCCTCGTCGGCTTGCTCATTCCGGCTGGCAGGCTGCGCCATGGCCGGCGATGCCGCCACGGCCACTTCGTCGGCGACGATCTCGTCCGCATCGGCCGAACCTGCGGCTGCATGCGCGGCGGCAGTGGCAGTGGCTACCTCGGCGTCGTGCTTCGACTCCTGCCGGGTGGCTGGCTTCACCTCAGGCCTGGCCATCTTGCCAGCCTCGCCCAGCGTGGGCTCGCGCCGGGCGATGTGCTCGGGCGGCAGCTCCTGCAGCTTGGCGGCCGTCTCGGGATGCACGGTCTTGCCCACCACCGGCTCGCGCATGGGCGGCAGGTCGTCTTCAGGCATCAGCGGCCGCACGCGGCGCGCCTTGTGGATCTGCCAGCGGTTGTACGCCACCAGCAACAGCAACAGGATGACACCGGCGATGATCAGAGCGTTTTGCAGTTCCATCTCAAGCGGCCTCCGCCATAGACACTGCTGCATCCATATCCACCGCCACGATCCGCGACACGCCTTGCTCCTGCATGGTCACGCCGATCAGCTGGTGGGCCATCTCCATCGCTATCTTGTTGTGAGAAATAAACACGAACTGGGTCTTGTCGGACATGTGCGCCACCATGTTGGCGTAGCGCTCGGTATTGGCATCGTCGAGCGGCGCGTCCACCTCGTCCAGCAGGCAGAACGGCGCCGGGTTGAGCTGGAACATCGCGAACACCAGCGCAATCGCGGTCAGCGCCTTCTCGCCGCCGGACAGCAGGTGAATCGTCGAGTTCTTCTTGCCCGGGGGCTGGGCCATCACCTGCACGCCSGCRTCGAGGATTTCCTCGCCGGTCATGATCAGGCGCGCCTGGCCGCCACCGAACAGCTGCGGGAACAGCTCGCCGAAGTGATGGTTGACCTGGTCGAACGTGCCTTGCAGCAGCGCGCGCGTCTCCTGGTCGATCTTCGCAATGGCGTCCTCGAGCGTGTTGATGGCGTCGTTCAGGTCGGCCGACTGGGCATCGAGGAAGGTCTTGCGCTCGCGCGCGGCGGACAGTTCATCGAGCGCGGCCATGTTGACCGGGCCCAGCGCGTTGATCGCGTTGTTGATACGCGTGACCTCGCCTTGCAGGTAGGACGGCTTCAGGTCGCCGGTCAGCTTCTCGGCCAGCGCCACCTCGTCGACCTGCGCGGTCGTCAGTTGCTCGGTGAACTGCTCCTGGTTCAGGCGCGCAGCCTGCTCCTTGAGCTGCAACTCGGTGATGCGGTCGCGCAGCGGCTGCAGGCTGCGCTCGGCGGCCAGGCGCTGTTCGTCGAACTGGCGGAGCTGTGCGGACAGCGCATCCAGCTCGATGCGCGCCGCCGACAGCTTCTCTTCCTTCTCGGCGCGCACTTCCAGCGCCTCTTGCAGGCCGGTGTGGGCGGTCTGCTCGTTGATCGTCTCAAGCTCGACGCGTGCGTTTTCCAGCGATTCGGCGATCCGCTCGGACTGGTCCGCCGCCATCTGGATGTTGCGGCGCAGTTCGTCGATGCGGCCGGACAGATTGCGCTCGCCGAACACCGCCTCCTGCGCAGCCCGTTCGAAATCGCGCAACTGCTGGCGCGCGCCGGTCAGCTTGCCGTCCAGCGCCTCGAAGGCCATCTGGTGGTCTTCGTGAGCCGCCTGCATCTCGGCCAGCTGGGTGTCGTGCTGCTCGAAGSTCGCCTCGGAYTCSGCRCGCACGGCGCGYTGYTCCTCGATCTGSGCSYCGATCTCSGMCAGTTCCTCGCGGATCTGGCCGCTMCGSGCSGAGAATCGCTCCATCGCCTGCGACAGCTTGAGCACGTCCATCTGCAACGTGTGCACGCGCCGCGTGGCCTGCTCGGCACGGGTGCGGGCCTCGGCCAGCGCCTGACTGGCCTGGGTGTAGGCCGACTCCGCGCGCACGGCCTGGGTCTTGGCCTCGTCGGACAGCAGCATCTGCGCGCGCGCCTGCTTCTGCAGGTTTTCGATTTCCTGCTCGCGGGCCAGCATGCCGGCCTGCTCCGAATCGGCAGCGTAGATCTGGATCGCGTTGCGGCCCACCAGGTGACCTTCGGCGACGACAAACTGCGCGCCCTCGGGCAGCGTGCCGCGCCCGGCCAGCGCCTGTGCCATGTCGGTGGCGGTGTAGATGTCGGCCAGCCAGTCCTGCATGACCGCGCGGATGCCCGGCTCGGTGATCTGCACCAGCGACATCAGCGGACGCAGCCCGGCCGGCGCGTCCACGGGCCGCGCGGCGGACGGCGGCGAGTAGAAGGCCAGCTTGGCGGGCGGGGCATCGGACAGGAAGGCCTTGACCCAGTCCAGGTTGGACACTTCCAGTGCGGCCAACTTCTCGCGCAGCACGGATTCGAGCGCGTTTTCCCAGCCCGGCTCGATATGAACCTTCTTCCACAGGCGCGGCAGCTCGGCCAGACCATGGCGCTCCAGCCACGGCTGGACCTTGCCTTCGGTCTGCACGTTTTCCTGCAGCTGGCGCAGCGCGGAGAGGCGGGCTTCCAGCGCGGCGATGGCGGCGGCCTCGCTCTGCACGCGCTCCTGCGCGCTGCGGCGCTCGCCGTCCAGGCGCGGCACGCGGTCCTCGCTGTCCATCAGCAAGGCCTGGGCTTCCTCGAGCATCGCTTCCTGCTCGGCCAGTTCGCCGCGTTGTTCTTCCAGACGGGTCTCGTCGGGGCGGTCGAGCCCCTTGTCTTCCAGTGACAGGCGTTCCTTGCGCTGCTCCAGCTGCTGGAGCATCTGGTCGGCACTGCGCTGCTGGGCGGCCTCGAGCTTCAGCGTCTGCTCGGCCTGCATGATGCCGGCGCGCTGCTCGTTCAGCAGTTGCTGGGCATCGCGCCACTGGCCTTCCAGCGTCGGCAGTTCGTCGGACTTCTGCGCCACGGCGTCCTGCGCCTCGATGGTGCGGGCCTCGGACAGGGCGAGGTTTTCCTCGGCCTGCGCCAGTTCCTCGGTGGCCTGCTCCGCCTTGCCCTGCCATTGCTCGCGCTGGGTGGTCAGCGCGGCGATCTGCGCCTGCACGCGATTGCGCGACTCCACCACATAGCGGATCTCGGCTTCGAGCTTGCTGACCTCGGAATTGGCTTCGTACAGCGCGCCCTGTGCGGCGTGCATGCCGTCCGACGCGGCGTAGTGCGCCGCGCGCATCGTCTCCAGCTCGGCTTCCACATGGCGTAGCTGGGCGGTCTGGGCTTCCAGGTCGATCTGGGCCTGCTCGATGGCGCGCGCATGGCGCTCCTGCTCGGCCTGGGCCTCGCGCTTGCGCAGCAGCCACAGCAGTTGCTGCTTTTCCTCGCCGTCGGCATGCAGCGTCTTGAAGCGCTGGGCCACCTCGGCCTGGCCTTCCAGCTTGTCGAGGTTGGCGCCGAGTTCGCGCAGGATGTCTTCCACGCGGGTCAGGTTCTCGCGCGTGTCGCCCAGGCGGTTTTCGGTCTCGCGGCGGCGTTCCTTGTACTTGGAGACGCCCGCGGCCTCTTCCAGGAAAATCCGCATGTCATCGGGCTTGGCCTCGATGATCCGCGAGATCATGCCCTGCCCGATGATGGCGTAGGCGCGCGGCCCGAGGCCGGTGCCCAGGAAGATGTCCTGGATGTCGCGCCGGCGCACCGGCTGGTTGTTGATGTAGTACGAGGAGGTGCCGTCGCGGGTCAGCACGCGCTTGACGGCCACTTCGGCGTATTGGCTCCACTGGCCGGCGGCGCGGCCTTCGGCGTTGTCGAACACCAGTTCCACGCTGGCGCGCCCGGCCTGCTTGCGCGCGGTGGAACCGTTGAAGATGACGTCCTGCATGGATTCGCCACGCAGTTCGGACGCGCGTGACTCACCCAGCACCCAACGCACGGCGTCGATGATGTTGGATTTGCCGCAGCCGTTGGGACCGACGATGCCGACCAGTTGGCCGGGCACTTGAAAATTGGTGGGATCGACGAAGGACTTGAAGCCCGCCAGCTTGATCGAGGACAGTCGCACGGTTGTCGTGTGGTTTGGGCGTTACGAATGTTGGAAAAGCCGGGCTGCCCCGGAGGCGCTCGACGCGACGTGACGTCTACGTCTCATGCGACCCGTTGGGGCCCGATTAGATTGGCGGTAATCATACCATCGCGCACCGTTCGTCCGGCCGCTTTATCGCCCGATGGGCGGCGTTTCGGACCTCCCATTCCCCGCCCGGAAAATCCTTGCTTTTCCACGAGTTGCGTCTATTCATGCAAGCGGTTTCGAGGTGGCTGCTGCGTGACCGCAACACCGCGATGCGACGCCCACGCGGCAAATCCAAAAGAAACTTCCTAGGGTTAGTGCTAGTCTCTTGGAATGCTGGCGTGACCCCGGAGCCCCTCCGGCGCGAAGCGCCCTCCCCGCCGCTCGACCGTCATCCGGCCGTCACACGCCGCCTGCAGGTCGCGATTTGCCTGGAGATCTGTGCATGACCGTAAGCCAAGCGACCCCGGAACGGGACGACCTGCCCTGGTCCGTGTCCGACATCGACTACGCGTCCATCGACGTGGAAAAGGTGCGCGACAACCGTACGCTGTTCTACCTGCTCGTCGCCGCATCGTTTATCGAAAGCGGCTCCGACACCTACGCAGGCAACCTCGCCACCTACTACGCCCATGTGCCCGAGGCCGCCACGTGGCTCGCCCGGCACTGGGAATCCGAGGAGCTGCAGCACGGCTTCGCGCTGCGCCGCTACGTGGAGCATGTCTGGCCGGAGTTCGACTGGCCGCGCGGCTACCAGCGCTTCTTCGACGAATACAGCAAGACCTGCTCGATCGACAATTTCGAGCGGTCGCACGCGCTGGAGATGGCGGCGCGCTGCGTGGTCGAGACCGGCACGGCCACCTACTACCGCGCGCTGGAGCAGGCCAGCGACGAGCCGGTGCTGCGCGACCTGACGCGCCGCATCGCCAACGACGAGGTACGCCACTACAAGCATTTCTTCCGCTATTTCAATGCCTTGAACGGGCAGGAGCGGATTGGGCGCGCCCGGGTGCTGGGCGCGCTGGCGCGGCGTTTGCTCGAAATCAAGAACGAGGATGCCGAGATCGCGCTGCGCAACGTACTGCGGGTGGAGCGCAATCAGGAAGACGTGCCGGAGCGCGACGTGCGCGCGCTGAACTCCCAGTGCAGCGCCGTGGTGCGCCGGAACCTGCCGCTCGAGATGACGGTGAAGATGCTGTTGCGTCCGCTGCACCTGAACGCGGCGCTGGAGCGGTTCATCCGCCGGCCGCTGGTGGCCACGGTGTCGCGAGTGATGCTTTATTAAGCGAAGCCGGCACGCGGGGCGTCGGCGGCATTCCTTTATAATGCCGGGTTTCAACCGCCCCGCCTGCCTGCCACCGTGAATCCGCGCCTCGACCTGCTCCAGACCTATCCCTTCGAGAAACTGCGCGTGCTGGTGGCGGACGTCAAACCCGCCGACAAGCCAGCCATCAGCTTCGGCATTGGCGAGCCCAAGCATCCGACCCCCGAATTCATCAAGCAGGCGATGACCGCGTCGCTGGCCGGACTGGCCAGCTACCCGAGCACCGCCGGCACCGACGCACTGCGCCAAGGCATCGCCGGCTGGCTGGAACGCCGCTACGGCCTGCCGAAAGTGGACGCCGCCACGGAAGTCCTGCCCGTGACCGGCTCGCGCGAGGCGCTGTTCGCCTTCGCCCAGACCGTGGTGGACGCCAGCCGCCCCAACCCGCTGGTGCTGTGCCCGAACCCGTTCTACCAGATCTACGAAGGCGCCACGCTGCTGGCTGGCGCCAAGCCGGTATTCGCCAACAGCGACCCGGCACGCAACTTTGCGCCCGCGTTCGACCAGATCGGCGCCGAGACCTGGCAAGACGTCCAGTTGCTGTACGTCTGCTCGCCGGGCAATCCCACCGGGGCCGTGATGTCGCTGGCGGACTGGAAGCAACTGTTCGAATTGTCCGATCGCCACGGCTTCGTGATCGCCTCGGATGAATGCTATTCCGAGATCTATTTCGACGAAGCCAACCCGCCGCTTGGCGCGCTGGAAGCCGCCCACAAGCTGGGCCGCGGCTTCGAGCGGCTGGTGATGTTCTCGAGCCTCTCCAAGCGCTCGAACGTGCCGGGCCTGCGTTCGGGCTTCGTGGCCGGCGACCCGGCAATTCTCAAGAAATTCCTGCTATACCGTACCTACCACGGCGCGGCCATGAACCCTGCCGTGCAGGCCGCCAGCGTGGCCGCGTGGAACGACGAGGCCCATGTGCGCGAGAACCGCGCGGCGTACGTGAAGAAGTTCAGCGCCGTGACGCCGATGCTGGCCGAAGTGCTCGATGTGACACTTCCCGATGCCGCCTTCTATCTCTGGGCCGATGTCTCGCGCACCGGGTTGTCCGATACCGACTTCGCCGTGCGCCTGCTGGCCGAGCAGAACGTGGCCGTGCTGCCCGGCAGCTACCTCGCGCGCGACGCCCATGGCGCGAACCCGGGCAAGAACCGCGTGCGAATGGCCCTGGTGGCCACGCCGGACGAATGCGTGGAAGGCGCGCGCCGGATCGTCGAATTTTGCAAGTCGCTGGGCGGGCACTGATCCCGCTCCGGCGGACCAACGCTTTTGCCTGAACAATTACCTGAACAATCACCACTAAAGAAACGACCATGACGCAAGCACTGCAAGCCCTGATCGACCAGGCCTGGGAAGACCGCGCCAGCCTGTCGCCCAAGTCCGCCCCGAACGACATCCGCGAGGCGGTGGCCAACGTGATCTCCCAGCTCGACGCCGGCGCCCTGCGCGTGGCCGAAAAGCAAGGCAAGGAATGGGTCGTCAACCAGTGGATCAAGAAGGCCGTGCTGCTCTCGTTCCGCCTGGAAGACAACGCGCCGATGGCCGCTGGCGGCTTCGCACAGTTCTACGACAAAGTGCCGACCAAGTTCGCCAACTGGACCGGCGACGATTTCGCCCGCGCCGGTTTCCGCGTGGTGCCGCCCGCCGTGGCCCGCCGTGGTTCGTTCATCGCCAAGAACGCCGTGCTGATGCCGTCGTACGTGAACATTGGCGCCTATGTGGATGAAGGCACGATGGTCGATACCTGGGCCACCGTGGGTTCGTGCGCGCAGATCGGCAAGAACGTCCACCTGTCGGGCGGCGTGGGCATCGGCGGCGTGCTGGAGCCGCTGCAGGCCAACCCGGTGATCATCGAGGACAACTGCTTCATCGGCGCGCGCTCGGAAGTGGTGGAAGGCGTGATCGTGGAAGAGAACTCGGTGATCTCGATGGGCGTGTACCTGGGCCAGTCGACCAAGATCTATGACCGCGAAACCGGCGAGATCCACTATGGCCGCGTCCCGGCCGGTTCGGTCGTGGTGGCCGGCAACCTGCCGTCCAAGGATGGCAAGTACAGCCTGTACTGCGCCGTGATCGTGAAGAAGGTGGACGCGCAAACCCGCGCCAAGACCAGCCTGAACGACCTGCTGCGCGGCGACTGATCCGCACAAGCCGCCGCAGCGCCGCCGGCCATCCTCGTCGAGGATGGCCGGCGGCGAACCGATTCGCCCATGCCCTCCCTCCGCAAGCGACTCATGGCCCTAGACCCCGCCACTGTCAGCACCGTGCTCTCCCTGCTCCCTACCATCCTCGACCAGGCCAACAAGACCATCGAGAAGATCAAGAAGGGCCGCCGCAAGGACGAGCCGGACATCGGCGGCACGCTGGAGCCGCGCGACCCCGCCGCCCGCATCGCCGAACTGGAAATGGCGGCCATGCAGCAGGCCGAGGCCGTGAAGCTGCTGGCCGAGCAGCACGCCATCACCATCGAGGCGCTGCGCAAGGAAGCCGCCCGGCTGGACCGCCGCCTGCGGCTGATGACCGCCGTGGCCATGACCGGCGTGGCGCTGGGCCTGGGCGGGCTGGTCATCGCCCTCAACCTGCTGTTCCGATAATCACCATGACTGTCCTGCTCTACGGCATTCCGAACTGCGACACCGTCAAGAAGGCACGCACCTGGCTCGACACGAACGGCGTGCCGTATACGTTCCACGACTTCAAGAAGCAAGGCGTGGACGAAACGCTGCTGCGCGCCTGGCTCAAGCACGTGCCGCTGGCCACGCTGCTGAACAAGAAGGGCACCACCTACCGCGCGCTGTCCGACGCGGACAAGGCCAGTGCCGAGTCCGAAACCGGCGCCATCGCGCTGATGCAAACCAGTCCGTCCCTGATCAAGCGGCCCGTGCTGGACCGCAACGGCCAGGTCAGCGTGGGTTTTTCCGCCGACGGCTACGCCGCACTTTTCTGAATTTTCCTGCCGCCACCGCAACATGAACCCCACCCTCGCCCTGACCGAAGACCTGATCCGCCGCCGCTCCGTCACGCCCGCTGACGAAGGCTGCCAGGCCGTGCTGGAATCCCGCCTGAAGGCCCTCGGCTTCGTGTGCGAAAACCTCGTCAGCGGCCCCGACGACTTCCGCGTGACGAACCTGTGGGCGGTGAAGCGCGGCACGGCGGGCACGGCGGGCAAGCTGCTGGCCTTCGCCGGCCATACCGACGTGGTGCCCACCGGCCCGGTGGACCAGTGGCAATCGGACCCGTTCCAGCCCACCCACCGCGACGGCAAGCTCTACGGCCGGGGCGCGGCGGACATGAAGACCTCCATCGCCGGCTTCGTGGTCGCCGTGGAGGAATTCGTGGCCAAGCACCCGGCCCACGCCGGCTCCATCGCCTTCCTGATCACCAGCGACGAGGAAGGCCCGGCGCACGACGGCACCGTGAAGGTGGTGGAGGCCCTCAAGGCGCGCGGCGAGCGGCTGGACTACTGCGTGATCGGCGAGCCGACTTCGGTGGACACCCTCGGCGACATGGTCAAGAACGGCCGGCGCGGCTCGCTGTCCGGCAAGCTGACGGTCAAGGGCGTGCAGGGGCATATCGCCTATCCGCACCTGGCCCGCAACCCGATCCACCTGGCCGCACCGGCGCTGACCACGCTGGTCGCCGAGACCTGGGACCAGGGCAACGAGTACTTCCCGCCCACCACGTGGCAGATGTCGAACATCCATGGCGGTACGGGCGCGACCAACGTGATTCCGGGCCACGTGACCATCGACTTCAATTTCCGCTTCTCGACGGCCAGCACGCCGGACGGCCTGAAGGCCCGCGTGCATGCCATCCTCGACCAGCACGGCCTTGAGTACACGCTTGACTGGACGCTGGGCGGCGAACCGTTCCTGACCCCGCGCGGCGACCTGTCCGACGCGTTGAGCGCCGCCATCGCGGCCGAGATGGGCGTCAAGACCGAGCTGTCGACGACTGGCGGCACCTCCGATGGGCGTTTCATCGCCAAGATCTGCCCGCAGGTGATCGAGTTCGGCCCGCCTAACGCGAGCATCCACAAGATCGACGAGCATGTGGAAGTGCGCTTCATCGAGCCGCTAAAGAATGTCTACCGCGGCGTGCTGGAACGGCTGATCGCCTGACCGGCAGCGACGACGGGGGCCCTGGCGGCCCCTTTTCTTATCCTTATTGTGGTGTCTCCCATGGCCTCTTCCCCCCTGCAAACCGTCCGCGACCTGCTGCGCCTGGCGGTCTCGCGCTTCACCGCCGCCAAGCTGTCCTTCGGCCACGGCAGCGCCAATGCCTACGATGAAGCGGCCTACCTGGTGCTGCATACGCTGAACCTGCCGCTCGACACGCTCGACCCGTTCCTGGACGCGCGCCTGCTGCCCGAAGAGGTGCAAGCCGTGCTCGACGTGATCGAGCGCCGCGTGACCGAGCGCGTGCCGGCCGCCTACATCACGCACGAGGCGTTCATGCACGGCCTGCGCTTCTACGTGGACTCCCGCGTGATCGTGCCGCGCAGCTTCATCGGCGAATTGCTCCAGGAAGGCCTGGAGCCGTGGCTGGGCGAGACGGACGGGATTACCACCGCGCTGGAACTCTGCACCGGGTCGGGCTGCCTGCCGATCATCGCCGCGCACGTCTGGCCGAACGCCCGGATCGACGCCGTGGACATCTCCCCCGATGCCCTGGCCGTGGCGCGCCGCAACGTGGCCGACTACAAGATGGGCGAGCGCATCGCGCTGTATGAAGGGGATCTGTACGCGCCGCTGCCGTCGGGCGCCACCTACGATGTCATCCTGACCAATCCGCCGTACGTCAACGAGCAGTCGATGCGCGAACTGCCGCCGGAGTACCTGGCCGAACCGCGCATCGCGCTGGCCGGGGGCGACGATGGCATGGACATCGTGCGTCGGATCATCTCCGGCGCGAAGAAGCGGCTCAATCCGGGTGGCGTGCTGGTGGTGGAGATCGGCAACGAGCAGACCAACGTCGAGACGGCCTTCCCCAACCTGGACATCATCTGGCTGCCGGTCAGCGCTGGCGACGAACAGGTGTTTTTGGTGACTTACGACGCACTTCCTGACTGAAATCCCGCGCCGCCCTAAAATTTAGTGCGGAAAATCGGCCGAAATATAAATTCGGTTCGTTCAGCGCGAATTTGGTGGGCGGCGGGGCCGCGAAACGACGGTTTTTCTACGTTTTTCCCGGTCTCCCTAAAAAAAAGTAGACAACCTGGCCTCCAAATATAAAATTTGTGCGTTTAGCGCGAATTTTGTTGGGTCTTATTGATCACATTGGAGGGAATGGCGTGCATCACATGCGGCAGGTTGGCTATGCGTGGGTTCGGAACCACCTCACGTCACCCTTGGTGCCCGTGACCCGCGAGGCACGCTCGGGCGCCACGACGCGCATCCTGGAGATGCCCGACGCCATCCTGTTCCCGCGCAAGGTGGCGCCGTCCGATGACGCCCCACTCCTCGCCCATACGCTCTTCGCCATCAAGCACGAGGGCGTGAACCTCGCCATCCTGTCCCAGGCGCTGCCCCAGGTGCCGCAGGCGGAAATGCAGGCCGAACTGGACCTGCACCCCACCAGCCGCTTCGGGCGTATCGCGGCCATGCTGTGGGAGCACTTCACCGGCCAGACGCTCACGCCCACCCTCTCCGACAAGGTTCCCTACGTCAATCTGTTCGACCCGGTGCGCTACTACACCGCCGCGCCGGGCAAGCTCCATCCGCGCTGGCGCGTGCGCTTCAACGGGCTGGGCGAGTTGGACTACTGCGTCACCGTGCGCCGCACCGAGACCATCCAATCGATTCTCGACATGGACGTCTTCGGGCGCATGGACGCCTTTATCGCCTCAGTCGGCCCGGACATCCTGGACCGCGCGCTGCACTGGGCCTACCTGAGCGAGACCGACAGTTCGTTCGAGATCGAACGGGAGAGCGCCACGCAGGACAAGTCCGAGCGCTTCGTCCAGCTGCTGCGCCACGCGCATGAAAAGCGGCCGTTGAGCGAGGAGTACCTGACCGAACTCCAGAACGATGTCATCTCCAACCCGTTCGACCAGGCGATGCAGTACCGCACCGAGCAGAACTGGCTGCGCCGGGGCGGCAACGGGCCGGCGTCCGTCACCTACGTGCCGCCCGTGCCGGATGACGTGCCCGGCCTGATGCAGGCCCTGGAAGACTTCGCCAACGATCCGCCGGCCAACGTGGACCCGCTGATCGTGGCGAGCGTGGTGTCGTTCTGGTTCGTCTTCATCCACCCGTTCATGGACGGCAACGGGCGGCTCTCGCGCTTCCTGATCCACCACGCGCTGTGCCGCTCGGGCAAGATGGCCAAAGGCTTCCTGCTGCCGGTCTCGGTGGCCATCAAGCGGCATGAAGCCGACTACCTCGCCGCGCTGGAGAGCTTCTCCAAGCCGGTGCGCGCGCTCTGGCGGGTGCGGGTGCTGGGCGATCAACAGTTCGATTGCGAGACCAGCGCCGGGGCCACGCCCTATCGCTACTGGGATGCCACGTCGTGCGTGGAATTCGGCGTGCGCATGGTCCGGGAGGCCCTGGAGCACGACCTGGAAGCCGAAACGCGCTTCCTGATCGGCTATGACGAAGTGGCCAAGCGTGTGGATGCACAGTTCGACATCCGCAACGCGGACCTTGCCACGCTGGTTTCGAACTGCTTCCGCGAGAAAGGCCGCGTTTCCAACCGCTGGCGCAAGCAACTGGCCCTGCGCGTGCAGCCGGCCGCGTTCGACGCCATCGAGGCCGCCGTCAAGGACGTGTTCTTTTCGGACGAGTCCGATCCAGTCGCACCATGAAAAACGGGCACGCCGACGTGCCCGTTGCCCTGCTGTTTACTAATTAGTTGTTTACTCATTAGCAGACCACTCAGCCTCCCGGCCCCACCGAGTAGATCGTCCCGTTGGACGACACCTGGTAGTAATCGGCACCCACGCCGACCCAGTGATAGCCCTTGCGCGGTGCGGGCAGGTTGTAATCCTTGTACTTGTCGATGACGTACTGGCGGTCGCGGAATTCCGCCGGCAGCTTGTCACCCTTGTTCCACTTCTGCGGCGCGTAGGGCGACTGGGCACCCATCGGCTGCGAGCCGGTGCGGCCGGAACTGCTCATGGAATCGGAGGACGTCCCGCCTTGGGACATGCCCTGGCTCTTCGGTGCGGGCGCAGTGCTGCGTGGCTTGCCCTGCGAGGCAGGTGGCATTGGTGTGGCCGATGGCGGCGTCGCGCCAGCCTGGCCCGGTGCGGGCATGGGTGTCGGGCCGGATGGCTGGGTCTGGCCGGGCATCTGGCCCTGGCTCTGTTGCGCCATCGCGAATGGTGCGGCCAGCATGCCTGCCGCCACCAGGGAGGTTATTAACAACTTCGTTTTCATCGTGATCTCCTCACAGATGGAACGTCAGGCCGCCCGGGCGCGGGCAGCCCCCAAATCAGCTTAGTAGCAATTGCGGGGCCCGCATCGGCATATACCCGCCCAGCCGTCGGCGCGAGGCGGTTTTCCCGAATGATTTCAATCACTTACCGGATGGAAGATGTGGCCTGCCGCGATATGCGTTTTCTGCACGGCAACCGGTAAAAACGGCGCGGGCGTGTAGCAACTGCCACCCCAGGCCGGTCAGCGGGTGAGCAGTTGCGGCACCGAGGCCGCCAGCATGGCCACACCCGATCCCGTGAGAAGCGTCAGCACAATGCGGCGGAACATGATGTCGCTGATCCCCAGATAGACCCGCGTGCCGAGCAGCGTGGGAATCAGCATGGCCGGGGCGACGATGGCGAACATCGGCAGCATGTCCCGGGTGACGATGCCGGTACCGATGTAGACGGCCATCGTCACCATCAAGGCGCCGAGGTTGAAGTTCTGGATCACCACGCGCTGGGTGTCCTTGTCGAAGCCGCGCAGCGTGCACCAGAGCGTGGGCGCGATACCCGTGAACCCGCCGATGCCACCCAGAATGCCGCCGATTCCACCGACCACGGCGTCCGCCAGCCGCCCGCCGCGACGGATGGGCGGCAGCTTGGCCGAGAACAGCATGATCGGGCACCAGATCACGAGGATGATGCCGAGGCAGAGCTTGAACAGGTGGATATCCAGCTTCGGCAGGATCGACACCCCGATCGGGATGCCGACCGCCCCGCCGATCAGGAACGGCAGCACGGTGGCCAGATGGAACTTGCGGCGGACCGTGAACGCGGCCAGCAGTTGCCCGGTGAGCGCGCCGAACACCGACATGGCCGACGCCATGCGCGGATCCACGCCCCATGCCCAGAACGACATGGCGACCATGCCGAACGCGAACCCGGACAGGCCCTGAACGAAGCCGGCAACGGCGGCGCCGAGGGCAATGAGGATGACGACCGGATCGACGGACATGGGGGGGCGGAAGGGGCGTAACGGGGCGAAGGGAAGCGGCATTGTAACGTCGTCGCCACCCGCCACATCCCTCACGCGCCCCTCCTCACCCTAACGGGTCACGTCGAACTCCCAGCCCGGCTCGATATGCCCGGGATTCTCCGCCAGCTTGTACTTCGGATTGAGGTTGATCAACTCGCGGAGCGCGAAGTCGGCCACCTGCGTGTCCGGCGGCAGGGCCTGCTCGCGCGCCTCGGCCTTCTGTTCGTCGGAGAGCAGCGTGTCCAGATGCGCGCGCGAGATGCCCCAGAGCGTCGAGACGGCCTCGTTGCCACGCCGGTACGGCTGCACGCGCACGGTTTCCGGCGATGTGGGCCGCGTCCTTGGTGGCGTCTCCGGCCGGGTGTCCGGCGGCGTCTCGGCGGGCGGCTTCGTGCCCGAGGGGGATGGCGACGGGGACGGCGAGGCGTCCGGGGTGGGGGTTGGCGTCGAAGTCGGCGCCACAGTCGGCGCCACAGTCGGCGCCACAGTCGGCGTCCCGCCCGGGTTCGGCGCCCCGTCCTTGTCATCGTCCTTGGTCAGCTCCACCGCAATCTTGGCGACGAAATTGACGATGACGCCCGCCCCCAGCAGCACCAGCCCGCGTGGCATGGCCCGGCCGAAGACATTCCACTTGCCCTCCGCCCAGCCCTGCGCCGGCAGCAGCCCGGTCTTGGGGTCCTGCTGCAGCGCCAGCCGGTTCTTCTCGCCCACCACCGCGTTCCGGTCCACGCGCGACTGCAGGTGCGCGCCCACGCCGAACACGGTAATGCCGGCCGCCTCAATCATGCCCACCACGCCCGGCGTGTTCATGGCATCGGCCACGGCCAGCGGAATCGTGCCGAGCGCGTACCCGTTCATCACGAACTTGCGCATCTGGGCAGACAGCAGCACCGTGGGTTTGCCGCCCAGGTGATGTCCGAGCCGCGTGCCGATGTTCAGCGTGCTCAGCACCGTGTTCGATGCCAGGAACGCCACGTTGCTGTAGGTCAGCGGGTTGTCGGCCGGCAGATGGTGCTGCATGAACCAGATCGCCGTGTTGCTGTTGTTGACCGCCAGCGTGCCGATCTGCGCCGTGTCGTTGAGCCGGCCCGGCACGGTATCGGGGTTCAGCAGCTTGGTGCCGACGGTCTTGATGGTCGCCTGCGCGTCCTGAATCTGCGTGGCGCGGTCCGGGGCGTCTTTCTTCGCCCCGTGGGTGTGGGCCTCCAGCGTGTCCACGGCGGTCTTGAAGACGTCCTGGTCCTTGGCGTGGATGCCCCACGCATCGGCGGAGCGGCCGTGCAGCCGGCTGCGCAGATAGGCGATGTTGGCCGGCGTGGGGTCCGCCGCCCGCGCGTTGATCCGCAGGGTGTGCAGGGTCCGGCCCGCCGCCACGCTGCCGCGGTAGATAAAGCAGGTCGCGCTGCTGAGCACCGGGTTCACGTGCGCCGCGGACGTCGCCACGCCAGCCAGCGTGCCAAGCGCGAAGGTGCCCACCGTGGACACCGTCATCGTCTTGGCCATCTTCCACGGGCGCGGGCCATTCCCGCCGGCCGGCGGGGTCGCGGGACCATGGGTGATGGTGCGCCGCTGGGCCGCGCCGCCCTGCCCGGCAGCCTCGTTGGCGCGCGCCACCTCGCGCATGCGGGCCACGATGTCGGCATGGGCGCTGCCCTGCGTGTCATCCACCTTCAGCTCCACGCTGGTCAGGTCTGCCACCTTGACGGTGCCGTCCGGGTGGATGCTGAACTCCACGTCACCCAGATAGACGTGGCGGTCCGCCATGGTGTCCAGGATATGGTCGAGGTCGCGCAGGGACTTGCCGTTCAGCAGTTCAGTGCGCGGATCGGGCACCCCGTGCATGGCCTTGTTGCCGAACAGGTCCCGGGAGCTGGCCGCGTAGCGCTCGTAGACCACGGTGGGCCGGCCCGAGACCGTCATGTCGTCGGGGCCAAAGGTCTTCAGCGTGTTGAAGCCGAGCCCCGCCGCCGTGCGCAGCGCCTCGCGCTCGCCCTGCACCATGAAGCCGGTCATCTCGTCATTGGCGATGCCCACGGCCTTGTCGCGGCCCAGCGCGAACACGGTCTTGGCGCCGCCGCCCCCGAGCCGTGGCCCGAGATAGGTGGCCAGGTCCACCCGCTCGCGCCCGCCGCCCGGATGGCGCAGGTAGACCACCCCGCGCGCGTTCACATCGAAACGATGGTTGGCGTACGGGTCTGGCTGGGGCTGCACGCGCCGCCAGTTGCCGCCGGCCTGTGTCAGGTCGATGGCGGGCTTGCCGTCCGCGTCCGCATGGCGTTGCAGCGCGAACTCGGGGGCCAGCACCTCGGTCTGCATCACGTTCGCCACCTGCTCCGCGAAGACGCGGCCCTGCGGCAGGTGAGCGCCGTCGAGCGCGAGCACGATCGGCTGACCGGCCTGCCACTCGTCGGCCATGCGGAGCGCGAACGCGTGCGCGCCGATGGGCTGGCCATCCTCGCCACGCAGGCCGCCCTCGGGGTGGATCGCCCCGACCACCACCGTATGGTCCCCGGGCGCGTTCACGCGGTGCGGCTTGTCGCCAACCGCCACCTCGCTCCAGCGCGCCGGCGTCTGCCGCCAGCCTGCCGGCGTGGCCGCGTCGGGCACCGGCGCCACCGCAGCCGCCGCCGTCCTCCCGCCGTGGGTGACGCCCACGATGGGCAGCCCCGGCCGGGCGCCGAAGAAGCGGCCACCGTTCACCACGTGGAGGTCCGCGCCGGACATCGCCATCGTCGCGCGGTCCGCCGCCACGCCCAGCCCGGCGCCGTGCGCGAGGTCGCTGCCCGGCGAGAAGAACGCGTCGATATTGAGCGCGCCGTCCGGGCCATAGACGTTGGCGCCCAGCCCATTGGCCACTTCCTGCGCCAGCGAGACCACGCCGTCCTGCGCGTGGCAGCCGTAGAGCAGCACGGGCATGCCTTCCTCGTAGTCGGGATGCGCGCGGATGCGGTCGATGATCGTGGCGGCGTCGGCCATCCGCGACGGCCCCGTGCCGCTCGCGTTCATCTCCACGCCGCCGAACACGCCTTCGGCTCGCACCGTGAAGTAGCCCGGCACACGCGGCACGGAAATGCCGACCGCCGCACCATCGAACGTGACCTGCCCCGCCTCCTGCGCCAGATCCAGATGGGCCGGCCCGCGCGGGAACTGCGCCAGCTGGCCGAGATGGTCCACGCGCCGCCCGCCCTCGCGGCGCACCAGCGGCGCCCCGGCGCGGAAATCCTCGGGCAAGGCGATACGGATCTCGCCCCCGTAGCCCCGATTCAGCGCGAGGCTGCCGGCGCGCGTGGTGCGGCCGGTCAGCGTCACCGGAATCGTGCCGATCAGGTTGCCGTCGTGGATCCGACCCTGGAAGCCGCGTTGCGCGACCACGGCCACCTGCACCGGCTGGCCGGCCTGCACGGCCTCGTCGGCGCTGGCCAGCGCCTGCTGGAGCGAGTCATGCGAGGACTCCGGCAGGCCGCTGCGCACGGTCACCTCGCCGCCAGCCGCCGGCAGCACCACGTAGTGCACGCCGGCCAGCCGCCCGCCCGAAGCGTGCACGCCGTCGATCGTCGCCGCCATGGCGCCAGCGTCGACGGTCTCGTCGCGCAAGGACCAGCTGCCGTCGCGCACCGGCGCGGCGTCCGTGCGGCGCGTGGACACGGCGCGCGGACGCGGGCCGGCTTGTCCTTGAGGATGGCCCCCCGCCGGCGTGCGCCCGCCATGGTGGATCACCGCGTTGGCCGCCTCCGCCACCGGCGTGCGCGCCACGCCCGGGCCGCCGAACCAGGCATTCGGCGCGGCACCGGGGCCGGCAGGCAGTTCGCCCGTGGCCGCGTGGCGGTAGAGCTGGACGATGGCGGCATGCACGTCGGTCGAGAAGCCGTCCACCGTCGGCACGCGCTCGCGCGAGACGCCATCGACGGCACCCGCATCGGCAGCCGCCTGCAGCACGCGCCGCAGCTCGTCGGGCGTCTGGAACCGCTCGATCATGTTGCCGCGCCTGAGCAGCAACGCCGACAGCGCATACGCGCCCCAGTTAGACACGCTGGCCGTCACCACATGGTCCGCCGTGATCTCGGCCGCGATCTGCTTGCCGTTCCAGCCCTTCGGGATCAGGCCCTTGAGCCCGCCCATGCCCACCTCGTTGCCGCCGTCGCCAATGCCCAGCGTCTCCACGCCCTCGCGCGCGTTGGCCTGGATCAGGATCTCGTCGATGGCCGGGTTGAAATCGTCGATCTCGATCCCGCGCATATTGTTCTTGGTGCCGTCCGCCGCGCGCGACGGCAGTTCGATCGCCATCACCCGGTCCGGCCCCACGGCTTCCAGCAGCGCCCGCGCCGGGGCCTTGGCGTCGCCCACGGGTACGTCGAAAACCTTGATGTTGTCGGTCGGCTCGCCCATCTCGCGCAGGATGGCCTCCAGGATCGGCTTGTTGGCCGAATCCACCACGTAGGTCACCTGCTTGCCGCGCAGGCGCAGCGCCCGGCCCAGTTCGGCCGTGCCCGGCGGCCCGTCGGTCTCGGGCATGCCCTTGGCGACCGAGAACCCGGTCAGCAGCATGATGTTCTCGCCACTTTCCAGCGCCGCCGCCGCGCGCTGGGCCCCGTCCGGCATGTAGAACTCGCGCAGGCCCCGCCCGATATAGCTGAAGCTGACCCGATCCACCGGGTTCAGGTGGCGGCCGGCATCCACCAGCGCGCGCACGCCGGACACATCGGCGGCTTCCCCGAACGGCGACTTGAACACGCGGATGTCGTTGCGGCCACCCATGGCGTGTGCCAGCCGGGACACCGCCGAGGGTTGGCCGGAGGTGACCACCATCGTCGGCAGCGTCTTGCTGTCGGGCACCTGCATCGGGTCCAGCGGCGTGTCCAGCAGGTCCGTGGCCTGCAGCAGGCCCTTGTCGATCAGCACGTCCACGGCCTTGCGCGCCTGGAACTGCATCGGGTCGATCAGCTTCACGTGGGACATGCCGATGGCGTCGAGCTGCTGGCGCACCAGCGACTCCAGCGCCGGGTAGTGCGTGCAGCAGAACCAGACCGAGGTGGTATCGGCCGGAATGCGGTCCAGGTTGATGTAGTCGGCAATCCACTGCTTGAGCTGGGCGAGCTGCGCGCCATCGTCCAGGTGCATCAGGTTGTTGACCGCGCCGGCCCATTCCGTGGCAGGGATTTCCTCCACGGTGCGCCGGCCGCCGCTGGCCTCGCGCACGCCGTTCAGGTAGGCGTGGCCGCCCACCGTGCCGGGCGTGGCCACCACCACGGGCCGCTCGCCGCCCATCTCCACGATCTGCGGCACGGTCTGCTGGATCAGGTTCACCATCTCGAAGCCGTGCATGCGCGCCAGCACCGTGGCCAGCGCCAGGCAGGCGGTGTTGCAGGCGGCCAGGTTCACGTCGCCCATCAGCTTCTGCACGGCCTGCAGGCCGGCGTGGACCTTCTCGGCCAGATCCTCGGGCGTGCGGCCGCCGTAGGTGCCGGCCGCGTGGTCGGTCACCGCCTCCACCTGCACCGCCTTGCCGGTCAGCGCGTAGATGTGGCGGGCGAGGTTCTGGGCGGCCAGCAGGCCGCCGTTGCTCGAATCGAACGCGGTGACGACGATGACATCGTCCTCCACGCGGATGCCGGCGGCCTCGGCATCGACATCCTTCGGCAGGAAGCGGCGCTGGATGCCATCGAACAGCTTCACGAAGTCGAGCCCCTCCGGCAGGCTCTCCGCCGCCTTGCCGAGCAGCTCGTAGACGCCAAGCTGCACGGACTTGTCCATACCGCGCACGCTGGTGGCGCCCACCTCGTAGGTCACGCCGTCGCGCGCGTTGAAGCTCGCCATGGTCTCCAACATGTCGCCGATCTGCTGGATGTCCGGCATCTTGCCTTCGCCGTTGTGGTACCGCTGGAGCGCGAAACCGATGGCCTGCGCGGCCAGGTTCGAGTTCATGCCGGTGACCACGTGGTCCGCGCTCACGTCTGACCAGAGTTCGGCGTGGACGTCCTCGGGCGCCATGGCCCGGGTGATGCGCTCGCGCAGGGGGCGCATGCCAGCCTCGTTGCCGTGGTCGCCCACGGCCACCGTCAGCACGCCCTTCATGTCCCGGGCATCCACCAGAAGCTGGTCCACGCGCGGCCTGCCGGCCACGGCCTCCCCGGTCTGGAGGCGGTATTCGTTGTTCAGGTTGCGGCCGGCAACCTCCACGGCGATGACGGCCTCGGGCTGGTGCATCGCCAGCAGCGCCTTGGATTGCAGCGTGGCGGCCAAATGGTCCTTGGCGCGGAAGGTTTCCACGCGCGCGTTGGGCTGGTCGAGGTCATTGCGCAGCATCTTGCGCAGCGCCCGGCCGTGGGCGCGGTCGGTCACGTAAACCACTTCCTTGCCGAGCGAGGTCAGGTACGCGCCCAGCGAGGCCGCGCCGATCACGCCATTGGTCTCGGCATGGCCATGCGCGGTCAGCGGCGCGGTGACGATCATCACGCGGTCGAGGTCCGCCAGTGCCCGCGCGGCCAGCTCGGCGCCGTACGGCACGCCGATCTGCTCCATGCGGCCGTCGATCCAGAGCACGTTGTCGAGCGGGGAGATGGCGTTCTGGCGCAGCGCGTGCGCCGGGGCATCGGCCTCGTCCGCAGTACGCGCCGCGCGCGCCGCCTCCTCGGCCGGGCCATGCCGGATGGTGCGTCGCTGGGCGGGGGCGGCCCCTTCCGCGTCGCCCCGGCCCCGCCGCAGGGCCGGGCCGTGGAAGATGCGCCGGCGCTCGGACGCGGCGCTTTCGGATCGACGGTCTGCGGCATCGGCGCTTTCGCGCCGGCGGCTGGTCGCCTCGGACAGATAGCGCTCCTGGGCCCGCGCCAGCGCGCGATCCATCATATTGGTGATGACGCGGTCCTGCACCAGCGTGCCGCGCGCGCGGAAGGCCTGCCAGCGCGAGGCGACCTGCTGGGCGTCCGGCGACGTCGTCGCCCGGGTGGTGGCGCCTTCCGGCGTGTTGGTCGACCGTCCAGTGGATGGTGCAGCGGGGCTGGTCGGCTCTCCCGGCGTGCGCGCGCGGTTCGACGTCGAGGGACGTCCGGCCTCGCCATCGCGCGCGCCAGGGCGCTGGCCCGGCGCCGGCACATCGTCGTGCAGGCGCGGACGGCCGCCGCCCGGGTTGGCGGCATCGCGCGACGTACGCGGCGCGGTAGTCACGTCAGGATCACCGTCCCGCAGCACGTTGGCGGCCTCGCCATTGGCGGCGCGGTTCGCGGGGCTGTTGGCGGCATCGTCCAGCGGCGTACGGCCGCGCGTGCGCTGGTAAGTATCGCGCACGGACTCGCCCACCCGCTTCTGGATGGCTGCCGGCATCATCTGCGTGGCGCCCATCAGCAGCATGGCGCTGTTCTGCACCACCTCGCTGACGCTCATGTCCTTGCCGTGCTGGGCGAACGCCGTGGCCTGCTGGGCGGTCTGCACACCGCCGATGCCGAACGCGGTGCCGTTGAGCACGCGGCTGGTCGTGCCGAAGCGCGAGGCCGACTGCATCAGCGTTTGGCCCGCCATCTCCCGCACCGTGCCGCCGCCAGCCGCCACCCGCACGCCGGCATTGGCCGCCAGCGAGCCGAACTTGGCAAAGCCCATGCCGCCGATGCCGGCCACCGAGCCGCCCACGTTCAGCCATTGGGACATCGCCTCCTGGCTCTTGAACGGATTGATCGAGCGGCCATGATCGGCGATGTTGTCCAGCTCGTGCCACGAGGTGCCGATGCCGTAGCCCATGCTGCCGATCATGCCGCCCCAGGCCACCGCCACCAGCGGCGTCAGCGTGCCGCCCGACGCCACCATGACCACCCCGCCCGCCACGGCGCCGACCGCCGCCACGCCGAGGTTGACCCAGCCCATGACCTTTTCCGTGCCGGTCACGATATGGGCGTCCATCGCCTCGTAGCTGACGTGGCCATCCCTGCCGAGATCGAGGTTACGGTCGGCGATGTAGACGGTGCCCTTGTCGGCCAGGAGGTTGTTCTCCTGGAAATCGCGCTTCGGGTCGGCGCCCTCCTTGCCGTAGACGGAGCCGCTGTCGTCCACCCACATGGTGTTGCCGTCGCGGCCCTTGAACTCGAACACCGCGGTCTGGTAGGCCGCACTGCCCGGCTGGGTCACGAAGATCGGGATGGCCGAGGCCGTCGCGTCATTGCCGGCATTGGCGCGGATCTCCGCCTTGACGTCCTTGATGGTCTGGGGCGTGGCGCTGGGCATGGCCAGCTGGATCGCCTTGTCGAGCGCGGCGTCGTCGCCGACCTTGGCCTTCAGGTCCTGCTTCTGCAGGCCCATGCTGTCGAACGACTGGCGCAGGATCTCGTCCTTGTCGAGATCGAACATCTTGTTCTGCTCTTTGGCCTCGGCGCTCTCGCCGTACTTCTCGTTGCCGCGCGCGGTGGCCTTCTGGACGTAGTAGTCCGACATCGGCGGCGCGTCCTTGCTGGACTTCAGTGCCTGCTCGAAGGCGATGGAGAGCCCGGTGTAGCCCTGCGCGGCGGCGTCCTGGGCGCCGCCGTAGATGCGGCCCTGGCGGGAGCTGCCGGACTGGTTGCTCATCATCAGCAGGCTGACGTCGTTGTCGCGGTCGGTCAGCCAAGCGGCCGTGCGCTGGGCGGCGGGGCCGGAGCCCGGTTTGGCGCCTTCGGTGGTGGCGTAGTAGTTGGCGTCGGCCTTGTCCACCACGGCGGCCAGCCCGTGGTAGAAGTCGTCCCAGTCGTTGTAGCCGGCGCCGGTGCTGTCGTTGCGGGCGGTCCAGTCGTTCTTGTACTCCGAGCGGACGGTCTCCAGCAACGTGTCGGCATCCTCGGGAATCAGGTTCGGCGCGGTGTCCTGCAGGTACTGGCCCACCTTGTCGGCGTACATGTCCTGCTGGCCCTGGATCGGGCGACCCTCGTCGTCGTGCGTCTTGTTCTTGAGGTTCTTGTCCATCGCCGCGTTGATCTGCGTCTTGAACAGGTCGCTGTCGAAGCGGTCGTTGTGCACGGCCACGTACTGGGCGCGCTCGTCGGGCGACTGGGCGGCGTCCACGCCAGCCTTGCGGGTGGCCAGTGCGCCGTTGACGTCGCCGGCATCGAGCTGCCTGGCGATGCTGGTGGTCATCGTCTCCACGCGCTGCTCGGTCGATGCCTGGAGCAGCACGCGCATATGGTCCAGCGCCGGCGTGGTCGCGGTCGCCTTCTCTTCCGGCGTCTTCGCGCGGGCCTTGGCCGCGTCGGTCATCTGCTGCGCCGTGTAGAACAGGAGCTGGCCGCCGTACTGCTGCACGCCCTGGTTGTACTGCGCGGTTTTCGGGTCGCCGGCCGGGGCGTTGGGGTCGGGGCGGAGGCTGTCCGCATCGAGCGACTTGTAGAGGACGTAGCCGGCCGGGTTGTCCTTCATCATCGCCCGTTCGTCGGCGGGCAGGTCGCGCGTGAGGACCGAGTTGGGATCGTTCTTCGCATAGGGATCGAGCGTCAGGCCCTCCATGTGGGCCAGCGCCAGCGTGGTCGGGTCGGTCTTGGCCAGCCCGCGCTCGAAGTCGTTGGTGGGCACGAGGTTGGCCATCTCGCCCTTGAGCTGCCCCTTGGCATTGGCGAGGTCGATGACCTTGCCGAGGTCCGGGCTGGCGCCGTAGCGCTCCTTGACCTCGGCCACGGCCTGCTCGCGGAAGCGCTCGGGCACCTTGACGCCCTGCCCCTTGTCCAGTGCCGCGCGCTGCGCCTTGGCGTCGTTGACGGCAGTCGTATAGATCGACATGCCTTCCTGCCGCTCGTAGCGGTTCGGCGTCTTGTCGTTCTGGACCGTCTTCAGGCCCTCCTCGGAATCATGCTGGTAGCGATTGACCGCCGAGGTGTCGATTTCCTTCTGCAGGGCGGCAGTGAAGTCGTCGCTGGCCTTCTGGAGGTCCTGCTGCGCGGCGGTGTCGTTGGCGCGAGCGGTTTGCAGGTCATCGTCGAGGCCCGCCTCGGCCCGGCGAACGCCGCCGGGGATCTTGTTGTAGGCGGCCATCTCCTGCTGGAGCGTCTTGCCGGTGGCTTCGGCCTTGTCCTGCGCCAGCACCAGCTTGAAGCGGGCCGCGCCGGTGTCGCGCGCGGCCTGGTTGGGCTCGGTCTTCAGGTAGTCCTTCCTGGCGTCCTCAAGGTTGGCCTTGAGCGCCGGGTCGTCGTAGCGCTTGGTGATTTCCTTGAGCTTGGCGTCGACGGCGGCCGTCTCGTCCCGTCCGGTCTGGGCCGCGTGATTGGCCGCCACGCGCAGCTCGTTCTGCACGCCGCCGAGCACGGTGCCGTACTTCTCGCCCAGCGGTTTCCACTTGGCGTCGGTCATCGGGCCGCCGTTCAGCTTGTCGACGGTATCGTCGTAGGCGCTCTTGGCGTCTTTCTCCCAGCGGTCGGTGTGTGCCTTGGCGTCGTCCTCTTCCTGCTTGCGCTTGGTCTCGGCGGGGTCGGGCGGCGGCGCGGCAGGCTTATCCGTCTTCGGGGCACTGGCCAGCGTCAACGTGAGCGGCTCGTTGCCGGTGTAGACCGCATTGGTGACCTGCGGCGTCTGCTGGGGCTTCTCGGTCTGCTCGGTCTTGGCCGGCTGCTTGGGCGTCTCGGGCTGCTGCGGCTGCTGGGCGCGGGCGGCGGCTTCCTGCTGGGCGCGGCGCTGGGCCTGCTCCTGGGCCTCGCGCGCGGCGCGCTCCGCGGCTTCGCGGGCGCGCTCGGCGGCCTCGGCGGCGGCACGGGCGGCGGCCGCTGCGGCGGCCCGGATCGCATCCATGAAATCCAGCATGTCGCTTGTCTCCACGTGGATGCCGGCAAGCCACGCGGGGCGCGGCGGCCGGCAGGTCAGACGGTGCCGCAGATTTTGCGCGCGCGGGCACGCGCGCGACACTATGAGAACTCGTAGGGCTGACTGGTGCTACAGCCGGCGCTACAGCCGGTTGTTGTCGAGGTCGGTCACCAACATGCAGCCCGGCGCGTGCGTGATGCAGATTTCGGGGCGCGCCTCGCGGATCACGGCCTGCGGGGTGACGCCGCAGGCCCAGAACACCGGGATCTCGTGGGCGTCCAGGGGCACGGCATCGCCATAGTCGGGGGATTCGATGTCCTCAATGCCGATCAGCGACGGGTCGCCGATATGCACCGGCGCCCCGTGCACGTCCGGGTAGCGCGCGGTGATCTCGGTGGCCAGGATCGCGTCGGCGGCGGACAGCGGGCGCATGGACACCACCAGCTTGCCGGAGAGCCGCCCGGCCGGCCGGGTCTCGATATCGGTGCGGAACATCGCCACGTTGCGGCCCAGGTTGATGTGCTTGAGCGGCACGTTGGCAGCCAGCAGCGCGTGCTCGAACGAGAACGAGCAGCCGATGGCGAAGGCCACGAAGTCGTCACGCCACAGCTCCGCCACGCTGGCGGTCTCGTGGTACTCGGTGCCGTGGCGATAGACGCGGTACATCGGCACATCGGTGCGGATATCGACATCCACGCCCAGGTTGCGGAAGACCGGATCGCCCGGATCGGTCACGTCGATCACCGGGCAGGACTTGCGGTTCAACGCGCAGAACTGGAGGAAGTCATAGGCCCAGTCGCGCGTCAGGATCACGATATTGGCCTGCACGTAGCCCCGCGCCAGGCCGCTGGTGTGGCCACGGTAGCGGCCCTCGCGAATGATGCGGCGCAATGCGGCGGGGTCGTCGGGCAGGATCGAGGCGGCGTGCTGGAGAGGCTGGTTCATGGCTGCGGCGTGGGAATCGGGTGAAGTCGAAACCGATTCTGGTGGCCGGTGCCGCATCGCGTCCAACAAATCTTTCGGGTGGCGCGCGATAAAGAAATCCGATGACTACGAGCCTGCGTGGGAGGTTTCGGGCATGGCGGTGGCCAGCACCGGGGAGGCCGCCGTGGCCATGTCGTCGCCCACTTCGAGGCAGAAATCGGCCACCACCTGCGTGGCGATCTCGACGATGGACTCGTTGACTTCCAGCCCCGCGCCGATGCGCCACGAGGCCACGATGTCCAGCGCCGGCGGGTGGTTGTCCACCTGCACCACGGCCAGCGTGCCGTCGGCCAGTTCCTGCCGGACCAGTGCCGGCGGCACCGCGCCGATGCCGAAGCCATCGCCAATCAGCCGCGTCATGGCCGCCACCGAGTTGACGCAGTTGATGCGCGGCGAGGTCACGCTGTTCAGGTGGAACAGGCTCAGGATGTCCTGGTGCGGCCGGGAATTCTTGACGAAGGTGATCACGCGCTCGGCGCCCAGCGCCTCCAGCGACGGGTACGGGCGGTCATAGGCGCTGCCCTTCGCCACGATCCAGCGGATGGGGTAGCGCGCCAGCTCGATGTTGCGGACGGTCTCCAGCCGCAGCAGGTCGGTCTGGAAGATCACGTCGAGGTAGCCCTTCTGCAGTTGGTCACAGAGGTTGAGCGCGGCATCGGCAGTCAGCTCGATCTCAAGCTGCGGATAGGCCTGCATCGCGCGCTTGACCACGGTGGAGAGCCAGGTATGGATGACCGAGTCCATCGCGCCGATGCGCACCCGCCCCGCGATGGTGCGCGAGCGGTCCAGCGATTGCCGCAGATGGTGCATCGTGTTCACCATCTTCTCCGCGTACTCGAGCACGCGCTGGCCCTCGGGCGTCAGCGTCACGCCTCGCGAATCGCGCAGGAACAGCTTCACGCCGAGGTCTTCCTCCAGCACGGCAATGCGGCTGGAGATGGACGCCTGCGTGCTGAACAGCTTTTCGGCGGTCAGCCGGAAGCTGCGCAGACGCGCGACCCAGACGAAGGTTTCGAGGAAACGCAGGTTCATGGGGTGGGGGCTTGTGGGAGAGGGGCGACAACCGTCGCGGATTTTGCGTCGGCCGCGGCTTCCAGCGCCACCTCCTCCGCCCTCGCCTTCAAATTCCCCAGCGCGGCCTGCATCGCATCCCCCAGCGCGTGCGGATACTCGGAGCCCGCGCCATCGGGCAGCGCGAAGGGGTCCAGCCACACCTGCCACGTCAGGATCGTGGTGCCGGCGTCGAGGCCCGGCTTGGCCTGCAGGCGCCCGCGCGTATGGCCGGAGAGCTTGCGGTAGCTATAGGCGTAGGGCCCCTTGTCGGTCAGGATGTCCACGGCCGGCAGCCCGCCCGCCTTGTAGACCATGCGCCGGACCGTGCCGGGCGCGCCACTGCCGAGCACTACGTCGCAACGTTTGAATTCGCCGTCCCATTTCGCCAGTGCGCAGTAGCCGCCGGCCTGCTGCCACACCAGGTCGGCGTCGGCGTTGATCGCCACCGAGCGCTCCACGGGCACCAGTTGGGCGTGCGCGGCACCGGCAGCGCCAAGCAGCAGGACCACGAGCAGGGGTCGAAGCGAGAGGTTGGGGAGCATGGGAATGGGCGTGCAATGAGATTGCCGCAAGCCTACCGGCGACGTGCGCGCGCGACCACTACCGAGCACTCGTAGGAAACCCTTGCCTACGGATCTCCGTAGGAAGTGACGGGGCTGGCGCGCCGTATGCTTACGCCTTCCCCTGCGAAAGGGGGGCATCGGCACGATCAGGGAAAACCCCGAACCGCTGCGCGGGCGCTCTCCCGCAATCCCCCGAATTAGCTGCCTTTCAGCACAGGATTCAATTTTTCTTATCGGCCCTCGCCCGAAAAACTAGTTGGACGCGAGGGAGGCGCGGTTTCAAGAATGCAGGACAAGAACAAGAAGAACCATCGGCAAAGCCCTGGCAAGAGACCACGACAAGACCACGAAGAGGAAAGGCATGGAATCGCAGATCGGCCGTATCGACACCCCCGCGCAAGCTGACACCACCCCGCACGCCGAGCCATCGCGCGGCTTCTTTTCCTGGTATCGCGACATCACCCCCAACGAACGCCGCACGTTCTGGAGCTGCAAGGTCGGCTACGCGCTGGACGCCATGGACACGCAGTTCCTGAGCTTTGTGATTCCCACGCTGATCGCCACCTGGGGCATCTCCCGTGCGGACGCCGGCTTCATCGGCACCGCCACGCTGCTGACCTCCGCCGCCGGCGGCTGGGTGGCCGGGATCCTGTCGGACCGCATCGGCCGGGTGCGCACGCTGCAGCTGACCATCCTCTGGTTCGCCTTCTTCACCTTCCTGTGCGGACTGGCGCAGAACTATGAACAACTGCTGATTGCCCGCGCGCTGATGGGCTTCGGCTTCGGCGGCGAATGGACCGCCGGCGCCGTGCTGATCGGCGAGGCGATCCGCGCGCAAGACCGCGGCAAGGCCGTGGGCATGGTGCAGGCGGGCTGGGCCATCGGCTGGGGGCTTGCCGCCCTGCTCTACGCGCTGGTGTTCTCGCTGCTGCCGGCCGAGACGGCATGGCGCGCGCTGTTCCTGATCGGCCTGTTGCCGGCCGTATTCGTGATCGTGCTGCGCCGCATGGTCAAGGAGCCGGAGGTCTATACCGAGCACAAGGCCCGGGAGGCCCGGCAGGACCAGGACCGCGCCTCTTTTACCGCGATCTTCTCGCCGAAGCTGCTGTCCATCACGCTGCGCGCCGCGCTGCTGACCACCGGCGCCCAGGGCGGCTACTACGCCATCACCACCTGGCTGCCGACCTTCCTGAAGACCGAGCGCGGCCTGACCGTGCTCGGCACGGGCGGCTACCTGGCGATGGTGATTGTCGGCTCCTATATCGGCTACGTGACCAGTGCCTACCTCACCGACCGCATCGGCCGCAAGCGCAACTTCATCCTGTTCGCGATCGGTTCGATGACCATCGCGCTGGCCTACACGCACATCCCGGTCAACGACACCGTCATGCTGCTGCTCGGCTTCCCGCTCGGCTTCTTCGCCTCGGGCATCTTCGCCGGCATGGGCGCGTTCCTGACCGAGCTGTTCCCCACGCGGGTGCGCGGCTCCGGCCAGGGCTTCTGCTACAACGTGGGCCGGGCCATCGGCGCGTTCTTCCCGTTCCTGATCGGGCAGGTGAGCCAGCAGATGACGCTGGGCCACGCCATCGGCATCTTTGCCGCGGCGGCCTACGGCGTGCTGATCCTGGCCGCGCTGACGCTGCCCGAGACGCGCGGCAAGCAGCTGGAGGACTGACATGCAAGACGCGGTGCACAAAACCATGGACCGGACAGGGAAAGTGGCGACGACACCACGGCGCTTGCGGCATCGGTGCCGACTGGCGTACGCTTGCACCCACGCCGCGCCCGCCGCCCAGAATCATAAGATCGACCGGCCGCGTGGCGTTCACCATCAGGTCCATACGGGCCGCGCCTTCATGGCCCGCACCCAGCCAGCACAACACTAGAACACCAGAACATCGACAGCCCGGGCCCATGAGCCCGCGCAGCAAGGTGCAGCAACGGTTTCCGACGGGATCCGGGTCAGCAGTATGTGGAGCCAGACGGCTCGGCAGGCATACGCACGGAGGCCTTATGACCAGAGCAGTAGAAGTTGTATCCGGCATGGACGCGGGGGCGTCCGCACTGGATACCGCAAGCACGCTGCGCGCCCGCCGCGCGGCGCCCGCCATGGCGAGCCCGACCAGCCCCACCATGGCGCACCACGGCATCCGCTTCTATGGCGAACGCCAGATCGTGCCGGTACGCGCGCGGCCCCGCCAGGGCGGCTCGCCGGGGCTGGTCTCGGCGCTGGCCGGCGAAGGCACGCACGAGGGCCGCAGCACAGTCATGCAGGCCGCGATCCACGCGATCGGCTTCGACTACCTCGGCTACGGCACCGCCGCCAACGTGGGCGGGCACATCCAGCCGCGCACGTTCTTCGACACCTATACGGCCCCCGGCTGGCGCGACCGGTACTTCCGCGAGCGCTATTTCGAGATCGACCCGCGCAATCCGCAGCCCGGCATGTTCGGCCTGCCGATGGTGTGGGACGCCGATGACCTCGAACACACCCCGCCCGGCGGCATTCCGCCGCTGCGCCTGCGCCGTTTCCTCGACGACCTGCGCGACGCCGGCATCCGCAGCGGGGTCTTCCTGAACCTGCCGATGCCGGGCACCAGCGACATCGTCATCATCAGCTTCATGTCGGGCATCGAGAGCCGCCGCTGGATTGGCGACACGGTGCTGGGGCAGGCGCTGACGGTGGGGCTGGGCCTGCACGAGTTCCTGACCTGCCATGCCGAGATCCCCACGGCGGGCCGACCCAAGGAGGGCTTGTCGGACGTGCAGCGCGACATCCTCGCCTGCCTGGCGCAGGGCCTCTCCGACAAGGAGATCGCGCGCCGCATGGACATGTCGATCTTCAACGTGGACTACCACATGCGCCGCCTGCGCAGCCACTTCGGCGTGCGCAACCGCGTGCAGCTCGCGGCTGCCGCCACGCTGCTGCGCCCCGCTGCGCCGCTGCCGGGCCACCCGGTTGCTGGTGACACGGCGCCGGCCATCATCACCGATCATCGCGCCGCCGCGCTGGCAGGCTGAGGGCGCCGGGGGACTTACTCCTCGCCCGTGGCCCAGCGCATGAGGTCTGCCACGCGCGTATAAAGCGCGCGATCGATCGGGCGGTCCAGTGGCACGCTCATGTAGAGCCTTTGCGCGAGGTCGGAATCGAACGCCGAGGGAATCAGGTAATCGGCCGCCGCCTGCCGGATGCGCGCGGCCACGTGGCCACCGCCCTTGGCCAGCACGCGCGGCAGCGTGCCCGGGCCGTCGTAGCGCAGCGCCACCGCGTATTGCGTGGAATACACCACCGCCGTGGACACGCGCACGCGCTCGCCCACGCCGAAGAACGCCGCCTCGAAGAAGGCCGCGCGGCGCCGCCCGGCCATGATCGGGTCGCCCTGCGTGTCCTTGTGCTCGCGCCGGTACTCCTCTACGCTCATGCGCTGCTGCTTCATGAACTGGTAGCGCTCGTGCACGTAGTCCACCACGGCCATGATCAGGTAGATCAGCGCGGCCCAGCAGCACATGCGCAGCAGGATGTAGGCCACCAGCACCAGGATTTCGGCCGGTCGGGCGTGGCCCGAGCGCACGCCGTCCTCGATGGCGCCGAGCGCGAGGATATAGACCAGCCCGCCCAGCAAGGCGATCTTCAGCACGATCTTGGCGAGGTTGACCAGGTTCTTCACGGCGAACATCCGTTTCAAACCTTCAGCGGGATTCAGCCGCGCCATGTTCGGCTTGATCTGCTCGAATGCCACCAGCGGCCCCACCTGGACGAAGGCGCCGAGGATGCCGCACACCAGCGCCACGGCCGCCACCGGCAGCACGCCCATCAGCAGGAAGCGCGCGCTGGCCTCGCCAAGCACCAGCATTTGCTGATCCTGCAGATGCTGCGGTACGGCACCCATCGCGCTATGCCAGAGCGCCTGAAACAGCCGTACGAAGTAACGGCCGAGCACCCACAGCAGGGCCAGCACACCGAGGAACACCACGGAGGACGTCACGTCCGTGCTGCGCGGCACCTCGCCGCGCTTGCGCGCCTCGTCCAGCTTGCGGCGGGTCGCTTCGAGGTTCTTCTCGCCGTCCTGGCTCATGGGCCGCCTCCCCCTCCTGCGCTCATGCCCTTGCGCAGCAGGTCGATCAGGGTATTGTCGGGCCGCAGGAAGCCCTGCAGCGTGTCCACCATCACCGCCAGCATCAACACCAGCATCAGGAACGCCACGGTGATCTTCACCGGCTGGGCGAACTGGAACACATCGAACTGCGGCACGAAGCGCGCGATCAGCGCGAAGCCCAGCTCCACGATGACGAGCAACAGCAGGATCGGCGCGGCCAGCTTCACCACCCACGAGAACAGCGTGCCGGCATAGGCGCCGGCGAACCCGATTGACGACAGCGACAGCTCAGGGCCGAACGACATCACCGGCCAGAACGCGAACGACTCGATGATCACGCCCGTCATCGCGAAAAACCCGCCGAACGAGGCAAACAGCGCGATGCCGAGGTGGGACAGCAGGTTCTCCATCGGCCCGTCTTCCTGCTGGGTCACCGGGTCGAAGAAGGTGGCGTTGCCGGAGCCGGTCTGGAAGTCGATCAGCTCGCCCACCATCTGCAGCGCCACGAAGAACAGGCCGAAAGCCATGCCCAGCAGCAGGCCGATGAACGCCTCCTTGAAGATCAGCACCAGCCACAGGCCGTTGGCGATATGGTCCAGGTCCACCCGCGCGCCGGGCGAGACGAACAGCGCGATGGCCAGCACGATGCCGTTGCGCGCCACGCCGGGCACGGCCTGATGCGACAGGAACGGCAGCACGGTAAACGCCGTGAGCAGGCGCGGCATGACCAGCACGATGGGCATGACCACCTCGCGCCCCCAATGGAACAGCCATGCCGGATCGATGGTGGAGCCCTGCATGCGCTATGCCGCTCCGTCCACATGATCGGCACGATCGGCACGATGCCAGCCCCGTACGGCGGCCTCGTCCACGGCCTCGTCGTCGCGGCGTTCCAGCCCCGCGCGGGCGTCGGCCCGGGCCCGCGCCACCAGTTCACGCGCCCCGACCAGCCGCCCATGGGCGCGCAGCAGCGCCTGACGGCTCTCCTCGAACACGGTGCGGCGGCGTTGGACCTCGTCCAGCGCCTCGGCCAGCCGCGTGTTGGCGCGCCCGATGCGGGCGTCGAAGGCGGCCTGCCAGCCCTGCGCGTCCAGCAGGCCGGACACCGACACCCCGCCCTGCGTGGCGCCATCGCGCAAGCGGGTGATAAAGGCGGCGCGCTCGGCCAGTGCGCCCTGCACGGCCTGCTGGGCGGTTTCGGCATCCCGCAGGCCTTCCATCACCCAGGCGCGGTGCTGCTGCATCACGCGCGTGGCGTCCTCGTGGCGACGCTGGCGCACCGACTCAAGCTGGGCGAGTCGCGGATCGTGGCTCATGGTTTCGCTTCCTGCCGGATGGCCTGCGCCAGCTTGGCGAGCGCCCCGGCAAAGGTGTCGAGCCGGATCGCCGGCTGGGTCAGGTAGGCGCGGATCGCGCCGATGGCGCCCACCGCCGCGTCGGCCACGGCATCGGCGCCGGGCCGGTACTCGCCAATCTGCAGCAGCAGCTCCATGTCCTGGAACTTGGCCAGCAGCTGGCGCAGGCGCAGGGCGTCCTGCTGATGCGGGCCAGCCGCCACCTGCGGCATCACGCGGCTGACCGACTGCAGGATGTCGATGGGCGGATACTGGCCCGCGCTGGCGAGCTTGCGGGACAGCACGATATGGCCGTCGAGGATCGAACGGACTTCCTCGGCAATTGGGTCGCTGTCGTCCTCGCCTTCGGTCAGCACCGTATACGCGGCGGTAATCGACCCCTGTACGCCGGTGCCGGCGCGCTCCAGCAGTTGCGGCAGCATCGAGAACACCGAGGGCGGATAGCTGCGCCGCGTGGGCGGTTCGCCGCCGGCCAGCCCGATTTCGCGCTGTGCGCGGGCCAGCCGCGTCAGGGAGTCCACCAGCAGCAGCACGCGCTTGCCCTGGTCGCGGAAGTGCTCGGCGATGGCCGTGGCGGTGTAGGCGCAGCGCACGCGCTCCATCGGCGAGCGGTCGGACGTGGACACCACCAGCACCGTGCGCGCCATGCCCTCCGGGCCCAGGCTGTATTCGATAAATTCGCGCACTTCCCGGCCCCGCTCGCCCACAAGCGCCACCACGTTCACATCGGCCGCCGAACCCCGCGCCAGCATGCCGAGCAGCGTGCTCTTGCCTACGCCCGGCGGCGCGAAGATGCCCACGCGCTGGCCTTCGCCCAGCGTCAGCAAGCCGTCGATGGCGCGCACGCCAGTGGCCAGCGGCTCGCGGATCAGGCGGCGCGTGAGCGGATCGGGCGGCTCGTTGTCGATGGGCACGCGCGTCACGCCCACGAGCGAACCCTTGGCATCGATCGGCTCGCCCAGCGCATCGAGCACGCGCCCGAGCAGCGCGGCGCCGGCCGGGCATTGCGGCCCGTGCATCGCCGGCACCACCTCGGTCAGCGCGGAAATGCCGGTGATGCGACCCAGCGGCGTCAGCACGGCAGTCTGCTGCATGAAGCCGACCACCTCCGCCAGCAACGGCGCCTCGCCCGGCGTGACCAACTGGCAGATCTCGCCGACATGCGCCTGGATGCCGGTGGCATGGATCAGCATGCCGACGGCCTTGCTGACGCGGCCACGCATCGCCACCGGCGTGAAATGGTCGAAGGCGCGGCCCAGGTCGGCGGCGGCATGCTGGAGCGCAGCCTGGATGTCGGCGGCGGGCAGTTCGGTCGCCATGGTCGTCTCCGTCAGCTAGCCTGCAGGCGCCGCGCGAACGCCTCCAGCTGGGCCTGCAGGCCCACTTCCATCGTCCCGGACGGGGTCAGGATGCGGCAGGCATCGGCTTCCAGGCTCCCTTCCACCACCACGTTGGCGCGGCGCGGCCAGTCGAGCGTTTCGGCCAACTGGTCGAGCAGGCCGCGCACGGTCTGTTCGCGACCGAGCGGAATCTGGATGGTGATGAACGGCTCGGCGCGCACCAGCGCCTCCACGCGTTGCAGCGCCACTTCGAGGATGATGTCCGGGTCCAGCTCGCCCGCGATCTGCTGCACGGCCTTCATGACGATCTCGGCCATGGTGCGGCGCATGCCGGTGAGCTGCCGCTCGGCCTCGGCCGCCGCGCTGACCTGGGCCGCCGCGTGATCGGCCTGCGCGCGGGCCCAGCCGTCGCGGTAGCCGTGCTGGCGCCGCTGTTCGGCCTCGCGCTGGGCCTCGGTGCTGATGTGCAGCGCCTCGCGCCGGGCGGACTCGATGACCTCCGCCGCATCCATCAGCGCCGCGTACTCTGCCTCCTTGAGCACCTTGCGCTCTGACAGCAGCTGCAGGTTCTCGCTCGTGATCAGAAAAGCCAGTGCCATGCCGGGAACCGTTCGGGAATCAGGTTAAGCAGCAGGAGTTCGCGCAACTGCGCGGCCTGCGCGCGGGTCAGCGCCACGGGCGGCAGGGCCGCCAGCCGGCGCGGGAACTTGCGCATCAGCGCCTGCCGCAACGGGGCGCCGTAGCCGGCCATCAGGCCGCACAGCAGCCGGTAGCCACGCTCGGCCATCACACGGCCCACGCCGGGCGGGCGGGCGCGCAGCGGGGCGAGGTTCATCGGCAGCTCGCTGAGGTCCGGCACGCGTTTGAGCAGGAAGGCCACCGCCTGCGCGTCGATCCGCCGCGCCACACGGCGCATGGCGCGCGGCAGCTGGCCGATCAGCGAGCCGGCGATCGATTCGATATTGGCGAGCGGCGCCGGCACGATGCGGCGCTCGCTGGCGAAGCCGGGCTTGTGCACGGCCAGCCCCACCCAAAGTGCCAGCAGGCGCAGCGCGGGACGGTCCATCAGGACGATGCGCGGGAGGACATCGGCGCGGGCATCGCCATCGCCGGTCAGCACGCGCACGAGGGTGTCCCGGGTCACCACGTCGGCGGCAAGACCCAGTGGCGCGGCCAGCAGGTCTGCCGCCGCCGCGCCGAAACGCGCAGGCCGGCGCCACGCGAGCGGCCAGTCGGCGGGCAGCCAGCTCGGATGCAACTGCGCCAGCGGCCGTTGCAGCAGCCCCGCCACTGCCCGGGCCAGCGCGGCATCCGGCAGGGCCGGCAATGCCGGCGCCAGCGCCGTGGGCAGCGCGGCGGCGGGCAGGCTCATGACAGGCCCCGCGACTGCGCACGCGGCGGCCAGCGCAGCCCGCCACGCTTCCAGGCCAGTGCCCCGGTGGCAATCAGCGCGGCGGCGAGCACCACCATCAGCGCGATCAACGCAAAGCGGCCCACCGGGAACGCCCCGGGCACCGCTGCTGCATGGGCGACGGGCGTGAACGGCCGCGCCTCCACCAGCGACAGGGACACGCTGTCATGCGTCACCCCCTCGATGCTGTGCGCCACCATGTCCTTGACGGTCGGCACCAGCAGCCGCAGGTCCACATCCGGCCGATGCTTGATAAAGACGGCCGCCGACGAGGGGCGGATCTTGTCGGAGAGCGGATCGGTGGCCGGAATCACCACGTGTACGCGCGCCGTGACCACACCATCGATATTGCGCAGCGTCTCGGACAGCTCCTGGGAGAGCGCATAGATATAGCGCATGCGCTCCTCGGTAGGCGTGGCCACCAGCCCCTGCTTCTGGAACACCTGCCCCAGCGAGGCGAAGCGCTCGCCGGGCAGCCCCTCGCTACGCAAGATCTCCAGCGCGGCGGGTAGCTGCGACTCCTCCACGCGCACGCTCCAGTTGCCGTCCTGGTTACCGCCGCCCGATTCGCCGGCGCGCGCTTTCTCGGCGTTGAGCCCATCGGCGGTGAGCGCGGCCAGGATCTGGTTGGCCTCGTTCTCGTTCAGGGAGGCGTACAGGTCCACCTTGCAGCCGGCCAGCGCCAGCGCGGCGACCAGCGGCAGGGCCAGCCGTGCGCGGCACATCCAACGGGGAAGGGATGCGGTCATTGCTGGTTCTTCAGCAGGCTGTTGAACAGGTTGGTGCCGGCACTGCCGATGCTCGACGTGACGTGGATCGACGAAAACAGCTCGAGCGACTGGGTCTGGAGCATCATGGCCTGATAGACCACGTCGGAGGTGCTGCCGGTGTGGATGGCGGCGAACATGCCTTCGCGCATTTCCTGCAGCCGTGTGGCCTGCCGGGCGGCTTCCTCGCCGGCAGACACGTAGCTGGAGCGGATGGCATTGCCGAGTGTGGTGGACGACGGGTCGCTGGCGGCCTGCGCCGCATGGGCACCGCGCGAGCCATCGGCGGCCTGGCCGCCGCGCACCATATCGGAAAAGGTCTGGGCGTCGGCGGGGTTGGCCTGACTGGCGTGAGTCGGCGCGGCAGGCGGCGCCTGGTGCGCGGCCAGCGTGGCGGCGTCCGAGGTCGGGCCCGCGTTGCCCCCGGCGCCCGCTACGGCCCCGGTGGCGGCAATCGTGGTGGGATCCATGGTGGTTCTCCCGTGTATGTGGCGGTTGATGTCTTCCTCCCCCGCCCCCGGGAGAGGAAGACAACAGACAGCATTGCGAACGTCAGTTCGTGCGCGAGGTCTGCTTCACATCCTGCATGGCGCCCTGGATCAGGTTCGCCTTCTGCGTGTTGTGTGCCATCTCGCTGCTGACGACCGCGTTCTGGCGCGTCAGCGTGTCCTGCAGATTCAGGATGTTCACGGAGAACTCCTGCGCCTTCTGCTGGATCTCATTCATCTTGGCGTTCAGGTCCACTTCATTTGCCATGGTTTGCTCCTTGGTGGGTTGACGACCTTCCGCCAGGCCCCCAAAGGCCGGCGGCATCTGCATCGCGTGATGCAAATTACTTGCGTTGCGGCGGCGCGGGCGCCGGGCTGTCGCGCAGCACCACGCCATCCGCGTCGATTCGTTCGATTTCGGCACCGTTCTTGAGCACCGCCCCTTCGAAATACCGGCTGCCGTTGGCCAGCTGCACCGAGCGCTTGCCCTCGCCGTCCTCGGTGATGCTGACCACGCGGGCTGGAAACACGCCCTGCCAGTTCTCCATCTGGCCATCCCGCACCTGCCGGCGGCGGTTGTCCACCGTTTCGCGGTAGTCGATGCGGTCCGTGACCAGCACGCCCGGGTGCAGGTCTTCGGTCAGCCGCTTGACCTTGTCGCGCCCGGCCGACGGATCCGCTGTGCCGCTGAGCAGCACGCGGCCCTGCCCCTGATAGGCGATGCCCACGCCGGGCTCGTCCAGATAGCGCTGGATGTGCTCGATCAGATCGTCGGCGGAACGGAGCTGCTGCTGCACGGCGCGGCCGTAGGGCGCCAGCGCCTGGGTCACGCGCTGGCGGTCCACGCGCGAATTCACGAAGCCGCGCACGGCGACCGTGCCGTTGGGCTGCGAGACCACCTCCAGTTCGGGAAACGCTGCCACGGTCTTGCGTACCGCCGCCGGGTCCACCTGCGCGCCGGGCACCGGGGCGCCGCGCTGCGAGAGCGTGGCTGCGGCCCAGCCGGCGCCCACCAGCAGCACCGTGGCCGCCACACCCATCGCCGCCATCAGGGCGCGCCCATGACGGCGGGCCGCTTCGCCCTCGCCCTGCCCGTCCGCCTGCCGCTCGGCGCGGCGGCCCGACTCGGCCCAGGCGAACAGGGTGTCGGTGGCTTCCGTCGCCGCCGGCTGCGCGCGCAGCAGCTCCACATCGAGCGAGCCGATAGTCAGGATGTCTCCGCCGGCCAGCGCGAACACGCGCTGCGTGGTGGGACGGCCGTTGATCTCCACGGCGGCATCGCCCACGCGCTCGGCCGAGACCGCCACGTCGCCCACGTTGAGCACCAGATGGCGCGGCTGCACGTCGGCGCCGGGCACGCTGATGTCCACCTCGCCGGCGGCACCCAGCACGTTCTCGCCGCGCCGCAGCGTGACGAGACGGCCGTAGACATCGCCCCCGAGGAACCGGAGCGACCAGCCCGAGTTGCCCTCATGCAGGATGTCGGCCATTTAGCTCATCCCCGGCAGCACGAGGCGCGGCGTGAGCAGGTAGAAGCGCTCCATATTGTTCTGGCGCTTCTCCTGATACTTGAACAGATTGCCGATGATCGGCACGTCCTGCAGCAGCGGCACACCGGACGAGGCGTTGATGCGCTCCTCGGTGGTATACCCCGCGATCAGCAGGCTCTTGCCCTCCTCCACCATCGCCTGCGTGGTGATCGAGCGGCGCCGCACCACCGGAATGCGATCCACGGTTTCGCCCGACAGGTTGCCGTCGGCAATGTCGATGGTCAGCATCACCGCGCGGCTCTGGCTTTCATCGACCACCAGCGGCGTCACCCGCACGGCCGTGCCGGCGGTCACGTTGAAGAGGCCGGCGTCCTGGAAGCCATCCACCCGCACATAGAACTCCTGGAGGTTCTCCAGCGCGGCTTCGGTGTTGTCCAGCGTCAGCACCTTGGGCCGGGCGACGAAGTTCGCCTGCCCCCGGTCCGCCAGCGCCTTGACCCGTGTGAGCAGGAAGCGCGTGACATCGTTGCCGATGGCGCCCGTGAACTGCAGGCCGGAAGCCGCCGACGCCGCCGTGGTGCCCGCCTCCGAGGTCAGGTTGCCGAAGGTCAGCGGCGCGTTGTTATTGCCCCCGCCGATCTGGAGGTCCACGTGCCGCGTGTGCAGGCGCCAGTCCACGCCGAGGCTGTCCAGGTCCTCCTGGCTGATGTCCATGATCGTCACCTCGATCTCGACCAGACGCGGCTTCACGTCCAGCGATTCGATCAGGCGACGGTACTGGGCCATGTGGTCGGGCGTGTCGCGCACGAGCACGGCGTTGAGCCGGGTGTCGGCCTGGAACTGCGGCAGTTGTCCGCTGCCCCAGGCGTTGCCCTGCACGTCGGCGGCGATCATGCCGTTCCCGCCCATGCTGTCGAGCACCTGGCCCGGATCGGCGGATGGAATGCTCATGCCGCCGCTGTCGCCGGTGCGCAGCTTGGCCATGCGCGTGGCGCCACGGCTGGTGCCCAGGCTCGGGTTCGAATTCGCCAGCGATCCGCGATTGCGGCCATAGAGATTGCGCAGCACGCTGACCACGCCGGGCACGGTCATCTCCTTGCCGGAGCGGTTGATGCGAAAGTCAGACGCCCACGAGTACTTGAGCGGGAAGAGCTGCACCTCGGCGCGGTCATCGGCGATGGAGCGGTCGTCCACGGCGCGCACGGCGGCCCGCACCGTCTCCACATAGCGCTTGGGCCCGGAGACCATCAGCGTGCCTTCGGCGTCGTTGATGGTGATCGGATAGCGCGCATCGGGCACCTGCATCCGTACCAGCGACTCGCGCAGCCGCGTGCCGGCGCCGCGCGCAATCGGAATCACCTCGTTGCGCGCCTCGTTGGCCACGTCGATATAGAGCAGCGAGCCGTCGTAGTAGTACGTCAGCCCGAACATCGCGCAGACGCTGCGCAGCACGTGCTGGGCGGATTCGGTGAACTTGCCGCTGATGGTGCCCTCCACCTTCGGGTCGATCACGGCGGTGGTGCCCTGCGAGGCGGCCAGCTCGCGCAGGAAGTCCGGCAGCCGCTTGTCGCTGGCGGTGGCGGCGAACGGCTTGCCGGACCAGCGCAGGTCGGCCGCCTCCGCTGCCCCGGCCGTAGCCAGCAGGCACAGGCCCAGCAGCAGCGCCATGCAGGTGCGCTGGATCTTGTTTCGGTGCTCCCCAGGGTGCGGCGTCATGTCGGCTCGGTCTCTTTCGGTTCTTGTGGAAGGTTGCGGAGCACTTCAGAGAAACGTCAGCATCGTTTGCAGTGCGCGCTGCGCAAAGCGCATCACTTCGCCGCCCAGCCAGCCGCCCAGCAGCACCAGCGACACCAGCACGGCAATCAGCCGCGTGGACGTGCCGATGCTCTGGTCCTGGATCTGCGTGACGGCCTGCAGCACGGCCACCACCAGCGCCACGACGGTGCCAATCAGCACCACGGGCAGCGTGACCCACAGCACCACCAGCAGCGCCTGGCGGGTGATGTCGAGGATGGTGTCGGCGGTCATGGCGGTCTTACTCGCTCGCCGGGTTCTGGATCCAGCCCACCGGCACCAGCGTCACGTCCTCGTCGACTTCCTGGTACGACAGCACGGCGATACGCGGCGCCACGGGCTCGATCAGCCGTTTGATATAGCGCCGCACATCGGTGCTGACCACGACCACCACGCGCGCGGCGCCGGCTTTCTCCAGCAGCACGCGCAGTTGCTCGCGGATGTCGCGCGTCACGTCGTGGCTCAGCAGCAGAATGTTGCCGCGCGCCGCGCGCTCGATGGCGCCTTGCACGCGCGCTTCAAGCGCCGGTTCGAACAGCACGGCATCGATCGACCGTGCCGGGCCCACGTGGCGGCTCGTGATCAGTCGCCCCAGATCCACGCGTACCAACTCGGTCAGCGCGATGGCGTCGGTCTCCTTCGGCGCCCAGGTCACCAGGCTTTCGAAAATCGTGCGCAGGTTGCGGATGGGCACGCCCTCCTGCAACAGGCGGCGCAGCACGTCGGTGATGCGCTGCAGCGGCACGACCCGGGCCAGTTCCATGACCAGGTCCGGTGCATCGGCCTGCACCACGTGGATCATCGCCTGCACGTCCTGAATGCCGAGCAGCGGCGCCGCGTGCTGCTTGATCATGGCGCCGACGTGCACGGCCAGCACTTCCTCGCAGGACAGCGTGCGTACGCCCTCAGGCGGCGGCGCGTCGCCGGCGGGCGCGGGAATCCACACCACCTCCGGAAACGGGCCGAAGGGCACGCCGACCTCGGCCTCGCCCTGGTCGATACGGGCGCGCGCGCCGGGCTCCAGCAGCCGCTTGCCGGGGCGCAGCACGCCGGCCGACGCCACCACGTCCTGCACGCGGATGGCGTAGGCGTCGCGCTCGGCCAGCGGGCGATGCGCGATCCGCAGCCGGGGGAACACCATGCCGAGGTCCGCCTCCACCTCGCCCTTGGTGGTGGTCATGCGCTGTTCGAACTGGCGCAGGTCGATGCGACCACGCAGGGCGTCGTCCAGCTCCAGCGCCAGCGCCGGGGCCACGGCGGCGGCATTGGCGTCCGCCTCCGCATCGCCCATCTCGATCCACGTAACCGTGCCGGTGCTGCGCGCGGCGCGGCGCATCAGCAGGTAGCCGCCGCCGGCCACCACGATGGCCATGATCCCGAAGGTCCACTTGGGGAAGCCCGGCACCACCAGGAACACGGCGATGGCCAGCCCCGACACCACCAGCGCCTTCGGCTGGCCCAGCAGTTGCCGGCCAATCACGTTGCCCAGGTTCAGCGAGCGGGTGCGGTCTTCATCGGACGAGACCCGCGTGATAACCACGCCGGCCGCGATGGACACCAGCAGCGACGGGATCTGCGACACCATGCCGTCGCCAATGGTCAGGATGGCGTAGCGCTGGAGCGCCTCGCCGATGCTCATGTCCCGCATCAGCGTACCGATGCAGATGCCGGCCAGGATGTTGACCAGCGCGATCACCACGCCGGCAATGGCGTCGCCCTTGACGAACTTCATCGCGCCATCCATCGCGCCATGGAGCTGGCACTCCTGTTCCAGCGCGCGGCGGCGGTCCTGCGCCTGGGCGGCCGAGATGGTGCCGGCGCGCACGTCGGCGTCGATGCTCATCTGCTTGCCCGGCATGGCATCCAGCGCGAAGCGCGCGCCGACTTCCGCCACGCGCTCCGAGCCCTTCGCGATGACGATGAACTGCACGATGGCGATGATCAGGAACACCACGCCGCCCACCACCACGTTGTTGCCGACGATCAGCTTGCCGAAGGTATCGATGATGTGGCCCGCGTTGGCGTGCAACAGGATCAGCTTGGTCGAGGCGATATTGAGCGACAGCCGGAACAGCGTGGTGAACAGCAGCAGCGACGGGAACGTGGACAGCGACAGCGCGGACGGGATATAGGTCGCCACGATCAGCAGCGTCAGGCTCATGCCGAGGTTGATCGTGAGCAGGAAGTCGAGCAGGAACGTGGGCAGCGGCAGCACGAACAGCGCAATCACGGCGAACAGCAGCAGCGTCAGCGCGAGGTCTGACTGGCGCGACGCGACGGCGGCCATCTGCTGGAGCCCCGGTGAAGCGGGCCCCAGACCACCACGTGGGAATGCCGGAAGTTTTGCCGGGAATTTCGCCATGAATCAGCCCAGGTTGAGCGGAGTTTCGACAGTTGCCGCAGTGTATGGGCCACCTCCGGGCGCGACCAGTACCGAGGATTCGTAGCGCATGGCGCACACGCCGCGCCATACGACGCCCAACCGCGCCACGGCGGGGGCTAGCGGATGCGGGCAGGTGGGGGCCTACAAGGGCTCGTAGTGGACGCGGCTGCACCCGGCTGCGTATTGTTGGCTCGAATCGAGTTGGCGCGAATCGAGAGACACCCCTTCCATCCATCAACCGGGACCGACCGCACCGCGACATGCCATCGAACGTGGCCACGCTGGACACCGCGCCAGACCTGCCTCATGTGGAGGCCGACACCGCGCGCCTGATGAACTGGCTGACCTGCCGCGCCGCACCCGTGCCGCTGCGGCTGGCCGGCCATGACTGGCGCGCCCGCTTCGTGCCGCCGGACGGCGCCATCGCCGCACGTACAGCGCAGGGCTATGCCTTCACGCTCGGCACGCGCCACGGCCGTATCTGCCTGGACGTGGCGAGCGAACGGACCCTGCTGGGCGTGCCGGGTGCCGCCGAGGCGCTACCTGTGCTGCTGCGCCACGCAATCATGGCCGATGCCTGCGCCGACGTGGCCGCTGCCGTTGGCGCCGTGCAGCCGGACGCGCTGACGTGGCATCCGGCGCCTGCCGCGTGGCCGTCGAATCTCGCCGCGCTCGGTGTGGAACTCACGCGCCCCGGCGCCGCGCCGCTGCGCGCGGTGCTGCAGTTCGAATCGCCGGAGCGGCTGGCGGCATTGCCCGCCGCGCCGCCCGCGCGGACCGCGCCGTGGCTGGCTGCCCTGCCGGCCCCGCTGGCCGTACGCATCGGCACCACCACGATCACAGTCGGCGAGATGCGAGAGATCGAGCCGGGCGACATCGTCAGCATCGAGCGTTGGCAGTCGCAGGCGGGCGCGCTGGTGGTGCGCTGCGCCACGGGCCAGCGCGGCATGACGTGGACCGCCGTGGCCGAAGGCCGCCGCGTGACGGCGCTGGACGACATCACCTTCCTCCATGGAGCCCATATGGCAGACACGCATCCCGAAGGACACCGCGCCGCCGAGCCCGGCGCGCCGGCCGACATTCCCCATCCCGATGCGGCGCAGGCGACGCTTTCGCACCTGGACGGCCTGGAGGTAGAACTGCGGTTTGAAGTTGGCGATGTGGCGGTGCCGCTGGCCGAACTGCGCGCCGTGAAGCCCGGCTACGTGTTCGAGCTGCCCCAGCCGCTCAAGCAAAGCGAGGTGCGCATCGTGGTGAACGGCAACCGCATCGGCACCGGCACGCTGATCGCCGTGGGCAACCGGCTGGGCGTGCGCGTGGCGACCTTCGCGGCAGGCGACGCATGAACAACGGCCTCTACAATCCGGTACTGATCCTCACCGTCATCCTCGCCTTCGGCGTGGCGCCGTTCGTGGCGTTGATGGTGACCAGCTACACCAAGCTCGTGATCGTGTTCGGGTTGCTGCGCGCCGCACTGGGGCTGCAACAGGTGCCGCCCAACATGGTGCTGAACGGCATCGCCATCATCCTGACCGCCTACATCATGGCGCCGATCGGCTCCGATGCCTTCGACGCCATGAAGCGCCGCGCCGAGTCCAACGCCGCGTTCAACGTGGGGGACGTGGTGGTGGTCTACGACGCCGTGAGCGGGCCGCTCAAGGCGTTCCTGGTGAAGCACACCGAGGAACGTAACCGCACCTTCTTCGTCCAGTCGGCCAAGCGGATCTGGCCCGAGGGCCGCGCCGATGACCTCAAGGCGGACGACATGATGGTGCTGATCCCGAGCTTCACGCTCTCCGAACTGACGCGCGCGTTCCAGATCGGCTTCGTGGTCTATCTTGTGTTCGTGGTGGTGGACCTGATCGTCGCCGCCATCCTGCTGGCGCTGGGCATGTCGATGATCGCCCCGACCACCATCTCGGTGCCGTTCAAGCTGCTGCTGTTCGTGATGCTGGAAGGCTGGACGCAGCTGATACAGGGGCTGGTGCTGTCGTATCGGTAGCGGCTGGCAGCGGCCTGGCACAGCCCATGCATGCGCTGACGTCATGACCGCATGCGCAGATTTCGTTTCTCGCGTCATCGCGGCGCCCCTAACATCGGCCTGAACTGCCATAAAAGGGAGAGAGAGACATGCAAGCCAGCGCCCCCGCCTACGCGGCCGACCAACCCCGTGTCGGCGCCAGCCAGCGACGCCGCGCCATCATCGCCACGGTGATCGGCAACGGGCTCGAATGGTTCGATTTCACGGTGTACAGCTTCTTCGCCGTGATCATCGCCAAGCTGTTCTTCCCCACCGGCGACGAACTGACTTCGCTGCTGCTGGCCGTGGCCACCTTCGGCGTGGGCTTCTTCATGCGCCCCGTGGGCGGCATCATCCTCGGCATCTACGCCGACCGCGTGGGCCGCAAGGCCGCGCTCTCGCTGACCATCCTGCTGATGGCACTGGGCACCACGCTGATCGGCATCGCCCCCACCTATGACCAGATCGGCCTGTTCGCGCCGCTGCTGATCGTGGTGGCCCGGCTCATGCAGGGCTTCTCCGCCGGCGGCGAGATGGGCGGCGCCACCGCCTTCCTGACCGAATACGCGCCGGAAAACCAGCGTGCCTATTACTCGAGCTGGATCCAGGCCAGTATCGGCGTGGCCGTGCTGCTCGGCGCCGCTGTAGGCACTTTCGTCACGGCCTCCCTGAGCACCGAGGCGCTCAATAGCTGGGGCTGGCGCCTGCCGTTCCTGCTGGGCATGGTGATCGGCCCCGTGGGCTACTACATCCGCCATCACCTGGAGGAAACGCCCACCTTCCGCGAGACCACCGACAAGACCGACTCGCCGCTGACCGAGGTGCTGCGCGACTACCCGCGCCAGACCGCCGCCAGCTTCTCGATGGTGATCCTGTGGACGGTCTGCACCTACGTGCTGCTGTTCTACATGCCGACCTACGCCGTGAAGGTGCTGAAGGTGCCGCAATCCACCGGCTTTGTCGCCGGCATGGCCGGGGGCATGGCGATCATGGTGTTCGCGCCCATCGTCGGCCTGCTGGCGGACCGCATCGGCCGCCGTGGGCTGCTCTCCGGCGCCGCCGCGCTGATCTTCGTGCTGGCCTGGCCGATGTTCGCCTACATCAACCACGCCCCGGGGCTGGCCTCGCTGCTGGTGTTCCAGGTGGTGTTCGGTGTGCTGATCGCCACCTATACCGGCCCGATCCTGGCCGCCTTCTCGGAGCTGTTCCCGGCCAAGGTGCTGTCCACGGGACTTTCCGTGGCCTACAACATGGCCGTGACGATCTTCGGCGGCTTCGCCTCGTTCTTCATCACGTGGCTGATCGCCACCACGGGCAGCACGATGGCACCGGCCTTCTACGTGATGATTGCCGCCGCCATCAGCTTCGTCGGCACGCGTCTGGTGCGCGAGCCCGCCTATCTTCGCAAGCATTGAACGGAAGTCTTTCCGCTACAGCCTCATGACTCAAATCCTGCTCCAGGGCGGCAACGTCCTCGACCCCGCACGCGGCACGGTGCTGCCGCGCCATGATGTCCTGATCGACGGCGAACGGATCGTCGAAGTCTCGGCCACGCCCATCCACGCGCCGCAGGCCACCGTGATCGACGTGACCGGCAAGACCGTGATGCCGGGCCTGATCGACTGCCACGTGCACGTGCTGGCCTCGCTGGCCAACCTCGGCGTGAACGCCGTGCAGCCCAACGTGCTGGTGGCCTTCCGCGCCATGCCGATCATGCGGGGCATGCTCGAGCGCGGCTTCACCACGGTGCGCGATGCGGGCGGTGCGGACTGGGGCCTCTCGCAGGCCGTGGCGACCGGGCTGATTCCGGGGCCGCGCATCTTCCCGTCCGGCAAGGCGCTCTCGCAGACTGGCGGCCATGGCGACTTCCGGCCGCGCTCGGACACGCTCGAGCCCTGCTCGTGCGCCTTCCGTGCCGGGGCCATCGCCCGCGTGGCGGATGGGGTCGATGCCGTGCGCCTCGCTGTGCGCGAGGAAATCCAGAAAGGCGCCACGCAGATCAAGATCATGGCCTCGGGCGGTGTGGCATCGCCGACCGACCCCATCGGCAACACGCAGTACAGCGAGGACGAGATCCGCGCCATCGTGGCCGAGGCCGAGGCCGCCCAGACCTACGTGATGGCCCATGCCTACACGGGCCGCGCCATCACCCGCGCCGTGCGCTGCGGCGTGCGGACCATCGAGCACGGCAATCTCGTCGATGCTGCCGCGGCCCGCGTGATGCGCGAGCACGGCGCCTTCGTCGTGCCCACCCTGATCACCTACGACGCGCTGGCGCGCGACGGCGCACGCCTCGGTCTGCCTGCCGACTCGGTCGCCAAGATCGAAACCGTGCGCCAGGCCGGACGCGATTCGCTGGCCATCTACGCCGAAGCCGGCGTGCAGATGGGCTTCGGCTCGGACCTGCTCGGGGAAATGCACCAGTACCAGTCCGAGGAATTCCGCATCCGCGCGGAACTGCTCGGCAACCTCGAGGCGATTCGCTCGGCTACCTCCATCGCCGCCGCCATCCTCCAGCGCGACGGGGAACTCGGCACGGTACGCGCCGGCGCGCTGGCCGACCTGATCGCCGTCGATGGCGACCCGCTCACCGATATCGGCGTGCTGGCCGGCCCCGATGCCCGCATTGGGCTCGTCATGCAGGCCGGCCGGGTGCATCAGGCACCTCGCTAGTGCAAGACTCGGGGGACGAACGGTAAAACGTGTCGCCGCCCGGCGTGGGACTTATCATGGCGGCTCCTGCCGCCATGTTTTCGTTCCCCCATGCGCATCTCACCCCTGCCGCCCCTGCCCTGCCTGGTCGCCTTCGAATCGACCATGCGCCACGGCAGCTTCACGCGCGCGGCCACAGAACTCCATCTCACCCAAAGCGCCATCAGCCGGCAGGTAGCGCAACTCGAGCGCTTTCTCGGCAAGAAGCTGTTCGTGCGCGAACCACGCGCGCTGCGGCTGACCGTGGCCGGCCAGCAGTACGCCGAGCAGGTGCAGCGCCTGCTGGTGGCCTGCGCCGAGGCCACGGAAGACGTGATGAAGCGCAAAGGGCAGGTGGAGCTGTCGGTGGCCTGCTCGTCCGGCGTGGCGGTGCTGTGGCTGGCGCCCCGGCTCGCCGCGTTCCGCGCGCAGCATCCCGACTACCGCGTGCGACTCATCGTCAACGACAGCCTGGCCTCGCTGGCCGGCACGGACTTCGATATCGCCCTCTACTACCTGCGCGAAGGTGCCCCGAGCGGCCTGGCCGCGCGGCGGCTCTACGACGAGGAGGTCTTCCCCGTGTGCGCGCCCAGCTACCTGCACGGCCGCAAGCTGGCCGTGGCTGACCTGCCGAAGGAGACGCTTCTGGTGCTGGAGGACGCCCAGCGGCAGTGGATGTCATGGCCGACGTGGCTTACCCGCAATGGCCTGCGCGATCCGCGCATCGAACATGAACTGGTGGTCAACGCCTATCCGGTGCTCGTGCAGATGGCCATCGAGGGCCAGGGCATCGTGCTCGGCTGGCGGCACATGATCGACAACTGCCTGGATGCTGGCGTGCTGGTGCGGGCCTGCGATGCAAGCGCCTCGCTGGGCGGCGGCTACTACGCGGTCTGGCCGCGCGACCGCGTGGAGCCGGCGGCGGCGCGCTCGTTCCGGAATTGGCTGGTGGAACAGAGTGGTGCGCAGGCGTAGCTTGCCAATACGCCGCTAGGCCACGCCCACGCCCTTCCGCACCGCCTCCAGCACCTGCGCGACAACGCCGTCGCGCCAGTCATCGGCGTCCCCATAAAACGCCCGCCAGACCGCAAGCTTGATCAGCGCGCGCTGGTTCTCGTCAGCCTCGGGGTGGCGATGGAGCCAGTGGTCGCCGCGCAGCGCATCGAGAACCTCCGCCAGTGGCAGCGTGCCGAATTCGAGCGCGATACCCGCATAGTCGATGCTGCCCAGCGTCTGCGGCACCGCCTGCCACGCCAGCCCCGTGAGGTTGGCCGACGTCGACGAGCCGTCATAGATCGACGTCACACCCGCTCCCCAGATCTCGCGGGCCTTGGCGATTTGCGCGGGCTCGTCCGGCCCCATATAGATCGGCTCGCCATAGCCCCACGGGCCGAGGCCGGTGTGGATATCGATCCAGCGCAGCACCTGCCGGTCCGCGCCAAAACGCGCCAGGATGCGCCGCAGCGTGTAGTTGCTCCAGGCCGGCTCCTGCCCACCGAAAAAGAGCCCGCCCGGATCGTGATACTGCCCGGCGCTGACCGCCGCCTGATACCACCCCATCCCACGCTCGGCCGCAATCTTCATCAGCGCGGCCTGATCCGCATCCGACGCCGGCCAGTGTGCCGGCAGCAACAAGGGCGCCACCTCCGCATACGGCGCGTTCGTCGGCAACGGTTGATCGAAATCGATGAAATTCCGATTCAGATCGACGTTGTCCTCATTGACCCGCCGCAGGTGCGAAAACCCGTACGGATTCACCGCATGCACGAACAACAACGCATAGCCGGCCTGGCGGCACTCGGCATGGAGCGCGGTATCGCCCAGCAAGGCCACTTGGGCACCGGATCCGCAAAACCCTTCGGCGCCGTGGGTGCCGGAAGTGATCATTAATACGCGCAGCGCATCAGCGGGGCCAATCCACGCCACGTCGATGGCAAGCACCTCGCCTTCGCTGCCGGTTTCGGTGGGATGGGGAAATTCAGTCAGCGTGGCGCCGGCCTGGCGCGCTGTGGTGAGGAATTTCTGTCTTGCTTCCGCGTAGCGCTGGGCAAAGCAGCGGGCGATGGGGCTGGCGCTGGCAGGCATGGCGGGGCCTGGAGGGAGTGGAGATTTGTTTATTTAACGCCATTTTTTGGGGGTGTGCCAAGGCTTACCGTGGAGGATGCCGAAGCCAGCATCCTCCCAACGACTTCTGTTACTTCGCGGCCGTCTTGACCTGATCGCCCGTATAGCTCAGCGACGAGAGATCCTCTTTTGCTTTTTCCGGCGTTTCCAGTTCCAGCACGACGCGACCAACCATCAGGCCCATCGACGGCGAACTGCGTACGTACTTCGTTTCCCCAGAAACGCGCACAAAGCTGAGGGTCTGCATCATCACTTTGGGTTCCCTGAAACGTTAGGCCGAAAGACCCTTTTCGACCCCTCCGCCCCCTGCGGGAAAGATTCATCACTCTGGCATAAAAAACACCGCAATACTGCCATCAGTACGGCGACAAATATAATCGCTGATCAGAGGGAAAATAGTACCCGTTGAGGCCTTACCAAAGATTCCACAAGGAAAGTATGAAGCCCTTTTAATTCAAAAATTAGTTGGTCCCGCTCAACAGCTTCGATCAGAGGCTCATTTGAGGAGGTCCAACCACGTACGAATTCTATTTTATAAATTGGATTCACAATCAACATATCAATCCTTTTCCATAGATAATTCGCAACCTTCTCTGTAACCGATGAATCGACCTCATCTTCCTCAAATTGATCGAATATTGTCCCTATTTCCACATTGAGATCGTGCCAAAAATCAGAGGAAAATAACCACTCTGACGACAACCCAGAGAGCCGAAATGAATTAGCATTTGGCTCCGATTCACTTCCCGCACCTGCAGCGACCTAAAACGTCGATTCTTGCATTTTCATCGAAATCGTCTCCAGTTATTTACGCGCATCATCATTTTTGAAATGCGTCAATCCATTTCTCACCCCCGAAGGGACACCCGTTTGCGTCGTCTTTCCATTTCCAACCAATGGAACGTTGTTGGGGATTTGGCTCCCACTCTTATCTTAATATTGTCCCGTTGAACTTTGAACGCGGAAATAATTACCGGCGTTATCATAAACCACGGACGCACCGGCAGACGGATTCGTATAGACGGTTTTTCCAGATGTGGTGTATGTGACTTGCGCATTCGATCCCGCAATATTCTGTATTGTTTGGCTTAACGAGCCATCCGACCAGTTTCCACTATTCGCCGCCGCTCTTGCCGCGCCTTGGGCATTGTAGACCGGCACCGGGCTGCGAGCCCCGCCGAGTACCAGTGGATTCGGCGACACCACCGGGGCATCGGCCAGACCGTTACCAGTAGTGGAGCGCGTCTGCCCAAATGCTGCCCGCTCCTTGTCGAGGAACTTGCGAATCTCGTCCGGCGTGCCGGGCTTTCGGCTGCCGCTCGTCGCATTGTTCAGCGCCTCATTTTGCGCAGCCAACCCGGCGGAAGTTACGTCACGCCCCAACAGCGCGCCAGTCTGTCTTTTTTTGGAACTTGCGCATGGCACGAAGAAGGAAACTGAGCTTAAGGCAGTGAGCGTCAACTCCAAATAACAATTGATTTTCCTGGAACGCGAAGTTGCATTGCCTCAGGGCCGAAATAAGCATCGCTCGTTAACGCGACCTTCACGCAAACACCATTATCTAGGACAATGATCGCTTCTTCCGTAGTTTCCTCAACCCTCACAACGATCGAGCCAGTTAACGGCGAGCGCTCTGGATCCTTGAAAGTTACCTCATAACTATTATATATATTTAAAGTTATACCCTCCTCAAACATGACTCCACCGTCCTGTGGAGTCATGTCAATTTCAACAATTTTTTTACCGACGAGAATCGAAAGCGCGCTCGGCATAATATTTTCCTCACTTCGTTATTGGAAAATGCGACTGTGAATTCGGCAAAGTTTTTCCAGTATATGGATCAACTCCTTGCGGCTTTGGCTGAGCCGAGTTTTCATATTTTACATATCCATCCGGATAGCCCGGACTCGCCCCCCTCGGTTGAGTCGGATCCATAATCCGTATCGTTGAAACTTTCCCATTTTCACCGCCCGCCCCTCCCGTGAACGCTACGCCGGTTTGATTGCCCCCTGGGTTCAAGACTGGGGTGGGACCGGTTGCGCCGTTGGGAACTGGGTAGACAGTCCCTCCTGACGAAACGATGAAGTTCGGTGCACCGCCCTTCGCACCGCCAAGGACCAACGGGCTCGGCCCAACCATCGGGGGCGCGACTCCGTTGCCCGAATTGGGGACCGTGCCTGCCTGACCAAACGCACGCCGCTGCTGCTCAAGCAGTTTGCGCACTTCGTCAGGAACCGTTGGCTTCTTTGAACCGCTCGTCGCATTGTTCAGCGCCTCATTCTGCGCTGCCATCCCGGCGGAGGTAACATCGGCGCCCAACAGTGCGCCAGTCGCTCCTCCAATCAGCGTCGCAAGCCCAACCGTCAGAGCCTGCCGAACCTTGTCATCGCTGTAGTTGACGACATTGCTGCCCGCGTAGACTTCGTCCCGAATCAATGGGGCCGCAATGGCACTCGCCGCGCCGCCGATCGCGCCTCCTGCACAATCACCACCTGTAAGGCCCTGCGCAGCACACCCCACCAGCGCATGTCCCAATACATTGGTCAGGATCGTCGAGGAGTCCGAGCCCGGCATGCCAATGCCCGGCGCGCTTACTCCCACGGCGTTGGCCCCAACTGCTGCCGCATCCCTTACCAGCCCACCCACGAACGCCTGCCCAAAGCTTCCGCCATAGGCCACGGTGTTCACGCCCGCGCTGATCGCCGAGCGGACTACGCTTGCTTCGACATAACTCCCCAAGTTCGCCTGCACAGCGGTCCAGTCGCCCTTGGCAATATTGTCGCCAAAGCTTGCCACCCCGGGAGAGCTGAGGTCCAAAGCTCCCATCGCGCCTTGGGTCAGGCCGGCCGTTAGGCCGGATACCGCGCCCGCTTTCAGCGCGGCGCCGAGGTTGAGCGAGCCCGTGGTAATGACCTGCGTCACCATGCTGGACAACGTACCGGCAACCAAGCCGGAGATCGCCGCCGATAGCGCGACGCCCATCACGGAACCGGCAAACGTCGCACCAAATGCCGCTGTGACAACAACCGCCCCCGCCCCAGCCGTAACAATCGAAATCGCCACCGCCGCGACCATCGCCACGATCTGGCCGATGATGCCGAAGCCCTTCTTTTCCTTGATAAACCGGGTGTGGATGTCGTCCTGGAGCGTGTCCTCGGTGTAGTTCAGCCCGAGGCTTTCCGTCAGTTGCGCCACCAGCGCCGCGCTGGCTTCCTCGTCCACGGTGCCGTCGGCGCGGGTGATGCGGAAGGCGTCGTTCACTGCGTGGATCGTGCCGGCGTCGATGTCCATGCGCATCGCCGACAGGAACCCGCCCGGCTGCACCACCGTGCCCGTCACCACATTCCAGCCGCCCTGCGCCTTGTACGCATTCGTGCCGATGTCCACCACGTTCGGGCTCAGGTCCAGGCTGCCCGCCTTCACCTGCAACAAGTCACCGGCCGTGATCTGACCGCTGTTGCGCAGTTGCCCGTCGATGTCCAGGCTGACGTTCTGCCCGCTGATCGTGCCGCCGTTGGGCGTCGCCAGCGCCTGGACGTAGCCGTCCGGCAGGTAGACCTGCGGCACCAGCGCGTTCACGCTGCCGCAGGCCGTGCTGGCCACCGTGCAGCGCGGGTCCGGGACGGCCTGCTCCACGTACCAGAGCATCGGCTTGTCCAGCGCGTGCATCTGTTCGTCGGTCAGCGCCGTGCCCAGCGCTATGCTGTGCTCTTTGGCGTAGTCCGCCGCGTTCTTGTACAGCGCCAGCTTCTCCTGGTCATCGACCGAGAGATTGTTCTGGCTGTCCCATGCCAGCCCGCTGACGAAGCTGTCCTGCCCGGTCTGCTGCAACGCGGCCTGATTCAACTTCTGCGATTCGGTGTACGGGTCGTAGTAGAACGTGACGTTGCCCGGCCGCAGTTCCGGCGGCAACTGGCCCAGCAGGCTATCCGGCGTCACGCCGGCCAGCACGCCCGTCGCCGGGTTCGGGTTGACGTATTGGGCACGGCCGCCGGTGTTCGTCGGCGCTGTCAGCGGCGTGCCGTCCGGCTTGGCGTTGAAGTGCCAGTCAACGGTGGCCGGCCCACCCGCCGTGGGCGCGGCAGGCGTCGCCACGATGACTGGGGTGAATTGCCACGGTTCGGTCGGGTCCGGTGTCGGCGTCGGCGTCGCGGGCGGCAGCGAGCCGGCCGGCACCGGCGGCGGGCCGAGTGAAATGACTTGAGTCGGCGGGGCCGCCGGGGGCGTCGGCTGGTTCGGGCTTGTGATGCCGTTGACCATCGCGGCGCCGGTGATGTCCACCGCCGCACCCAACAGGTTGCCGGTATTGACGATCTGGCCGCCCGAACTCACGGACAACGCATTGCCGGCCTGGATACCCGAGGCAATGTTGCCGATGGCGGCCCGGCCGCCGGTATCGTGCCAGCGGTCGCCGCCACTGCGGTCTTCCTGCCAGCGACCAACCCAGTCCGCATTGAGCGCGATGGCCGTGTTGTCCACGCCGCCGGTGGCTTGCACGCTGACATTGCGGCCGCCGCTGATCAGCGCGCCGTGGTTGTTGACGCTGCCGCCCTGAATGAAGACATCGCGCGCGCCACTGATGACCGCCGCCGGCCCTGCCGCCGCGTCCTCCATCGCTGAGCACTGGCTGTTCCCATAGGTGCCGCCGGGGTTGCAGCCGCCCGCATAGGACGGATTCTGGCCACCGTAGCTCTTGCGCAATTGCACCGGGTCGAGCGAGGTGTTGACCAGCGACGCCGCCGTAATCGACACATCGCCCGAAAGCGACTGGATGGCGCCGGCCTGGTTCGTGACCGTGCCGCCCGCCGTGATGTCCACGTTGCCCTGGGCGGCGAGCGTGCCGCTAAGGTTCCTGACATTCGCCGCGTTGATGGTCAGCGTCTGGCCCGCCGCCACCGTGCTAGGCGTCTGCTGCCACGTGACGGACTGGACCGTCGGCGCGCTGTCGTCCGGGCAATCGGCACCCGGCACGCACCCCTGGCGGGTAGTCACCTGGATGTCATGGACGCCCTGGTTGGTAAACGTGCCGGGCGTGGTAATGGTCACCTTGCCCGCCGCAGCCAAGTCCCCGGCATTGGTCAGGTCACCGGTGCCAGTCAGGGCGAGGTTGCCCCCCGCCGTGATCTGGCCGGCCTTGCCAAGCTGGTAGATGGTCGAGGACTGGGTGGGCGCGCCGACAGCTGAGTTATCTGCGGCCGTTCCAATGTTCATCGGAAACGCCGTCACCGGCGGCGCGCCACAGTTATCGCCCTGGCAACCCGGCGAGGGGGTGCCAAACACCGTCTGGGTCGTGCCGGGGATGGTGCCGTCTACACGCTCCCCAATACTTTTGAGCTGCGCGAGGAACGCGCTCAGTTCCCCCGCATTCACTTGGTCCGTCACGCTGCTGACCAGCGTGGCGGATCGGCCGTTGTCGAGAGCCCCCACGTTCAGCGTCAGGTCACCGCCCGCCGAGATCGCGCCACCCTTGTTGGAGAGCGATGTGGCGGCGATGTCGAGCTTGCCCCGGCTGATGATCTGGCCGGCCACGCCATCCGTCTGGCTGACGATGGTGCGGTCCACCGTGGGCAGGGCCAGCAGCGGATTCCCCGGCACGGGTGCGTTCGGGCCCACGTGCCACATGGGCAGGTAGACCACGCCAGCGTCCCCGCCGCTGTAGTACGGCACATAGCCGATGACCGGTGAAATCGACGTCCCATCGGCAGTCCGGGTCAGATCGCCAATGCGGATATCCAGCGGATTGCCGAGTTCGTTGCCGGTACAGGCGTCGCAATAGCCACCAGCCAATGGCCGATAGCTGCCGATCACTGTCGAGTCCAGCAGCGCGTCGTTCGTCACCTTGCCGGTCGTGCTGCCGGCATCTACCGGTCCGGTTCGGTCATTGACCACCACCCCGGCAGCGATATGCATGTCGCGGTTCGCTCCGAGCACGCCACCGGTGTTCGACACCGTCCCGGCAATGTCGACCTTCACGTCGCGGTTGGCCTGCGTCTTCGCGCCCGTGTTGTCGTAATTCGAACCCGTGACGACGATGTCGCCCAGCGCCTCCGCCACGCCACGGTTGGTCACGTTGCCGTCCAACGCGAGGTTACCGTTGGCGTGCATCGTGCCGGTATTGGACAGATTGCCGGCCGACAGCGAGACATTGCTGCCGCCCACGATCTGCCCGGTGTTGGTCAGCGTACCGCCCGTGGCCAGCGACAGGTCGCCGGCCTTCTGGATCGTGCCGCTGTTGGTGATGCCCTGGCTGGCATTGAGCACCCCGCTGCCGCCCGGCACGGTCCAGGTACCGGTATTGTTGATGGCCAGCGCGCCCAGCGTCAGCGTGCCGTTGGCGTTGAGGCTGCCGGTGCTCGTTGCCGATGGGTCGAAGACCTGGTTCAGCGCGTTGACCGTCAGGTTGTTGCCCGCCAGGATCTGACCGCTCGCGTTATTGAAACTGCCGTTGCCGCCCAATACCGTGAAACCGAGATTGCCCGTCAGCGGGCTCTGGCCGGTCAGGTCGCCCGCGAACAGCGTGCCGCCCTGGTTCGCGGCCAGGGTGCCGGCGGTTACGTCGAGGCGCTGCGCACCGGCGATCAGCCCGTACGCGTTGTCGAGCGCCCCGGTCACGGTGGCGTCTACGGTCTGGCCGCCGATGGTGCCCCGATTCGTCAGGTTGCCGACGTTGAACGCCGCCGCGTTGCCGGCCATCGTGCCGGTATTGATGACGGCACCACCGCCCACGCTCAGGGTCTGTACCGCAGCGGTGACACCCTGGTTGACGATGGTTGCCCCGCTCAACGAGACGTTCGTGCCCGTGCTGTTCCCGGACAGGGTCAGCGCGCGCGTGGCGCCAGCGTCCAGCTTGCCGTTCACGGCGTTGCCGTTCACGGCGTTGCCGTTGCCGGTGGCCCCCGCGCCGATCGTCACGTCATTGCCGCGCAGCGTGGCGTCGCCGCCAATCCACGTCAGATCGCTCACTTTCGCCGAGCCGCCCGCCGCCACGCCGAGGTTGCCGCCCACGAGCGTGCTTCCCGACATGGTCACGTTCTGCGCGCCGCTCACCGTGGCGTTGCCGAGGCTGGTCAGCGCGCCGCTGACCGTCGCCGATCCGCCCGCAGCCGTCAGCGTCGTATTGCCACCGCTGGACAGGCTGCCCGCCACGACGGCRCTCCCGCCCGCGCCGATATCCGCTTCGCCATCGCTGGTCAAGGCACCCTGGATCGCCACATTGCCTTGCGTCGCGCGGATGCGGGTGTCGCCGGCGCTTTGCGCCTGGCCGCCCACGGTGACGTCGCGGGAAGCGGTCAGCGTCAGGCCCGCGTTGCTACCAATCTCCCCGCTCGTGCTGATGCTGCCATTCTGCGCCGTCACGTTCAGCGCACCGGTAGACAGCACCTGCCCGCCCAACGCCGCGTCTGTGCCGGCCGTCACCGTCAGCGTGCCCGGCGACACCACGTTGCCGCTGGTGGTCACGCTGCCAGTGACACCCGTCAGCGCGACGTTACCCGCCGTACTGCCGGCGGCGCCGCGAATCGTCAGGTTGCGTTGCGATGCCAGGTCGAGGTCTCCGGCCGACACCGCGTTGCCGTCGATCAGGGTGTCGCGTGCCGCCTGCAACCGGATCGCGCCCGGCGACGTCACGTCGCCGCCGAGCCGAATATCACCGCGCCCGTCCTGCCCCGCCGCCTTCACGAGCACGGTGGCGCCATTGACGGCGCCGCCAACGTCCACGCTGGCAGCGGCATCCAGCGTCACCGCCTCCGCCGCCTTCACGCCGCCGGCGCCGTTGATCGCGCCGCCAGCCGTGACGGTCAGCGCCCGACCCGACTCCAGCGTACCGCCCAGCGTGACATCCCCACCCGCCTGAGCCGTGTAGCCCGCCTCTGCCTGGCCGTTGCCCGACGCCACGATCGCGCCGCCCGCGTTGAGCGCCGCCGCCTGCTTGGCATAGGTGCTGCCTACTTTGAGATTGCCAGCCGAGTCGATGGTCAGATTGCCGGCCGATGCCGCCAGGTTGCCATCGGCGCGCACGCCCACGCCCGCCGTCGTGCTGATGATGTGGATCTGGCCGGCGTTCATCGCACCAAATGCCGTGGCATCAATCGCCAGCCCGTTGCTCGCGCTGGAATTGGAGGCGGCGCTATTCGCCCCGGCGGCGGCAGTGGTAAAGCCATCGCCCAGCGGCGTCACCAACTGGCGGCCGGCCACCACGTTGATCTGCTTGCCCGCGTTCAGCGCGGCGTCAATGCCGATCGACTCGCCAATCAGATTGATGTTGCCGACCGTGCCCTCGATGCCCGTGGCAGCGCTGCCCGGGTTGGGATTGCCGATCCGGATCCTGCCGCCTTCCACCAGGAAGCCCGCCGTGGCGGCGGTGTCGAAGCTCGTGATGGTGCCGGCAGCGGACAGCCATTGCGGCGTGCCGGTGGTCAGCGTGACCTGGCTGGTATTGGTGAAGCCCGCGCCATTGGTGTAGACGCCGCCGGGCGCGGCAATCACGAGCCCTGCCGCCGCACCGAAGATCTCCACGGTGCCGTTGATCTGCGCCGGCGCGCTGCTGGTGACCTGGTTGACGATCAGCCGCGCCGGCCCCGACGCGGCCAGATTGGCATTGCCGGCAACCTGCCCGCCCAGGAAAGCGCCACCGCCGGTCGCACTATTGTTCAGGATCAGGCCGATGGGATCGACGACAAACGTGCGGTACTGGTTGAGCGAGATGCCCTGCGCGTTCGGCGTGGTGATGCCGACGACCGGTACGCCGCCATCGGGCGCACCGGGTCCCGTGGTCACGGAAATCGATGGCGTAAAGCGCACCGGCGCGTTCGGATCGGTAATCGGCGCGGCCAGCGCCTCCGCCGGGCCAAAGCGCAGCAGCACCGGCAGCTTCGACACGGCCCAGCGCAGCAGCCCTTGCCGCACCGCGCCGCCGTGCACGGCCAGTGCATCGACCTCCGTCGCCCCCGCCGCCAGCGCGCCCGCCGCCTGCCGCGCTTGCTGCAGGGTGATCTGCACCGGCCCAAGCCACAACGTGACGGCCACCGTCGCCGCCACCGCCCGTGCAAGCAGGCTGCGCCGGCCCCGCTCGGCCAGCGAAGCTGGCTCCCGCGTATCCGTCGGGACGGTCGCGGCGGTCGGGGCGTGAATGTTCAGGGCGTGGGCGGACGGCGTGGCCGAGCGGTCGCGTTGCATGGCGTTCCTACGATTTCTTCCAGGGGGCGGCAATGACGGGGTTACTGACGATGGCGGCAGGTCACTGGGTGATCTTTGCCTTGGTCAGCAGGCCGGTGACCAGGGCCACCGTGGCGCGCTCGAGCGCCTGCGCCTGCAGTGCCTGCCGGATCCCCGGCGCCGCCGCGTCATACGACGGCACCTGCGTCGGGCGCAAGGCGTCCACCTTGACGAGGTAGCGACGGGCGTTCCAGGTCACGGCGTTTGGGCTCACCCCACCCGCCGGCAGCGTGGAAATGGCCTCGGCAATCGGCAGCGGCAGGCTTTGCGTATGGCCTTCCTGCGCGGGCACCTTGAAGCTGATCCAGTCCAGCGCCCCGCCACTGGTGCGGGTGGGTGCCAGGCTCATGTCCTGGGCAACCTTGGCGAAGTCCTCGCCGGCCTTGATCCGTGCCAGCGCCTTCACGGCCGCCGCATCGTCGGCCAGCTCGATCACACGCGCCTTGTACTCCATGGCGCCCAGCGACGCCGCGATGGCGTCGTACCGCGCGCGGACCTGCGCATCGGTCACCGGCTCGGGCTTGATCCGATCCTTGAGCCATGCCTGCGTCAGGATCTGATTGCGGGCCTCCCGCAGCTGGGTCTGCACCTCCGGGCGGGCTTCCAGCGCCTTGTCCTTGCTGGCTTCCTGCCGGAACAACTCGCGCGCGATCAACTGCTGCTTGATCGCCTCGCGCGACTGAGGCGTGTCTGGCAGGCCAGCCGCCTTTGCTGCCTCGACGATGGCGGCATCGGAAATCGTCACGCCATTGACCGTTGCGGCGTGGGCAACATGGAGGCCGAGTGCCAGAACGACGCCGGCAGCGAGGCGGGAGAGAATCGGTTGCATGGTTTGGGTTCCTAGTAAATCCAGTTCAGCGTGGCCAGCAGGACGGTCCGCTTGGGGCCGAGGTTCGCGGGCTGGGCCAGTGGCGCGCCAGCCAGCAGTTCCCCGCTCAGGGTCTGGCCGGCCCATTGGGCCGACAGGCGAACGCCTGCCCCGGCGCCAGCCACCGCTTGCCATTGGCGGGTGGCCACGTACTGGGCCTCGCCGCCGTCGAGAAAGAGATAGGGTTCGATGCGGATGCCGGCCACGACGGGCGCATTGGCCCAGGCCAGTTCGTTGCGCAGATAGGCGCCGCGATCCCCGGCAATCACGCCTTCCCGGAAGCCGCGCACGGTGCTCATGCCCCCGGCGTAGATCTGCTCCGAGCCGAATAGCGCGACGTTGGTCCATTGGCCCGAGAGTTGGGCGCGCCACGCGAGCACCGCCCCGCCGCCCACCGGCGGGAGCGGCAGTTGCAGCGTGGTGCTGGCATCGAGCTTGTTGAACTGGGCGTGCGCCTCGTCATGGCGGATATCGGACGGATCGCGCGTGGCGTGCAGTGAGGTCAGGCCACGCGAGTACCCGGCGTCGGCTGTCACGTAGCCCTGCATGCCATTGGCGGCAAAGCGCCACAGGCCGTTCCAGCCGGCGCGCAGCACGGTCAGCCGCTGCGGATCGAGTTGCAGGTTGTTGATTTCGCGCTCGCTCTTGCGCCACGTCAGGGTCAAGTCGAGCGCCTGCCGGCCGGTCTGACCGCGCGTGATCACGCGGTTCCAGCCGAAGGTATGACCGATGCTGCGGCCGTAGAGCAACGCCGTATCACCGATGGTGTTCTGGTACTCCGACAGCGATGCCGTGTAGCTGAACGTGTTGTAGCCGAATGGCAGCGCCGCCGAGGCCACGGCGGCATTGGTGTCGGTGGTGCCGACATAACTGGCCGAGAACGACTCCTGCAGCCCCAACGCGTTGTCCGCATCCATGCCGAGGCGCGTGCGGGCGATGCCCGTGCTGCGGCTGCCGTAGTTATCCACGCCGGCGTTGAACCGGAAGCGGTCGCCGGGCGGATTCGTCAGCGCCACGACCGACCCGCCCGGGGTCTGGCCCGGCAGGATCTGCATTTCCGCGCGATTGCGGCGCAGGCGGTTGATCTGGTCGACGCCCTGTTCCAGGTCGGGCAGGCGCAGGGTGTCGTCTGGCGCCGGAAACTGCCAGGCCGTGCCGGCATCCGTCACCCAGCCGCCACCCACCGTATCGAACAGTGGCGCGCTGCCAGGCCGGAGCGTGCGGCCATTGAGCTGGAGGGCTTCCACCTTCCCCGTCACGACGGTCACCACCAGCACCCCGCTGGCGAGGTTCTGCTCGCCAAGGTAGGCGCGCGTGGTGATGTAGCCACGGGCCACGAACGCCTCCGTGAAGCGGCGCAGGAGCAGGTTGATCCGGTTCGTGCCAAGCGCCCGGCCGACGAAAGGTGCGGTAATGGCCGCGACTTCGGCATCGGCCAGCACCGTGTTGCCCACCACATCGATCCGTGCGATGTCGAAGGTGGCCGAAGTCTCCGCCACGTCCTCGACGCGCGCGTCGGGCGCCACCACGACGCCACTGTCGATGCGGGCCGGCGGCTGCGTCGCCTCGCGCTCGAGGTCGCGCTGGCGCTGCTCCCGCAGCAAACGCTGGGCGGGGTCTTCCGGAACGATGGGGCCCGGCGGCAGCGCCTGCGCCCAGGCCGCCGTGGCGGCCGTCCAGGCTGCCGCCCATGCCACTGCGTGCCGGGTGCTCATCGCCATGCCCATGACGTCAGCCCCACATGGCTTTCGATGCTGACCGGGTCCTGCTGGCGGGGCCGCACCACCGTGGTGTTCCCGGCCACCGTCACGTCACCGTCCAGGCTACCGCCATCGATCACGGCGTCGCCGCTCAGGCGCGTGCGGCCCGTGGCCATCCAGCTTCCGCCCACGTCCATGGCATAGAGCCGCGCCCAGGTGTCACCGAAGAACACCTTGAAACCGCGGTCCCGGGCGATCGCCGTGTAGCCGGTAACACCAGTGGCATAGGTGAGCGGCGCGTTGACCGTGAGGTCGCCCACCGCCAGCACGCGCCCGCCGATGTTCTCGGCCACGCGGCCCGCCGTGATGTCGATATCGCCGCCGGCGGACAGCAGCCCACCGCTGACGGTCGTCGTCGAGGACGCCGAAGTCCGGCACACGATCATGCACGTGCGCGAGAGGTGCGCGGCGCCGCTGGTGACGCCTTCTGTCCGGAACGTGTCGGCCGCCTTGATAACGATCGATCCGTTGTTGGCGTAGATGTTGCCCCCGGTATTGATCACATTGCGCCCACTCAGCGTGGTGCCGGTCTCGGAAAGCAGGTAGGCGGTCTGGTCCGGGCGGTCTACCGTCCCGTAGTCGATATCGAAGGTATCGCTGCGCTTCGACAGCACCAGCCAGCGCCGCCCGGAGGATGCGCCGATAACGGGCTGTTCGGCGTTGGCGCCATCGGACTTGGTGATGGCGTTGACGAGGTCGCCAGCGGCGGTCACTTCGAGCCGGGCGTTGGACAGCATCCGCGCGTGGCGGTTGATGACGTCGCCGCCGGAGCGCACCACGACGTCGTCGTTGACGCCGAAGAGGATGGCGAGGGAATCGGGCGTCGATTCGTTGCGGAGCGAGCCTCCGGTTTGCACCGTGACCGCGCCGAGGGACGCCGCCGTATCCTGAATGCGCGTCTGGCCCTGCACCAGCGCGCCCAGGTTGACCATGTCGCCATCGGCCTGCACGAGCACGCCACCGCTGCGGGCGACGACGGTGGACTGGCCTGCTGCCGACTCGAGTCCGATCGATCCGGCGTGCAGCCTGATGTCGGTGGCGGCCAGGATGTCGCTGTCACGCAGGGCAAAACGCCCGGCGGCGTCGATGTTGGCGGCGCCGCCCACGGACGTCAGCACCGTTCCATCGAGTGCCACGTCATGGGCGCCGACGATCAGGTGCCCGCCTGCCGAGGCGCGCGTGCCGGTCAATTGCATGGCCGTGCCCGCGTCAAAAAGGCCGATGCCGCCGCTGGCATCGAGCGTCGTATCGGCCAGCCGTACCGGTTCGGTATGGACCTGGCCGCTGGCGCCGATCACGATGTCCCCGGCTCCCTTGGAGCCGGCCCGGATCGCGGCATTGGCCAACTCCACCCGGTCTGAAGCCACCGACACATGCCGCCCCGCCTCCACCGTTCCCGTGCCCCGCAAGCCACCGCTGGCTACCACCACGTCGCGATTGGCCTCGATACGGCCCGATGCGAGCCGCAGGTCGCCGCTCCCCGACACAACGAAATCGCCGGCGGTCGCATAGGCCGCGCCAGCATGCCGCACGCCGGCGCCCTGGTCCGTCACCATCAGTTCGATCCGGCCAGCCATCAGGCTGCCTGCGGCCGTGATATCGAGCGCAATGCCATTCGCCGGGGTGGCGGACGGCGCGCTGTAGGCAATCCAGGGGGACAGGTTGTCGGTTGGGGAAACGCTGGCGTCGATCTCGGCATGGCTGTCACCCACCACTGCGCGGACGCGCGCGTTGGCATCCGCATACAGGTTCTCGACCTTGCCGGCGATGCGCAATTGCTTGGCGATCAGCTCCAGGTTCAGCAGCGTGCCGGACAGCCCGCCGGGGCCAATGTCGATGGCGCCCTGACGCGTATTCAGCACGAGGTTGCGCTGCAACTGTCCGTTGACCGTGAAATCGTTGAACGTGACCTGCCCCGTGGTCAGCGCCAGGTTGCCCATGTTCCGCGCCACCATGCCGTTGACGCTGATGCCGTTGGGATTGGCGATCACGACGTTCGCGCGGGGGCCCAGCACGCTGAGCTGGCCCTCGAGCAGGGACGGATTGGTGCCGGTGACCTGGTTGAGGATGGTGCGTGCGCGCGCCGCCGCGTTGTCGAGATCGACCCCGGCACGCGGCACGTTGAATTCGCGGTAGGTATTGGCGGAAACGCCGCCCACGGCGCCGGCCACGCCGACCGTGATGCGGCCATTGGCGCCCGTGACGGCCGTGGTGGCAGTGCCGCCGTCCGGCACAACGCCGGCGGCAAGGCAGTGCGCGGCCAGTGCGAACTGGCTCAGACCCGTGACCCATCCGGCCACCCCACGCGGCAGCCAGGCAAAATTCCCCCGTACTCGATACAACGACCTGCTCCCTTCTTTCTTATCCTGTGCTGCGCATGTGACGAACGCAGCGGCTATCGGGGCCGGAAGATAACAAAGGCGGGATCTGCCTCAAATAGCCGATCGGCTAAAAGCACCCGCGTCGTGGGCGGAGTGCAACGTTGCAATTTGAGGCAATTTCGTAATTTTTAAGGGAGAAGTAAGCAGGATTAAATTCAAGCCGCACCGCGCACAGCAATGCGTGAACACCCCACATCTCACGCCTGACGCCAGTTACATCACGACATGAGGTTAAGGATGATGTGCGGCGTGCCGTTATCTGTCGATGCGGGGGATTGCACCTTGTCGAAAGACGTCCGAGCGCCCACGCCGCCCCTCCCCCACCGACGAGGGAGGTACCCCCCTCAATCGTGGGATTTGCAGAGCCGCGCCTCCCCCCCTAGAACAACTCCCCCTCCCCACCCCCACTCGGCCAGGCCGACCGGAATGCGTGGGGATGCATAACGACCCCTGCCGCGTCCAGCTGGGCCGTGGATAGCACGAGGTGGCGCGCCAGCCAGTCGTGGAGGCTGCGCAGGAAGCGGATGTTGTCGAGGTTGTTCGAGGCGGCGATCAGGCGTTCCAGCTTCACGTGGGCCGTGTAGACGTCGAGCAGGTTCAGCATGCGGAGCTTGGCTGGCGTGGCGGCGCTGCGTTCGATGGCCAGCACGCGCGTCACTTGCGCGTTGGAGAGCGCCCCGCCCTGGGCGATCTGCTGGTAGAGGTCTTCCAGCGCCGGGAAGCGCACCGTGGGCTGCACGCGTGGCACGGCGGCCACCTTCTCCATGCGTAGCACCACGTAGCGCGTGGCGGCGTTGCGGCGGGCGAGTTCCTGCTCGGCGGCGGTGGCCTTGCGGCTGCGGCGCGGGGGCGGGATGTCGGTGAAATCGGGGAGGCGCGGCACGGCGTCGCGCTCGGTGTAGTCGGGCACCTGTTCAAGCCAGGCCGGCTCGGGCAGCGCGGCGCGGGCACAGTCGGCGCCGAAGGGGTATTCGTGGCCATCCGGCCCGCGCAGGATATAGGCGTGGCCCTCGGGAAAGCCGTGGTGGCGGCCGCCCTTGGCGCCGCGCGCGTGGCAGCGGGTGTTGGCGGGATCGACGAAATCCTTGCGAACGGGAATCCAGCCGCCGGGCGGGGCCTGCTTCATGGTGACGAGGGGTAAATCCGGGGAACGGGCGCTATTGTCGCACCGCCCGCCCCGCCGCCACCATTTATCGTTACTTCAGCATGAAGGCCATGGCCGAGCAGCAGTTCAGCATGCGCACGGCGGCCTGCACGGTGGGCGCCGTGAAGGCCAGCGTCACGCCGTCCACGCGCTCGAAGGTCGGCCACTGGCAGAACAGGTCGGCGTAGGCGGAGGACATGGTTTGCAGCCGGCAGTTGACCGGGCCGGCCAGTTCCAGGCAGCGGGCCTCGGGATGGGCGATGGCATTGCGCGTCACGGCCTCCGCCGCGTGGGCGATGGCATCGCGCGCAGTCGTCGGTGACAGCGTGGTGCCGCTGCCCTGCCCGCCCGCCGTCTTGGTCTGCACGTAGCGCACCCAGGGCATCAGCGGCTGGGTTTCGGCGATGAACACGTCGTCGCCGCTGGCCAGCAGCACGGGCACGTCGAACTCGCCGGCCAGTGCGGCATAGATGCCCGCCTCGCCCAGCTCCAGCCCGTTGAACCAGACCCGTGCGAAGGCGCTGCTGTTGATGGTGTGCGCCAGCACGCCCCGGCCCTGTGCGCGGCTGTGATAGCCGATCATGAACACGCCGTCGCAGTCGTGCTCCACGCCGGCCATCATGCTCAGGTAGCGCGGCTTGCCGAGCACCAGTTGCGCACGCGGGTCGATCTGGTCCGGCAGCAGGTTGCGGAAGCCGCCGTGCGAGTCGTTGACCAGCACCTCGGTGGCGCCGCCCGCGAAGGCGCCCTGCACCGCCGCGTTCGCCTCGGCCGTCATCCAGGCGCGGGCGCGCTCGTACTCGCCATTGCCGGCGCGCGTCTGCTCGGTGTGGAATACGCCCGCCACGCCTTCGATATCGGCGGAAATCAGAATCTTCATATCAGGTCTCGGAGAGATCCGGCAGCAGCTCGCGCAGCGCCGCGCGGTGGTGGCCGTCGCGGCCGGTCACTGGCTCGGCATGCCAGAGGGCGTGGACGATGGCCTGCTCCACGCTGTCGGCGGCGGCCCGGAACAGCGGGTCGAGCCGCGATTCGTGGACCATCGGCACGGCAGGCATCGGCACATCGGCCAGATGGGGCACGGTGTAGGCCGTGGAAAAGGCCAGCGCGATGTCGCCGGAGCCATGGCCGAAGACCGACCCGGTACGCGCGAGGCCGGTGCCGGCGCGCAGCGCCAGGCGCCGAAGCTGCCGGGCGTCGAGCGGCGCATCGGTGGCCACGACCATGATGATCGAGCCCTTCTCCGTCTCGGTCTTGGCAGCCAGACGCTCGGCCAGCCTGGAACCCACGGCCTGGCCCGCATAGATCAGCGACTCGGCCGTGCCGAAGTTCGACAGCACCATCGCGCCGACGGTATACCCACCCGCCAGACGTGACGCCGTGCCGATGCCACCCTTCACCCCGAACGACGACATCCCGCGCCCGGCCCCCACGGCGCCCTGCGCCACCTCGGCCCCGGCAGCCGCCAGCGCCCCGGCGTAGTCGGCTTCCTGCACCGCCATCGCCTGGATATCGTTCAGGTAGCCGTCATTGCATTCGAAAACCAGCGGATTGACCGTGGGCCAGCCGCGCCCGATCTCGGGGTTCTCCGCAATCGCCGCGCGGATCTGCGCCTGCGCCACGGTCCCCACGCTGAACGTGTTGGTCAGCGCGATGGGCGTCTCCAGCACGCCCAGTTCCTCCACCTGCACCAGCCCGATGCTCTTGCCGAAGCCATTGAGCACCACAGCCGCCGCCGGCACCTTGTGGGTGTAGACGTTGCCGGCGTGCGGGCGGATCACGGTCACGCCGGTCTGGCGGGCGCCGTCCGCCAGCGTGCGATGACCGACGCGCACGCCCGGCACATCGGTGATCGCGTTGCGGGAGCCGGCCGGCAGGTTGCCGACCACGGGGGGCGCGTTGGCGGTCATGCGGGCATCACCGGCGGTCGATCTTCGGATCGAGGGCGTCGCGCAGCCCGTCGCCGAGCAGGTTGAACGCCAGCACGGTCAGGAAGATGGCCAGGCTCGGGAAGATGGCCACGTGCGGCGCGGTGACCATGTCGGCGCGCGCCTCGTTGAGCATCGCGCCCCATTCCGGGGTGGGCGGCTGGGCGCCGAGGCCCAGGAACGACAGCCCGGCGGCCGTGATAATCGACGTGCCGATCCGCATCGAGAAATACACCACGATGGACGACACCGTACCCGGCAGGATGTGCCGCATCAGGATGGTCCAGTCGGACGCCCCGATACTCCTGGCCGCCTCCACATAGGTCAGCCCCTTGAGCATCAGCGTGTTGCCGCGCACCAGCCGCGCGAACGCCGGCACGCTGAACACGGCCACGGCGAAGATCACGTTGGTCATGCCATTGCCGAGGATGGCCACGATGCCGATCGCAAGCAGGATGCCCGGGAACGCGAACAGCACGTCCGACAGGCGCGTCACGATGCGGTCCCACCAGCCCTCGTAGTAGCCCGCCATCAGGCCCAGCACGGTGCCGATGATGGCGCCGATGATGACCGAGAAGAAGCCGGCCGCCAGCGAGATGCGCGTGCCGGCCAGGATGCGGCTGAAGATGTCGCGGCCGAGCGAGTCCACCCCCATCCAGTGGGCGGCGGACGGCCCGGCGTTCAGCGCGTCGTAGTCGAAGAAGTTCTCGGGGTCGTAGGGGACGATGTACGGCGCCAGCACCGCAATCACCACCAGCATCAGCACGAAGGCGCCGGCCACCAGGGCCAGGTGCTGCTTGCGGAACTTGCGCCAGAACTCGGTCCAGGGCGTGCGGACGGCCTCCGGGACGGTACTGGGGGATGCTGCCGCGGCGGGCGTGGAAAGCTCAGTCATGCCGGCCTCTTACTTGTAGCGGATGGTGGGATTGATCACGGTGTAGAGCATGTCCACCACCAGGTTGATCAGGATGAATTCGAGCGAGAACAGCAGCACCTCGGCCTGGATGACCGGGTAGTCGCGCATTTCCACGGCGTCCACCAGCAGGCGGCCCAGGCCGGGCCAGTTGAACACCTTCTCGACCAGGATGGAGCCGCCCAGCAGGAAGCCGAACTGCAGGCCCATCATCGTCACGACCGGGATCATCGCGTTGCGCAGCGTGTGCTTGATGACCACCACGGTCTCGCGCACGCCCTTGGCCCGGGCGGTACGCACGAAATCTTCCTGCAGCACCTCGATGAACGAGGCCCGCGTGAAGCGCGCCATCACGGCGGCCACGGCGGCGCCCAGCGTCAGCGAGGGCAGGATGTAGTGCTTCCAGCTATCGGCGCCAATCGACGGCAGCCAGCCCAGTTGCACCGAGAAGACCTCCATCAGCAGCATGCCGAGCGCGAAGGCCGGGAACGAGATGCCCGACACCGCCAGCGTCATGCCGAGCCGGTCCGGCCATTTGTTGCGCCACACCGCCGAGCCAATGCCGATGGCCATGCCGAAGATGACTGCCCAGACCATCGACGAGAGCGTCAGGTACAGCGTGGGCAGGAAGCGCTCGCCAATCTCCTCGGAGACCGGGCGCTTGGTGCGCAGCGAGGTGCCGAATTCCCCCTGCAGCGCGTTGGTGAAGAAGCGCACGAACTGCTCGGGCATCGGGCGATCCAGTCCCAGGTCCTTGCGCACCAGTTCGACGGTGGCCATGTCGGCTTCAGGGCCGGCGGCCAGCCGCGCCGGGTCACCGGGCAGCATGTGGACGAACAGGAACACCAGCACTGCCACGAGCAGCAGTGTCGGGATCACGCCCAGGAATCGTTTGAGGAAGTAATTCAGCATCTGGCTACCAGGAATTGAGACCGCGGGCCACCCGCCCATGCCCCCGCATCTCGGGCGGGCGGCCAACACGGCTTACTGCGTACGACTGTAAGGACGACTTACCGCGACTACAGCTACCACTTCGGCGGCGCTTGGTGGCGCCGTCTTTATATTTGCGCCCCTCCCCCGCAAGCGGGAGAGGGGCGCAAAACGCTTACTGCTTGATGTCGATCTCGTCGAAGTTGAACGAGCCGTCAGGCATCACGTAGGCGCCGCTCAGGCGCTTGGAACGCGCGAACAGCACCTTCTCCGTGATCAGGAACGCCCACGGGGCATCCTTCCAGATCCGTTCCTGGGCGTCCTTGTACAGCCTGGCCTTCTCGGCGCGGTCCGTCGTGCGCAGCGCGCCGGCGATGTCCGCATCGACCTGGTCGTTCTTGTAGTACGCCGTGTTCAGCAGCTTCGGCGGCATCGATTCCGAGGCCAGCAGCGGGCGCAGCGCCCAGTCCGACTCGCCCGTCGACGACGACCAGCCCACGTAGTACAGGCGCACGCCGGCGTCCTCAGGCTTCTGCACCGACTCCACGCGCTCCACGCGCTGGCCGGCTTCCAGGGCCTGCACCTGCGCCTTGATGCCCACCTGTTGCAGCTGCTGCTGCACGAACTGGATCACCTTCTGCGCCGTGGTGTGGTTGTAGGCCGACCACAGCGTGGTCTCGAAGCCGTTCGGGTAGCCGGCTTCCTTCAGCAGCTCGCGCGCCTTGGCCGGGTCATACGGCCACGGGCCCAGCTTCTCGGCGAAGTCCACGCCCGGCGGCACCACGCCCTGGGCCGGCACGGCGTAGCCGGCGAAGGCCACCTTGGCCAGCGCTTCCTTGTTGATGGCGTAGTTGATGGCCTGGCGCACCTTCGGGTCATTGAACGGCTTGACCTGGGTGTTGAACGACACATAGCGCTGGATGATCGACGGACCGTCGATCAGGTCCACCTTCGGGCTGGCCTTCAGCACGGCGGCCTGCTCGAACGGAATGCTGAACGCGAAGTCCGCCTCGCCCGTCTGCATCACGGCCGAGCGGGTGTTGTTGTCCACCACCGGCTTCCAGGTGATGGTGTCGATCTTCGGGTAGCCCGTCTTCCAGTAGCCGGCAAACTTCTTGCCCTTCAGGTAGTCGGTCTGCTTCCATTCGACGAACTCGAACGGGCCCGTGCCCACCGGGTGGAAGGCGATTTCCTTGCCGTACTTCTTCAGCGCGGTCGGGCTGATCATCACGGCCGACGGGTGGGCCAGCACGTTGATGAACGGCGAGAACTGCTCCTTCAGCGTGATCTTGACCGTGGCCGGGTCCACCACCTCGGTCTTGGCCACGCGGTTGAACAGCGTGTAGCGCTTGAGCTTGTTGGCCGGATCGGTCACGCGGTCCAGGTTGGCCTTGACGGCGGTGGCGTCGAAGGTGGTGCCGTCGTGGAACTTGATGCCCTTCTTGAGCTTGATCGTGTAGACCAGGCCGTCCTTGGTCACGTCGTAGCTGTCAGCCAGCACGTTGACCAGCTTCAGGTCCTTGTCGAAGCCGAACAGGCCCTGGTAGAACGACTTCACGGCTGCCTGCGACAGCGTGTCGTTGGCATCGTACGGATCGAGCGTGGTGAACGTCGAGTACACGGCCATCACGGCGTCCTTGGCCGCGAACGCCGGGCTGGCGCCCAGCATGCCAATCGCGCTCATCGCCACGGCGCCGGCGATCAGGCGCGRCGAAACCATACGGGTAGACATATTTCTCTTCTCCTGTTGGAAAAAATCAGTACTGCGTGATGACTAGACTCAAGACTTGATAAAGGCTCAATACGCGCCGCCAACCGGGTGCCGGGCCACGAAGTGCCCGTGCGCGCCGCTGCCGGCCACCGCCACCAGTGGCTGCACCACCGGCTCGTCGCCCACTGCACGGATCGGGCTGGGGATTTCATCAGAAAGCGGCTCGCGCTTCACATGGCGGCGCGCCGGATCGGCAATCGGCACCGCCGACATCAGCTTCTTCGTATACGGGTGCTGCGGATTCTCGAAAATCGCGCGGCGCGGGCCGATCTCGACGATCTGGCCCAGATACATCACGGCCACGCGATGGCTCACGCGCTCCACCACGGCCATATCGTGGGAGATGAACAGGAAGGCGACGCCAAGCTCGCGCTGGAGGTCGAGCATCAGGTTCACGATTTGTGCCTGAATCGACACATCCAGGGCGGACACCGATTCGTCGGCCACCACCACCTTGGGGTTCAGCGCCAGCGCCCGTGCAATACAGATGCGCTGGCGTTGGCCGCCCGAGAACTCGTGCGGATAGCGCGAGGCGTGGGCGGGCGTCAGGCCCACCTTTTCGAGCAGCCACGCCACGCGGGCTTCGGCTTCGCGGCCGCTGGCCACCTTGTGCACCAGCAGCGGCTCCATGATCGAGTAACCCACCGGCACGCGCGGATCGAGCGAGGCGAACGGGTCCTGGAAGATGAACTGGATATTGCGGCGCAGCGCCTGCAGCGCCGGGCCCTGCATCTGGCTGATGTTCTGGCCGGCGAACTCGATCGTGCCGCTCTGGGCATCCACCAGACGCAGCAGCGAGCGGCCCGTGGTGGACTTGCCGCAGCCSGATTCGCCCACCAGCGCCAGCGTCTCGCCCGGGTACAGGTCGAAGCTGACCTGCTCCACCGCATGCACGCGGCGCGTGACCCGGCCGAACAGGCCGCCCGGGACGTCGAAGCGGGTGACCAGATCGCGCACGCGCAGGATCGGCTCGGCGCCGGCGTGGACGGTGTCCTGCGGCACCTCGGCCTCGGGCGCGGCCACGTCGTTCACCTGCACCAGCGGGAACTTGGCCGGCAGATCCTTGCCGGACATCGCCCCGAGCTTCGGCACGGCGGAGAGCAGCGCGCGCGTGTACGGGTGAGCCGGCGCGTGGAAGACCTCGTCGGAGGTGCCCTCCTCGACCTTCTCGCCCCGATACATCACCAGCACGCGGTCGGCCACTTCGGCCACCACGCCCATGTCGTGGGTGATGAAGACCACGCCCATGTCCATCTCGGACTGGAGGTTGCGGATCAGTTGCAGGATTTCGGCCTGGATGGTCACGTCCAGCGCCGTGGTCGGCTCATCGGCAATCAGCAGCGCCGGCTTGCACGACAGCGCCATGGCAATCATCACGCGCTGGCGCATGCCGCCGGAGAGCTGGTGCGGATAGCGGTCCAGCACGCGGCGCGCCTCGGGAATGCGTACGAGTTCGAGCATGCGCAGCGCCTCGGCGCGCGCGGCAGCCTTGTTCTTGCCCTGATGCAGCCGGATCGATTCGGCGATCTGCTCGCCCACCGGGAATACCGGGTTCAGCGAGGTCATCGGCTCCTGGAAGATCATCGCCACGTCCGAGCCGCGCACGGAACGCAGGGCGGCATCGGGCGCGCGAGCCAGGTCCAGCACCTCGCCGCCGCGCCGGCGCAGCAGCATGCTGCCGTTGGCGATCTTGCCGCCGCCATGCTCCACCAGCCGCATCAGCGCCAGCGACGTGACCGACTTGCCCGAGCCGGACTCGCCCACCACGGCCAGCGTCTCGCCGCGATCGACGTGGAAAGAGAGGTTGCGCACGGCCTCGACGGTCCGCTCCGAGGTGGCGAAGCGGACGGACAGGTTGTCCACCGCGACGACGCGTTCAGGGGGAAGTACGAGGTTTCGATGCGTAGAGGTGTTGGCCATGCGACTTGTCCGATGTGCTGCGATTGCTGCGTTCTACTGCGATTTGCTACGAAAGACTTCGAATTTGCGGGGCTGCGGGCTGACGACGATCAACCGTAGATCAGCACGCTGACAGGCTCGCCCACGCGCGCCACGCCGCGGTACATGCCCTCGGTGTTGAACGGCAGCGTGACGTTGCCCTGCCGATCCACGGCAATCAGGCCGCCCCGGCCCTGAATGGCGACCAGCTTCTCCATCACCACGCGGCGCGCCGATTCTTCCAGCGACAGCCCGGCGTAGCGCATCTGCGCGGACACATCGTGCGCGGCCACGGTGCGGATGAACATCTCGCCGGTGCCGGTGGCGGACACGGCCGCCACGTCATCGGCATAGCAGCCGGCGCCGAACACGGGCGTATCGCCCACGCGGCCCACCTGCTTGTTGGTCACGCCGCCGGTAGAGGTGGCGGCAGCCAGGTTGCCCTGGGCGTCGCAAGCCACCGCGCCCACCGTGCCGAACTTCTTGTCCGGATCGATCGGATCGGTGCCAGCTTGCGCCGCCTTCGCTGCCAGCGCCGCCGCGTCGTGGTCGAGCAAGGCCATGCCGGTGCTCGCCTGCGCGCGCTGCCACTGGTCGTGGCGGGCCTGCGTGAAGTAATAGTCGGGGGAGACGAGTTCGAGCCCCTGCGCCTCGGCAAACGCCTCGGCGCCGTCGGCGGCGAACAGCACGTGCTCGCTGTGCTCCAGCACGGCCCGCGCGGCCAGCACCGGGTTGCGCACGCGCGTCACGCAGGCCACGGCGCCAGCGTTGCGCGTGGCGCCGTCCATCACGGCGGCGTCCAGCTCGAACGTCCCGGCGTGGGTCAGCACGGCGCCCTTGCCGGCGTTGAACAGCGGGCAGTCCTCAAGCAGGCGCACCGCTTCGGTCACGGCGTCGAGCGCGCTGCCGCCCTCGGCCAGCACGCGTTGGCCGGCCAGCAGCACCTGCTCCAGCGCAGCGATGTATTCGCGTTCACGGTTGGCATCCATGGCGGCACGGGTAATCGTGCCGGCGCCGCCGTGGATGGCAATGACAGCCTGGGTCATGACAGCTTTCACTCAGTAGATTCGGAAGATTTCGAGGTGCCCCGCTCGCGCTGGCCCGCACCGGGTGCGTCGTAGAGCCAGGGGAGCAGGAATTCGGTCATCTCGGCCGCCGCCTTGACGGAGCGCGCCGAGCGATAGGCCACGGCACCGCACAGCGCTTCGATCAGCGCGAGCACCGTGGCATCGGAATTCGCGGAAAGACGATTGCCGGCGTTGGCATACAGCGCGATATCGGCCAGCGGTGCCAGCGGCGAGGTCGGGCCATCCGTCAGCGCCAGCAGCCTGCCGCGATGGGCCTTCACGCGCTTGGCCAGCACCATGCTGTCCGTCACATATCGGGGAAAGGCGATGGCGATCACCAGGTCTTGCGGCTGGAGCTTGAACAGTTGCCGCGCCGCGTGCGACGCGCCGCCCACCGTCGACACCGACGTCACCATGCGGCAGTGCATCTCCAGCCCGTGCTGGAGCAGGCCGGCCAGGAAGCCGCTCGCCCCGAAGCCCATCACATAGACGCGCTCGGCGGCGAGGATGGCATCGACGGCCCGCTCGCAGGCCTCGGCATCGAGCGCGCGGCGCGTGGCTTCGAGGTTGCGCGCGCCGTCGTCCAGCGCGGCGGCGAAGACCTCGGCCACCGTCGTCGGGCGGGCCAGTTCGTCGCGCAGGCGCTCCACCGGGGCCAGCGTGGCCTCGAAGCCGCGCACGAGTTCGGCGCGGAACTGCGGATAGCCTTCGAAGCCGAGCGCCCGGGCAAAGCGGTTGGCCGTGGCCACGGACACATCCACGGCCGTCGCGAATTCGTCGATGCGCATGGTCGCCGCGCGGAACAGGTTGTCCAGCACGTACTGCGCCATGCGCTGGTGCGCGGGCGTCAGTGTCGGCAGGCTGCGGGCGATGCGTTCGGAAATCGACTGGCCTTCGGACATGTCTGGGGAAAGAACCGGTTCAGGGCGCCGCGCGCACCATCCCGGAAAGTCCTTTGATGAAAAGGCACTTTCCCGGTGCGGCGGTCTATGTAAATAAATTTACACGCAAACCCCATACCAGGAGAACCTGGAAGTGACGAATTAGGGGAAATCCCTGAATACATGGATGCGGACATGGGGCCCGGGGCCGGCTGGCGCCTGCAAGACCAGCCACCGGGCGCGCTACAATGCCGGCCTGCCCGCCTCCGGGCGTGTTCTTCGCCTTATCTTCCAGTCCTCGTGATCCGAATCGACCAGCTAGTCCTCCAGCGCGGCACCAAGGTGCTGTTCGACCACACCAGCGTGACGCTCAACCCAGCCGAGCGCGTCGGCCTTGTCGGCGCCAACGGCAGCGGCAAGTCCACGCTGTTCGGCATGCTGCGGGGCGAGCTGCACCCGGATGGCGGCGATGTCTTCGTGCCCGCGCAGTGGCGTATCGCGCACGTGGCGCAGGAAACCCCGGCGGTTGACCGCTCCGCCGTGGACTATGTGATCGATGGCGACACCCGGCTGCGCGAGATCGAAGCGCGCATCGCCGCCGCCCAGGCCAGCGGCGACGGCAGCGCCGAGGGCGAGGCCCACGCCGCCTTCGCCGATGCCGACGGCTACACCGCGCCGGCCCGCGCCGAAGCGCTGCTGCTGGGCCTGGGCTTCACGTTGCCGCAGGTGACGCAGCCCGTGGCGTCGTTCTCGGGCGGCTGGCGCATGCGCCTGAACCTGGCCCAGGCGCTGATGTGCCCGTCCGACCTGCTGCTGCTCGACGAACCGACCAACCACCTGGATCTGGACGCCATCGTCTGGCTGGAGGACTGGCTGGCGCGCTACCCGGGCACGCTGGTGATGATTTCCCACGATCGCGAGTTCCTCGACGCGATCTGCAACGTCACGGTCCATATCGAGAACCAGCAGTTGCGCCGTTATGGCGGCAATTACACCCAGTTCGAGACCCTGCGGCTCCAGCAGATGGCGCTGCAGTCGTCAGCCTACGCGCGCCAGCAGAAAGAAATCGCGCATCTGGAATCGTTCATCAACCGCTTCAAGGCTAAGGCGACCAAAGCGCGCCAGGCGCAGAGCCGCGTCAAGGCGCTCGAGAAGATGGAGCGGCTGGCGCCGGTGCACGTGGCGGCCGGCTTTGCCTTCGAGTTCCGCGAGCCCGATTCGGCGCCGAACCCGATGATGGTGCTCGAGGGGGTGGATTGCGGGTACGCCGAGGCCGAGCCGCCCGTGACCATCCTGCACAACCTGGCGATGTCGATCCAGAACGGCCAGCGCATCGGCCTGCTTGGCGCCAACGGTCAAGGCAAGTCCACGCTGGTCAAGACGCTGGCCGGCACGCAGGCGCCGATGAACGGCACGCTGCGGCTGGGCAAGGGGCTGGTGATCGGCTATTTCGCCCAGCATCAGCTCGAAACCCTGCGCGACCACGATTCCCCGCTCCAGCATCTGGCGCGGCTGGCGCCGGACGTGCGCGAGCAGGAGCTGCGCGACTTCCTGGGCAGCTTCAACTTCCGGGGCGACATGGCGACCGCGCCGATCGAACCGTTCTCGGGTGGCGAAAAGGCCCGGCTGGCGCTGTCGCTGATCGTCTGGCAGAAGCCCAACTTCCTGCTGCTGGACGAGCCGACCAACCACCTGGACCTCGACACCCGCGAGGCCCTGACCATGGCGCTGGCCCAGTTCGAAGGCACCCTGATCCTGGTCTCCCACGACCGGCACCTGCTGCGCGCCACCTCGGACCAGTTCATGCTGGTGGCGGACGGCACCATCCGTCCATTCGATGGCGACCTGGACGACTACCGTGACTGGCTGCTCCAGCAAGCCGCCGCCAAGCGCAACGCCGCCACGGCCGCGCACGCCTCCGAAGCCGCGGCGGACGCCGGCGCCAACGTCAACCGCAAGGACCAGCGCCGCGCCGACGCCGACGAGCGCCAGCGTCTCTCCGTCCTGCGCAAGCCGCTGACCAAGGAACTCGAAAAAGTCGAAAAGCGCATGGCCGCGCTCCACACCGACAAAACCGCCATCGACGCCTTCATGGCCGACGAGACCAGCTACGCCGAAACCAACAAGGCCAGGCTGATGGAAATGCTGAAGCGCCAGGGCGAAGTCACCAGCGAACTGGAACAGTTGGAGGAGCGCTGGCTGGAACTGCAGGAACAGATCGAACAGATCGCGTAAGACATGTGAAAACGCCACCCGAGGGTGGCGTTTTTGTTTGATCTCACCGGCGTCTCACCGGTAATTCTTCTCCCGCCGGATCAGCCCTACTGCCAGCGTCACCGTCAAGATCACCAGCCAGATCAGTGACCAGCCGGGGATCGAGATGCCGAACAGGGGGGGCAGCGGCGCGGTGCACAGGCCGTCCGAGAAGAAGACCTGGGGCAGCAGGCGCGCGGTGGGCAGTTGGTTGACCCAGTTTTCCAACGGATCGATGCCGCACGAGGACTTCGGGTTCAGCAGCAGGGAGACGTGATACCCCGCCACCGCGATCCCGGCCACGCCGGACAGCATGCCCAGCCCCTGCCACAGCGTGCGCGTGTTCTGGGCCAGCGCGGCCAGCAGGGAAAACAGGCCGATGCCGACGAAGGCGAAGCGCTGCATGATGCAGAGCGGACACGGCTGGTAGCCCTCCACGAACTGGAAGTAGAGCGCGGCGCCGAGCATCGCGAACGAGAGCACGGCGATCAGCAGGAAGTAGGCACGGGAATTGGCTTGCATGGGGGTCCGGGACGGAAGAGGCGTCGAGCCGAATTATTACCCATTTTCCGTCCGCCGTTGCCAGCGGCCCCTTGATATCCCGCCATTGCGCTGTCAATCCGCCGCGGCGGATTGACGCAGCGCCCGCGGTCAGGCTGCCGCGGCTGCCGAAGTGCCCGCCAGATAGCGCCGGCGCCACGGCTTGAGCACCGCGATGGCCAGCGCCGCCGTGACGATGTCCAGCGTGATGGCCACGCCGAACACCGGCATCCAGCTCCCCATGCGCTCATGCATCAGCGCCGCCAGCGGGCCGCCGAAAATCGAGCCGATCCCCTGCGAGATATAGAGCCAGCCGTAGTTGGTGGTGGCGAATTTGGTGCCGAAGGTATCGGTCAGCGTGGACGGGAACAGCGAGAAGATCTCGCCCCAGCCCAGGAACACCACGCCCGAGAGCAGCACGAACAGCACCGCGTTCTCGCGCGTGAGCAGCCACAGCGTCATCGCCACGGCCTCCAGCGCGAAGGCGAAGCACATCGTATTTTCACGACCCCAGCGGTCGGAAATCCAGCCGAACATCGGTCGCGTCAGCCCGTTGGTGAGCCGGTCGATGGTCAGCGCCAGCGGTAGCGCGGCCATGCCGAAGACCACCGCGTTGGACACCCCGAAGTCCTTGGCGAAGGCGGCCATCTGCGAGGTGACCATCAGCCCTGACGTGGACATCATCGTCATCATCAGGAACAGCAGCCAGAACAGCGGCATCTTGAGCATCTGACGGGTCGGCACGTCCACCACGTTCGAGGGCGTGTACGACGCGCGCACCGGCAGCCGCTCGCCCGGCGCCGGGGCGCGCAGCCCCTGCGAAGCCAGGAAGCCGATCACCGCGAAAATCAGGCCGAACTGCCACAGCGTGGTCTCCAGCCCCTTGCCGGCCAGGGCCGACGCAATCGGGAAGGTGGTGACGATGGCGCCCATGCCGTAGCCGGCCGCGACCATGCCGACGGCAAACCCGCGCCGGTCCGGGAACCAGCGCACCATCTGCCCCACCACGCCGATATAGACGATGCCCGTGCCCAGGCCGCCGACCACGCCATAGGTCAGGTACAGCATGCCCACGCTCTGGGCCGAGGCGGCCAGCACCCACGACAGCCCGGCCATCACCGTGCCGGCCGCGATCAGCCGGCGTGGCCCGAAGCGCTCGATCAGCGCGCCCTGGAACGGCGAGAAGAACGTCTGCAGCACGATCAGCAGCGAGAAGGTGACCTGCAACTCCGAGAGCGGCACCCCCAGCTTGGCCGCCAGCGGCTTGGTAAACAGGGTCCAGACATACTGCGGACTGGAAATCGCCATCATGCAGACGAGACCCAGCAACAGTTGCAGCCAGCGCGTGCGCGCCAGCGGCATGGCCTGCGGCACGCCGAGGGCCGCGTTATCAGCAACGGTACGCATTTGCACCACTCCTTGAGACAGGAACTTCGAGGAAGACACGCGGCCACGCATTCGTCATGGCGGGCTCGCGCAGGTTGGAACTCAGTAAATTGCGACCCCCGCCCTACCAGGCCGCCACGCCGCCATCGCTACGCGGATCGCTGCCGCCCTGGTAGAGGCCATCGGCCTGCAGCACGATGGCGCCGGCGTGGCCCATGGTTTCGTCGTATGGCCCCAGCACCTCCACGTCATGACCCAGGCGGTGCAGCGCCTGCTGCGTGGCATCGGGAAAGCGCGATTCGAGCTTGAGGGTGTCGCTGGTCTGGCCCCAGGTGCGGCCGAGCAGCCAGCGCGGTGCGTCGATGGTGGCCTGCGGGTTCATGCCGAAATGGACGATCCGCGAGAACACCGCGCTCTGCGACTGCGGCTGGCCGTCGCCGCCCATGTTCCCGTAGACCAGCGTGCGGCCGTCGTTCAGGCGCGCCATGGCCGGATTCAGCGTGTGGAATGGCTTGCGCCCCGGCATCAGCGGGTTGCGCGCAGTCGGGTCGAGCGAAAAGCTGCAGCCCCGGTTCTGCCAGTTCACGCCGGTGCCCGGTAGCACGATGCCGCTGCCGAACTCGTGATAAATGCTCTGGATAAAGCTCACCGCCACGCCGCTACCATCGATCACGCCCATCCAGACCGTGTCCGCCGGCCCCATGCCCTGCCCCCACGGCAGCACCGCGTCCGGGCGGATGCGTGCGGCGGCGGCATCGAGCCACGGCGGCGCCAGCAGGTCCTGTGGATCGATCTCCATATAGGCGGGATCGGTGATATGCCGGTCGCGCACGTGGAACGCCTGCTTGGTGGCCTCCACGCAGGCATGGACGAAGTCCGGGCCGAGCGGGTCCATGCCGGGCGCCAGCAGGCGGTCCAGCTGACCGAGGATCAGCAGCGACACCAGCCCCTGCGTGGGCGGCGGCATGTTGTAGACCGTGCCGCGTGAATGGGCCAGCGCCAGGGGCGCTTTCCAAGTGGCGCGGTGCGCGCGCAGGTCGGCCAGCGTCAGCGGACTGCCCGCGTTGCCGAGTTCCCGGGCCAGCATCTGTGCCAGATCGCCCTGATAGAAGTCATCGAGCCCGGCCTGCGCCAGTTGCTCCAGCGTGGCGCCCAGACGCGGATGGCGGAAGCGCGTGCCCGCCGCCGGAGCGCGTCCGTCGATCAGAAATGTCTCAGCGAAGCCCGGCACATCGGCCAGTTCTGCGGCCTTGGCGGCCACGCAGGCCGACTGGCTCTGCGTGACCGGCACGCCCACGCGGGCATAGTCGATGGCATCGGCCAGCAGCCGCGAGAGCGGCAGGCGCCCGCCCAGCGCGTCGTGCGACCACGCCAGCGCCGCCTGCCAGCCGGACACCGTGCCGGCGACGGTGTTCGCCGCCATGCCGCCGCGCGTGGGAATGGCCTGGAAGCCGGCCTCCCGATAGCGCGCGATGGTGGCATCGCCGGCCGCTGCGCCGCAGGCGTCCAGGGCGCGCGGCGCCTCGCCGGGGCGGGAGATCAGCCAGAAGCTGTCGCCGCCGATGCTATTCATATGGGGATAGACCACGGCGATGGTGGCGGCGGCGGCGACCATCGCCTCGACGGCGTTGCCGCCCTCGCGCAGCACGGCCAGCGCACTCTGCGACGCCAGCGCGTGCGGCGCCACGGCCATGCCCCGGCTACCCCGGATCGGATTGAGATGAAATGCCACGCTCCGCGACTCCTGCGATTTATGTATACATAAATTTCCTGTGCAGAAGGATCGCAATAGGCGTGCCACCACGTGCGCCCGGGCACGCTCGCCTAATAAGAAACATCTCAAGCCCGCGTCAGCACGGGGCTGGCGGGTGGATGCTCACGTGGAAAGTGGAATGGGAAAGGCGGGAGTCAGCCGAAGCGCCTGCGCCGGACGGGTGCGTTCGGGGTCTGGGCCGGCGCCGGGCGCACAAGGCTGGTGCGGGCTTGCTCGAGCCGCTCGGTGGTCAGCCGGCTGACCTCGGCACGGCCATCTTCGATATGGGTGGAGAGCAGCGCCACGGCGCGGGCGCCATCGGCGGCTTCCAGGGCGTCGAGAATGGCCGAATGTTCGTCGTACGTCAGCGAAATCCGCGTGCCGAAGGCGAAGTCGAGCCGGCGGATGATGCGGATGCGGTCCGTCACCTGCTGGTGGACCGCCGCTGACTCGGGATTGCCGGCCGCATCGACGATGGCAAGGTGGAAGGCCTCGTCCAGTTGCGCCACGGCGTTGCCATCGGCCAGCCGCCGGGCGACGGGCACGCGCCAGATCGCGCCAAGCTGCCGCACCAGCGCCGCGAGGGCCGCCTGATGCGGGGCCTCGGGCCGGCACAGCCGCGTTACCGCGTGGGTCTCCAGCAGGGTGCGCAACTCGTAGAGCGCTTCGAAGCGGGCCAGATCCAGCGGCACCACTTCCCAGCCGTTGCGGTAGTAGCCGCGCACCAGCCCATCGCCCTGCAGGCGGTGCAGCGCCTCGCGCACGGGCGTGCGGGAGATGCCCAGCCGCTCCGCCACATCGTTCTCGGTGAACCGATCGCCGGGCAGGAGGCGGAAGGCGAAGATGTCGTCGCGCAGCGCCTGATAGGCGGCCTGGGAGCGCTTGGCCTTGGCCAGGCTGGCGCTGCCATCGAGGGTGTCTGCTGCGTCTGCCATGCTCGTTCCCCCCGGCCTTGGCCCGTCAGTCCAGGTGCCGCACGCGGTCGATGGCTTGTTCGAGGCGATCCACGGGAATCACCTCGATACCCTCGATCTTCTGCTTCGGCGCGTTGGCCTTCGGGATCACCGCCATCGTGAAGCCGAGCTTGGCGGCTTCCTTGAGCCGCTCCTGCCCGCGCGGGCTCGGGCGGATCTCGCCAGCCAGCCCCACTTCGCCGAACACGACCAGCCCGCGCGGCAGCGGCTTGTTGCGCATCGACGAATGGATCGACAGCAGCACCGCCAGATCGGCGGCCGGCTCGGTGATCTTGACTCCGCCCACGGCGTTCAGGAACACGTCCTGATCGAAGCAGGCAATGCCCGCGTGCCGGTGCAGCACGGCCAGCAGCATCGCCAGCCGGTTCTGCTCCAGCCCCACCGCCAGCCGGCGCGGATTGGGCACGTTGGCGGTATCGACCAGCGCCTGCACCTCTACCAGCAGCGGCCGGGTGCCCTCCTGCGTGACCAGCACGCACGAGCCCGCCACCGATTCCTCGTGCTGCGAGAGGAACAGGGCCGAAGGATTGCTGATGCCGCGCAGGCCGCGCTCGGTCATCGCAAAAACACCCAGTTCGTTGACCGCACCGAAGCGGTTCTTGAAGGCGCGGATCAGCCGGTGCGACGAATGGGTGTCCCCTTCGAAGTACAGCACCGTATCGACGATGTGCTCCAGCACACGCGGCCCGGCCAGGCTGCCCTCCTTGGTCACATGGCCGACCAGGATGATGGTGATGCCGGTGCTTTTTGCGATGCGCGTCAGTTGCGCCGCGCACTCGCGCACCTGCGCCACCGAGCCGGGCGCCGAGGTCAGCGCCTCCGAATACAGGGTCTGGATCGAGTCGATCACGGCCACTTCGGGCTGCTCGGCCTCCAGCGTGGCCTGGATTTTCTCGAGCTGGATCTCGGGCAGCAGGCCCAGTGCGGGAGCATCCACGCCCAGCCGTTGGGCACGCAGGGCGATCTGGGCGCCGGATTCCTCGCCGCTCACATAGAGCACGCGCCGCTGGCCGGCCAGGTTGGCCAGCGTCTGGAGCAGCAGCGTGGATTTGCCGATACCGGGGTCCCCGCCAATCAGCACCACGCCGCCCGAGACCAGCCCGCCGCCGAGCACGCGGTCGAACTCATCGATGCCGGTGGAGAAGCGCGGCACGTCAGCCGCGTCGATCTCGGACAGCTTGCGCACCACGGCCGAGTTGGCCAGCGGCTGGAAGCGCCGGGCGGCGCTGGACCCGGAATCCGCCACGGATTCCACGAGCGTGTTCCAGGCGTTGCACTGCGGGCACTGGCCGGCCCAGCGCGGCGTGGTGCCGCCGCACTCGGTGCAGGAATAGACAGTCTTGGTCTTGGCCAAACGGCGTCCTTGTTCTGGGAGAGGGTCAGCGGCGGTCAGGCGCGGGTCAGGCCGGGGCGTCGGCCGTAGTCAGCGTGGCCACCGTGCAGGGTACGCGCATCGCCAGCGCGCACATCAGCTCATAGCCGACGGTGCCGCTGGCCGCCGCCACCTCGTCGATCGGCAGGCCCTGGCCCCAGAGCGTGACCGATGTGCCGACACGGGCCTTCGGGCAGGGCGTGAGATCCACGCAGACCATGTCCATCGAGACCCGGCCGACCAGCGTGGTGCGCGTGCCATCGACCAGCACCGGCGCGGGGCGGTCGCCCCAGCCGGCCGCGTGGCGCGGGTAGCCATCGGCATAGCCGCAGGCCACGATGCCGATGCGCATCGCGCGGTCGGCCGTGAACATCGAGCCATAGCCGACCGTATCGCCCGGCTGCAGGTCCTGGACGGCGATCAGTTCGCTGTGCAGCGACATGGCCGGCTGCAGGCCGGTATCAGCGATATCCGCCGCCACGCCCGTGGGCGACGCGCCGTACAGGATCACCCCCGGCCGCACCCAGGCGCGGTGCGCCTGCGGGTGCCAGAGCACGGCGGCCGAGTTGGACAGGCTGGCTTCGCCCGGCAAATTGGCCGTGGTGGTGTCGAAGGCCTCGATCTGGTGCGCGATGCCCCGCGCGCTGTCGGCATCCGAGAAATGCGTCATGTGCACGATACTGCCCACACAGGAGAGTCCGCGCGCACGTTCCCAGGCGGTCCGATAGGCCTCCGGCCGGAAGCCGAGCCGGTTCATGCCGGTGTTGAGCTTGAGCTGGATCGCCAGCGGCCCCCGGGGCCGGGCCACCTCGAGCATGCGCAGTTGTTCCTCGCAATGAATGGCTGTCGTGAGGCGATATTGTTCCAACAGGGGAACATCCTGCGGTTGGAAGAATCCCTCTAGCAAGAGGATCGGCCCCTGCCACCCGAGTTCGCGGAGCAGCACGGCCTCGTTGAGGTCGAGGAGCCCGAAGCCGTCGGTGCCGCGCATGCCCGCGAAGGCGCGCCGGATACCGTGGCCGTAGGCGTTGGCCTTGACCACCGCCCAGATGTGGGATTGGGGCGCGTAGCGGCGCACCACGTCCAGGTTGTTGGCCAGCGCGGGCTGGTGGATGACTGCGTGTATGGGTCTTGGCATGGTCTGGCTAAGGGTGCAGGTTGCGTCCCGGCATGCACCGGATCAGGGAAGACCCGGACGGCAACCCGCTGCAATCGGGCGTTGATGTTGCATACACTGTGCCGGCACCGCCACGCGCATGACGCGAAAGTGCGCTGGAATACGGAGCGGCCGGCACATGCGGGGCAACATCGCGCAGGCGATATTTGAACACAACCGGCGCCCACCTCAGGGAATCCGGAAGGCGGGTTCCTGTCAAAACGCGGGTCCGCCGGAGTGCTGAAATGTCGTGGTTTCGTGATATAAAGCCGGACGCTCCGGCCATGTTTTAAAAGAGAAGCAATATGTCAATGACGGTCAGGCAAGCCGAAAGGCGCGCGAAAGTTGCGCAACCGCCCCACTTTGACAAGGCCGTCGCGCCAGGTTCCCTACAAGCCGCGATGTTGCCGGTCGGCGTGCCCCTGCCCGCCGTGCCGGGCGTCCGCGATGGAGACAAAGTCGAAGGTATGAAGAAGGGTTTCTACACGATCATGGCCGCGCAGTTCTTTTCGTCGCTGGCCGACAATGCGCTGCTCATCGCCGCCATCGCCCTTCTCACCGAATTGCATTCCCCGCAGTGGATGACCCCGCTGCTGAAGCTGTTCTTCGTGCTGTCCTATGTGGTGCTGGCGGCCTTCGTGGGGGCCTTCGCGGACTCCATGCCCAAGGGCAAGGTCATGCTGATCACCAACGCCATCAAGATCGTCGGCTGCGCGATCATGATGTTCGGGCTGCACCCGCTGCTGGCGTACGGCGTGGTGGGCTTCGGCGCCGCCGCGTACTCGCCGGCCAAGTACGGCATCCTGACCGAGCTGCTGCCGCCCGAGAAGCTGGTGATGGCCAACGGCTGGATCGAGGGGCTCACGGTGAGTTCGATCATCCTCGGCACCGTGGTGGGCGGCGCGCTGATCTCGGTCCATATCTCGGACATCCTGCTCCGCTTCGACATCCCCTACGTGGACACCGGCATCAACACCCCGGCCGAGGCGGCCATGGTGGTGATCATGTTCTTCTACGTCGTGGCGTCGGTGTTCAACGTTTTCATCCCGGAAACCGGCGCGCGCTACCCGCAACAGGAAAAGAACCCGGTGAAGCTGATTGCCGAGTTCGGCGACTGCTTCATCGCGCTGTGGCGCGACAAGCTGGGCCAGATCTCGCTGGCCGTGACCACGCTGTTCTGGGGCGTAGGCGCCACCTTGCAGTTCATCGTGCTCAAGTGGGCGGAGAAGTCGCTGGGGCTGAACCTGTCCCAGGGCGCCCTGCTCCAGGCCGTGGTGGCGGTGGGCGTGGCGGTCGGCGCGATCATGGCCGCCGCCCGGATCCCGCTGCGCCGCTCGCTGTCGGTGCTGCCGTTCGGCGTGGCGATGGGGATCACCGTCATGATCATGGCCTTCTACACCAAGGACGCCATGCCAGCCGTGATGCTGAACGTGCTGGGTTATCCCATGCCGCTCTACATGGCCATCGCCTATGTGTTCCTGATGATCGTCGGAGCCATGTCGGGCTACTTCGTGGTGCCGATGAACGCCCTGCTCCAGCATCGCGGGCACGTGCTGCTGTCCGCCGGGCACTCGATCGCCGTCCAGAACTTCAACGAAAATGTTTCAGTTCTGCTGATGCTGTGCCTCTACGCGCTGCTCATCAAGCTGAATGTGCCGATCGGCTTCGTGATCGTGGCGCTGGGCCTGTTCATCTCGGCCACCATGCTGCTGGTCATGCGCCTGCACAAGCACAACATCAAGATGCACAACTCGCTGGCGATGATCGGCGAGGACAAGCACCACTGACCCGCGCGCGGGCAGCGAAACAGGAAACGCCCCGCCCGGCCTGCGCCGGCGGGGCGTTTTTCATGCTGGCAGCGCCTTCAGGCCGCGCGCCATGGTCTGGTAGCGCGCGGTCTCGCCGACCACGGTCCGTGCATTGGTTTCCGTGTTGACCAGTTGGGAACGGGTCGGATCGCTGTGGAACACCGTGACCGTATAGCCCTTCTGCAATGAGAAGGTGGAAGTTTCGGGGGCCACCGGCGCCCCGCCATGGACATCCAGGTCGTAGACCACCTGCTGATACTTATCCTCCACATGCACGCTGACGCGCAATCCCCCTTCGTGCGTCCCGGCGGAAACGGAAACCGTCAGCGTATTGAAGACCAGGCTGAGGTTCAGCGTCGCCACCGGATTGCCGGCACCGTCGAACAGTGACCACAGGAACATGTTCCCGCGCACGGTCGGCACCACCGCGATCTCGGATGCCGACGCATAGGTGATGAGGCCATCGACAAGCACCTCGGCCACCATGTTCTTTACCCCGGCCTTGACCTGCCCCTGCATCACGTTTTCGATCGGATAGCGGGCAATGCTCGCCTCCTCCTTGAACGAGTAATACCGCTCGCCGCCATAGGGGGACAACGGGAAGATCACGTTCATGGCGGTCGAATTCAATGTGCCGATACAGTCATATGAGAACAATTCATTGCCGGTGACGTCGGAGAAACTGACATAGCCGTAGGTATCCGAAAAGTAATAGTGCGGCTTCCCGCCAACGATCTGAAAGCGGATCTCCCGCGCCGCCAGGTCGATCGTCACGGTACAGAACTGGAAGTCGCTGATGCCCTTCATCTTGAGGGTGAAGAGGTTGCCAACGTAGGCATCCGGTTCGAAGTTGAAGGTGGACATTACGTCCATGTACTCGCGCCGCGCCGCGGTGCGGGCCGCCGGCGGCAGCGCCATGACCGCCAGGTAGAGGTCGTCCTTCAACTGGGCGTAAGGCGCATGGGCGATCGGCAGGTGGTCGCGCACGATCGTCGCGCCGGCGGCGATGCGCGCCAGCAGATCCGCTTCGGGATCGTTGCTGGCCGCCGCGTTCTGCAGGCCGAACGCCGTGATCGTCAGGACGTGATTCTGTTGTGAGGGGAGCAGGCCCGGCGTGGGAGGCTCGATGGACAGCACGCTGGCATACATCACGTACACCTCGAGCCGATAGCCGACCTGGAAAGGCACGGCGTCTTGAACCGGTTCCGCCTCTTGAGCGCTGATCTCGCGCGCATACACGCTGGCTCCCGCGCCGTTCTTCACCCCGATGGCGGCGTATACCCCTGTGTCGGGCGCATGGAGCGGCTGGGCCGTGACATCGATGCGCACCTGCATGGTGGTGAAGTCGACGCGAATCGTGCCGCTCGCTTCGTTGTAGGCATTGAGCAGCACCAGCGTCTGGGTGATCGTGCCCGACGCCTGCTTGAAGGTATACGTCAGCGACTGGCTGGCTTCCCGTTCCTTGACGATCAGGTAATCGGCATCCACCAGGTATTTGCGGCTCTTGCCCGTCGGCGGGCGGATCGTATAAGCGCCAATCGGCAGGCTGTCCAGGATCATCTCCGGCGCGCGGACCGGAGTGGATAACACCTCCCGTGCGCCTTCCATCAGCACCAGTGGCTCCCCGTAGATCTGCTTGAAATCGTCGATCAGGAACCGCAGGGAGAGGCTGCCAGTGACGCCGGTCCCCTGCAACTCCACCGTATCGACCAGCCGCAGTGGCGAATCGAGATGCAGCGCGCTCTTCACTGTCGGCAACGTCTCCGACGTCACCAGTTCGCACAGCGGATAGACGGCGCGGGCGTGGCTGAACACATTGAGCATGGCACGCAGCGGCGACAGCGGCGCGCCGGCCAGGGCGACAAACGGCGCAATGTCCACATCGCACCGTTCGACGCAGGCGGTAGCCATTTCGTCGAACCCCGCCGGCCGGGGCGCTGGCGAGGGCGACGTGTTCATCAGGATCCGGTCCACCTGGTTCAGGTGGCTGATCGAGGCATCGCCAGCCTTGTACTTCAGCAGCATCACCAGATAGACCTGGGCGCGGAGGTCCCAGGATTCATATGGCGTGCCACTGCGGAGCAGCGCCATCACACTCGCGAAGAACGCCGGCGCGCCCTGGTAGAGCCAGCCCTCCGTATAGACATCGGCGCCCATTGCGAAGTCCTGCCAGATCGCCGCAAACACATTGCCCCACACGGAATCCGGATCGGCGATACCTTTGTCGGAGAAGTGGCGCTGGTAGCCGCCAGCGATGGCATTCGGCGCATTCCAGCTGGTCGGCAGGTTGTCGAGCCAGACGGGCGCGACCGATGCCGACGTCGTGGCCGCCGCTCGCCGGCCGTAGTAGGCGGGTTCGGCGTCCAACGCGGCGTCATCGGCCGCCAGGTAATAGTGGTTCCTGACGTTGAGATCCGTGGGCCGCTGGGGTTGGAATGACACCCCCATCAGGGCATTGAAGGAGGTCAACATGTCCTGGTAATACGCGCCCAGCGCATTGAGACCGCCAGGATAGGCCCGCAGCACGGCCTTGTCCCGGGCGGGCACCAGCATGCACATATAGTCGCCCTCGATCAGGCCGAACTCGGCATCCTGCGCGTCCCAGGTGGCAAAGAATGGCGCCTCGGCATTGCCCGCCCGATAGATCGGTAGCATTTTGCTCGTCGAGGGGAAGGCAAACTCGATCAGAGGGGTGCCCGCCACATAGGGCGTCACGACAAACGGGACGCGCACCGCGTTCATGGTGACATTGACCCACGCGCTGCCCAGCGTCGTCCACTGTGCCGGAACCGTGCCGTCGCTGGCACATACCACCCACACCGGCGACGTGAAGCCGGGCGATATTTGCCGGAGCCGGAGCGTGGCGCCGGGCGCCAGGATGATGCCGAGCGCCTGCTTGTCGTGATCGAGCCCTTTCGGCAGCCCCCCCTTGCGAATCCATTCCGGATCCTGAAGCGTGTACACAGACTTCGTTTGTAGGATTTCCGCCATCTTGGATACCTCGTGAAGGATGCAATCGGACCCGGCTGCGCGTCACGCCACCGCCCGCAAGCCACGCGGCATGGTCTGGTAGCGCGCCGTGGCCGCCACGGTGGTCCGCGCCGACGTCTCTGCGTTGATCAGTTGGGAGCGCGTGGGGTCCTGGTGGAACACCGTGACCGTATAGCCCTTCTGCAGCGGGAAGCTCAGGGCAGCGCCCACCACCGCGGCATTCCCCGGCAGGGCGATGTCATAGACCGGATCGCCGTAGCGGTTTTCCACCCCAATGCTGATGTAGACCGCCGACACGCCGGGGTCCGGCACGGTAACGTGCAGTGTCATGTTCAGCACGTTGATCACCAGGTCCAGTTCCAACTCGGCCACGAGCTGACCCGTGCTGCCCAGCAAATTCCATATGAAGATGTTGCCTCGCACGGCGGGCATTTCGGAAATTTGCGATGCCGTGGCGGTCATCACCACGCCGTTGCCGGGCAGGTCCAGCATCGTATTGACCAACCCATTCCACGTGACGCCCTGCATCCTGTTCTCGATGGTGTAGCGCTGACCCAGTTCCTCCTTGAACGAGTAGAACTGCTCGCCACCGTAGCGGGACAGCGGGAACGTGCGGACCATGGCGGTCGCGTACTGATTGCCGATGCAGTCATAGGAGAACAACTCCCGGCCGTCTGCGTTGCGAAAGCTGACATAGGCGTAAGTATTCGAAAAATAGTCGTGCGGCTTCTTGCCGCCGAAGATCTGGAAGCGCACCTGGAGCGCGACCAGATCGATCGTCATGGTGAAGAACGTCCAGTCGCTGATGCCCTTCAGCGAGACGAAGAAGTTGTTGCCGATATTGGTGCCCGGCGCGGTGTTCTGCAGGGACATCACGTCGGCGTAGTCGACCACCGCCTGGGCGCGCGCCGGCTCCGGCAGCGCCATCACGGCCAGGTAGATGTCATCCTTGACCGTGGCATACGGTGCCGTGGTAATCGGCAGGCGCTCCCGCACCAGTGCCGCCGCTTCCGCAATGCGCAACGACAGGTCCGCCACCGGACTGTTCATCGCCTGCAGGTTCTCGAGCCCGTGCGCCGTGATCACGAAGTCGTTGGTCGCCTGCGGCCGAATCAGTCCCAGGGCGGCCGGCAGCACCCGCAGCCGCGATGGCTCCTCATGGCGCACCTCGATCCGATAGCCGATCTCGAACGGAATGTCCGCATGCTCCGGGGCTGGGTGGTTGCCGTGAAAGTCCCGCTGATAGACCGGATCGCCATCGGCCGTCCGGATCGTGACGCCGATGTAGACCGTATCCATGAACGCGGTATTGGGGTTGCTCAACAGGTCCACGATGATCTGGCGCGTGGGCGCGTCCACGCGGATCGTGCCGTACAGGCCGTTATCCGCCCCCAACAGCATGAAGGTCTGCGTGACGATGGCGGACGCCTGCTTGAAGACATAGGCCAGCGCCTGCGTGCTGGTGCCCTCCCTCACAATCAGGTAGGCCGAGTCAATCGCATATTTACGATTCTTGCCGGTGGGTGGGCGCAACGTGTACACGCCAACCGGCAAATCGGCGAACGTCACCCCGGTGGCGGCGATGCGTGCCGAGGACACCTCCCTTGGCCCTTCCATCACGAACAGCGGTTCGTCGTAGATCTGCACGAACTGGTCGATGGCAAACTGCAGCGTCACGCTGCCGCGCAGGCCAGTACGGCGCATCTCCGCCGGGTCCACCAGTTGCAGCGGCGACGCCGCATGGAGCGCCTCCTGCGCCGGGACCAGGCTGGCCGCGCTGACCAGCGCATAGAGCGGGTACACCGCGCGCGCGTCGCTGAACATATTGAGCACCGTCCGCACCGACGCCATCCTGGCGCCCACCATGCCGATGAATGGCGCCACATCCACCCCGGCCTCGGCGGCATAGACCTCGGCCATCATGTCGATCACGGGCGGCGCGATCGGCGGCAACGGCAGCGCGTTGGCATAGGTCCGGTACTGCCGGTTGAAGCTGGCAAACGCCGTGTTGCCGGCCTTGTACTTGAGCAGCATCAGGAAATAGAGCTTCTCGCGCACACTCCAATCCTGCAGCGGCGTACCGCTCGTGATCCGGTCAATGACACCGCTGAACAGAGCCGCCTCGCCCTGATAGAGCCAGCCATCGGTGTGCACCGCAGCGCCCAGCGTGATGTCCTGCCAGGTGGCGGCATAGAGCTTGTTCCAGACCTCGAGAAAGCTGACCGAACCGGCCGCCATGAAGGTGCCGAGGTAGGCGTGGCCCAGCGTTTCCAGCGGGGTCCAATTGGTGCGCAGGCCGGCGAACCAGTCCGCCGTCATGGACGCCGAGGTCGATGCGGCCCACGCGGGGCCGTAGTAGGCGCCGCCGCTGCCCTCCGCATCGGCCTTGATGAAGAACTGGTTGCGGATGTTGAGGTCCGTCGCCCGTTCGGGATCGAACGCTATGCCACACAGCGCGTTGAAGGTGGAAACCACGTTGTCGTAGTACGCCGTCAGTGCGGCGAGGCCGCCCGGCAAGGTCCTGAGCGTGGGCTTGTCGGCCTCGGGCACCAGCATCCGGACGTAGCGCGACTCGATCAGCGCGAACTCGGCCGCCTGCTGGTCCCACGTCGCAAAAAATGGGGATTCCGCACCGCCAGCTTCGAACACGGGGAGCGTCTTGCTGGTTGGCGAGCAGGTGTACCAGACGGTGGGCGGCGTGCCGCCGCCGAGGTACGGGGTCTCGATAAACGGCACCGAGGCGGTGTGCGCCGTGATCGTAAGTGGCATTTCGCCGAAACTGAACACGCGCTCGGTGCGGCCGTCGCTGTTGAGCAGGCGCAGTGTCAGCTCGCCCATGAAATCCATGTCGATCTGGCTGATCGTCAGCTCGCCGCCCGCCGCCAGGACCACGCCGAGATGCTGGCGGTCGTGGCCCAGACCCTTGTCGAGTCCAGCGTTGCGGAACCACTCGGGGTCCGTGAGCCAGTGGAGCGTCTTGACCTTCTCGATGTCCGACATCTGCCATCCCCCTTCGTCGCGACGTCCGGATCGGACGTTTCGATGCAGCGTGAGGGGAAGTATCGCGGTGCGGTGCGGAGGCCGGAATGGATTAGCGAGAGGCGGGTGCGGGAGGGGATTTGTCGGCAGTGRCCCGCTCGGCGGCGCGCGCCTGCCACCCCGGCGGCACCACGAAGCCGCGCGAGCGTTCCTGCCAGATGCCGGGCTGCTCGGGCCCGGCGGGCGCCAGTTCGCAGACCATCACCGGGGCTTCACGCCGCCAGCTATGCGCCTGGTGCGGATCGGCAAAGCGTTGCGCCAGCGCGGTGTGCAACGCGGCGGCGGACTCCGTCTGCGACTCGGGCACCCGCGCGCCCGAGAGCCAGTCCGCGCGCGGCAGCCGGCACCAGCGCGTGGTGGCCGCCGCCGGGTGGGCCTGCGCCCGCGCGGCCCAGTCCTCCAGCGTGGACCACCAGCCGTGCAGGTGATCGGGCGCGATGCCCAGCGTATCGAGCCCGGCCGGCAGGCGGCCATCGCGATAGAACAGCCAGCCCAGCAGGTAGACCTCGCTGCGGTCGATGGGATGGGTGAGCACCGCCTGCGCTTCGGCCGCGCGGCCCAGCGGCAGCTGACGGCCGACGATATGGTCGAGCTTGTCCCCTAACCGATCGACGAGATTGGGGCCGACGAAGTTGCGGCGGTCGGGTGGCGTGCCCGGCTGTCCATCCACCATCAGGTAGAACTTGGCCGCCATCTCCCAGTGCACGGTCTGCGCGCTGGCGGGATCGCGCCAGATCACGTCCAGTTCGCCCAGCGTCTGGATGCCATGGCCGTTGGCGCGCCGGATCGGCACATTGGCGGCGACGAGTTCGATCCCATCGGCCCGATGCAACGCGAAGTGGAGCAGCCGCTCGGCATGGCGGCCCAGGCGCAGGCTGCGGCTACCCGTGGGGTCCGGGTGGCCGCTCAGTTCGGCGATGGTTTCGGGAAGTGTGGCGGGGTCGGCGCGCTCAAGCCAGCGCTGCCACGCGGCCTGCGCGCCGGGCGGCCAGTAGGCCAACGCGGCGCCGGCGCCGTAGCCAGCCGGCAGGTGCGAGAGCAGCGGCGGCGAGAGCGAGCACCACGCGAGATCGCGCACGCGCTGGGACGCGGCGGTGCGCCACAGGGGCGCCGGCCCGTCGGCGCCGGCTGCTACCGGCCCGCCCGGGCGGATGGCCTGCGCGGGATCAGGCTTCAGCTCCCGCACGGTCGTGTACTTCGCGGGCCAGACACAGGTCTTCCCATGCGCGCGCCTTGTCGGTCAGCGTGCGCAGCAGGTAGGCCGGATGATAGGTCACCACCACGGGAATCCCCTCGTACTGGTGCACGGTGCCGCGCAGCTTGCCGATGGGCGTCGTCGAGCGCAGCAGCGACTGCGCCGCGAAACGCCCCAGCACCACGATCACCTTCGGCCGGATCAGCGCGATCTGGCGGCGCAGGAACGGCTCGCAGTGCGCCACCTCCTCCGGCTCCGGATTGCGATTGCCGGGCGGGCGGCACTTCAGCACATTGGCGATAAAGACATTGCGGTCGCGCGCAAGGCCCAGCGCGCCGAGCATGTTGTCGAGCAGCTTGCCGGCCTGGCCGACGAACGGCTCGCCCTGGAGGTCTTCATTCTCGCCCGGGGCCTCGCCCACTAGCATCCATTCGGCGCGGCGGTCGCCCACGCCGAGGACCGTATTGGTGCGGGTGTCACTCAGGCCGCAGGCGGTGCACTCGGCCACGGCGGCTTCCAGCGCCGCCCAGTCCATGGCGGCGATGGCAGCGTCCCGGGCCAGAGCGGCCTCATCCTGCACGGCGGGTTGCGGCGGCGGCGACAGGGCTTCGATCACCACGGGGCGCGGGGTGGCGGCCGGGGTGGTCATCACCACGTCGACTTCGGGTTCGATTTCGGCCACGGCTACCGTGGCGACCTCGATTTCGACCTCGACGTCGGCTTCGGCCTCTACAGGCGCCCCAGCCAACCGGCGCGGTACCCATTCCGACGGGATGCCGAGCACTTCGAGGAACTGCGCGCGGCGATTCATGCGGACTCCTTGCCTTCGTGCCAGGCCCGGCGCAGCACGAGCGCGTCTTCGCGCCCATTGGCCGTGGCCGGATAGTAGCCCTTGCGGCGGCCGATCTCGGCAAACCCGGCTTCCTCGTACAGCGTCAGCGCGCCCACATTGGACGGGCGCACTTCCAGCAGCATGGTGCCGAGGTTGTGGGCATGGGCGGTGGCCAGCGCCACAGCCAGCAGCAGCCGGCCATGGCCCTGCCGCTGCCGGCGCGGGTCCACGGTGATATTGAGCAGGTGCATTTCGTCGACCACCGGCATCAACACGGCATAGCCGACCAGCGTATTGGCTGGATCACGGAGCGTCAGGCCGATATGGCCCGATTTCAGGGAATTCTCAAAATTGCCGCGCGTCCAGGGATGGCTGTAGGCGCGCTGCTCGATATCGGCCACGGCGTGCAGGTCCAGCGCGCTCATGCGGCCGAGCGTCCAGCCATCGCCCAGCTCGGGCATGACCGGCACGGCCGGCCATTGGGGCGACTCGGGCAGCAGCGCGGCGCTCACGCGGCCTCCCCTGCGGCGGCCTTCGCGGCCTTGGCGGCTTTATCAGCTTTCTCGGCGGCAATCGCCTCGCGCTCCACGATGGTGTGGGCAACCTTGTTGCGCACATAGATCGGCATGGCGTCGGCAGCGTCGATGGTCTCGCCGCGCGCCAGCGCCCGCAGGCCGATGGCCACCGCGGCGCGGGCGTCCGGCATGGCTTCGGGCATTACGCGGCCGGCCTGCGCGGCCACCTGGAGCCGTTCGCCAAACACGGTCGAACCATTGCCGGCGAGCCAGAACGCGCCATCGGGCTGCGCCACGGCTTCGGGCGGTCCCACCTGCACCGGGCCCTCCATCGACCACTCCATTGCGGCGGCGTCCCAGCGGAACGTGGCGGCATAGGTCTCGTCCATGCGGGCGTCGAGCGCAACCAGCACGCGCGTGTCCGCCGGCAACGATGAAGTGCCGGATCGGACGCTTTCCGCGCACATCGTCAATACATTGATGGGAATTACCGGCAGATCAGCGCCGAAGGCGAGCCCTTGGGCCACGCCGCAGGCGGTACGCAGGCCAGTGAACGAGCCGGGGCCGGCGCCAAACGCGATGGCGGCACAGTCGGCCAGCGTGATGCCGGCCTCGGCCAGCACGTCGGCCACGGCCGGCAGCACGCGCGCAGACGACCGCGCGCCCGTATGCTCATGGCGGGAGAAACACTCGAGGGCGCCGTCAGTGGCGGCGCGCCCCAGTGCGACGGAGCACCACTCGGTGGAGGTCTCGACAGCAAGAATCCAGGACATGGCGCGATTGTATCCGGAGCGCGGCCAAAGCTGTATTGGCAGGCACGCCGGCACCGTGCGCGACAGACCGTGCCGCCGCGCGCGGACCGAAGGCTTCTTCGGTTTTTCCGCCGCAAACGGCGCGGCGCGGCGGCTATCATCGCACTTCTACGCCCACTCATTACCCGGAGACACCATGAGCGACCTGCAGGCCCGCTTCGACCAGGCCCTAATCGACGTCAAGACCCTGAGCGAGCGTCCCAACAATATGACGCTGCTGCGCCTCTACGCGCTTTACAAGCAGGGTGCCGAGGGCGACGCCCACGGCGACAAGCCCGGCATGACCGACTTCGTCGGCCGCTACAAGTTCGAAGCCTGGGAAGCCCTCAAGGGCACCAGCCAGGACGACGCCAAGCAGAAATACGTCGAACTGGTCGGCGAACTGCTGGCAGGCACCGCCAGCTAAGCCCCCGCTAGGCCCCTGCCCCGACCGGCATCGGCTTCGGCCGGATACGCCACGCGGCCAGGATCGCCGTGGCGATCACCACGCCCACGGCCAGGAAGGTCTCATCGAATGCCGCGATCCGGGCGACCGGATCGCCACCCGGCCCGAGCACCGCGCCGTGCTCCGCCAGCCGCCACTGCAGCCCCACCCCCGCCAGACTCACCCCGATCGCCCCGCCAAGCTGCCGCAGGAAATTGATGCAGCTCGAGCCTTGGGCGATCAGCGAGAAATCCACCCCGCGCATCGACCCGAGCGTCAGCGACGGCAGGATGGAGCCGAGCCCGATCCGCCCAATCACCGCATAGAGCACCAGCAGCAGGTAAGGCGTGGCCATCGACCCGGTGGCCATCAGCAGGAACGACGCCGCCAGCAGCGCCAGCCCGAACGACACCTGCCGGTGCGGCAAGATGTAGTTGGTCAGCCGCCCCGCCACCGCAATCGTCACCGCCAGCACAATGCCGGCCGGCATCAGCACGATGCCCGCCTGCGACGGCGTATAGGCCAGCGCCATCTGCATGTAGACCGGCAGCAGGTAGGTGGAACCGAACAGCCCGGCGCCATAGATAAACGCCACCACGGCCCCGGCCGAGAACTGGCGGTAGCTGTAGAGCCGCATATCCATCAGCGGCTCGGGCGCGCGCAGCTGCCAGACCACGAAGCCCGCCAGCAGCAAGACGCCCAGCCCGGCCAGCGCCAGTCCGGCCGGCACGTTCTCGCGCATTTCCACCAGCCCGTTGAGCAGGGTCACCGTGGCCACGCCGGCCAGCGCCAGCCCGCGCCAGTCGAGTGCCTTCCGCTCGCCGATCATCGCCGAGTCCACGGCCATATAGCGGCGCGCCATCCACAGGCCGATGAGGGTCAGCGGCACCACCACGAAGAAGATCGAGCGCCAGCCGAAGGTCTCCACGAGGAAGCCGCCCACGCTTGGGCCGATGGCTGGCGCCAGCACCACGCCGAAGCCGAACAGGCTCAGCGCCTTGCCCTGCTCGCGTTCTTCGAACACGCGCAGGATGAAAATATTGGGCAGCGGCTGCATGATGCCGGCCGCGATGCCCTCGGCCACGCGCATGGCCAGCATCACGCCGAAGGTGGGCGAAAACCCGCCAATCAGCCCGCCCGCGCCCAGCAGCAACAGGCTGCCGACGAAGGTGCGGCGCAGCCCGAATCGGTTCAGCAGCCACGGCGTGAGCAGCATCGACAGCGTCATGGCGATCATGAAACTGGCCGCCACCCACTGCGCGCGCTCCTGGCCAAGGTGGAAATGCCGGCTCAGGTCCGGCACGGCCACGTTGACGATGGTCGAGGACACGATGGACGACATCGTGCCCAGCATCAGCGTGACCAGGATCAGCCAGCGCAGGCGCTCGCCATAGCGGGCGCGCAGCACGGCGCGTGTCGGCCCGCCGGCCGGCTGCGAGCCCGTCACCCGAGCCGCCCGGTGTGAGCGATCTCCCGGATCTTGCGCACCGTGTCGAGGTCCGCCTCGTGGTATGCCGACTTGACGATCTCCGCATAGCGGTCGTCGCCGCTGTCATCCGTGTCGGGCAGGGTCGTTTCATAGATGAAACGCACCAGCAGCGCGCCCGGCGCGGGGGTCTCGATGCTCATCGACAGCCTGCCGCCGGCATGCTCGGCCGTGGCCGCAGTCTCATAGCGCACCGCGCGCCGTGGCTCGAATACCACGCGGTCCTGTATCGACGTCTTTCCGAAATGCAGCACGCGGTCCAGCCAGCCATCGCCCCGCGCCAATACCTCGGCGCGCTCCAGCCCCAGGACGAACAACTCGGGCGACTCGGCCCGCAGCACCAGGCCCTGCCACAGCTGTTCAGCGGTCAGCGGCTCCAGCGTGGGATTGCCTGGGTCATTGATCTCCACCAGGTGTTCAAAACGCAACTTGACTCTCCAATCTCGTGAATGTCCATATTATGAAGGCTCCTTGCGCGCCGCGGCGGTCCGCGCTTTCGTTTTCAGAGTCATCTCATAGCCGCCATGCAGCGCATCGATGATCCTGTCCGGACTGGCATCACTCCTGACAGCTCTTGTCAGGAGTGCCGGCGCACAATGCTGGCCCGGGCAAGGAAGGCGTCAGGAGCCGTCAGGAGCGGACAGAAGCGGAAAGCACGAACCGACACTGGCCGCCGCCACGCCCGAGAACGCTCATGAAGCAGGAGGCTGGCATGGAGTTGCTGATCAATATCGACGTCGATGACCTCGAACACGGCATCGGCTTCTACGAAGCAGGACTGGGATTGCGGCTGGGCCGCCGGCTGTTCGACAACAGCGTGGCGGAAATGCACGGCGCCTGCGCGCCGATCTACCTGCTGGCCAAGGAGGCCGGCACGGTGGCCACGGCGCGGGCCGATGCGCGGCGCGACTACGCGCGGCACTGGACCCCCGTGCACCTGGACTTCGTGGTGGAAAACCTCGAAGCGGCCATCGAGCGCGCGCTGGGCGCCGGCGCCGAGATCGAGGACTGGCCGCAGGACTTCGACTGGGGCCGGCAGGCCCGCCTGTCCGACCCGTTCGGCCATGGCCTGTGCTTCATCGAATGGCGGGGCCGGGGCTACGGCGCCGTGGCGGGCCCCTGACCCACGAGCCAGCCACAAACAAAAAACCCCACGGCGCGAACCGTGGGGTTTTTCATTGCAAGCCTGAAGAAACTCAGACTTCCTCGTACAGCGGCAGCGTCAGGAATTCGGCGAAGTCTTCCGACGTCGACATTTCCTCGAAGATCTGCGCGGCGCGATCATAAGTGCTGGTATCGCCACCCACGAGTGCCTTCACCTTGGCCAGTTCTTCCGGAATCAGCGCGCGCACCAGCTCGGCGGTCACCTTGCGGCCGTCTTCCAGCTTGCCCTTCGGCGAGCGGATCCATTGCCAGACCTGCGAGCGCGAGATCTCGGCCGTGGCGGCATCTTCCATCAGGTTGTGGATCGGCACGCAGCCGTTGCCGGCCAGCCAGGCGCCCAGGTAATGGATGCCCACGTTGATGTTCATGCGCAGGCCGTGCTCGGTGATCGGGGCCTCGGGCTTGAAGTCGAGCAGGTCGGCGCCCTTCACGTTCACGTCCGGACGCTGCTTCTCGAACTGGTTCGGCTTGTCGCCGAGCACTTCCACAAATTCCTTCATCGCCGGCGCGACCAGACCCGGGTGGGCCACCCAGCCGCCGTCGTAGCCATCGGTAGCGTCACGGCGCTTGTCGCTGATGATGCCTTCCATGGCGATGGCGTTCTTTTCCGGATCGTTCTTGATCGGGATCAGGGCGCTCATGCCGCCAATCGCGGGCGCACCGCGCTTGTGGCAGGTCTTCAGCAGCAGCAGCGCGTAGGCGCGCATGAACGGCGCGGTCATCGTGACTTTGGCGCGGTCTGCCAGGCAGAAGTCCTTGTCCACCTTGAACTTCTTGATGCACGAGAAGATGTAGTCCCAGCGGCCGGCGTTCAGGCCAGCGCTGTGGTCGCGCAGTTCATAGAGGATTTCCTCCATCTCGAACGCGGCCAGGATGGTCTCGATCAGCACCGTGGCCTTGACCGTGCCCTGCGGCAGGCCAATCTCGTTCTGGGCCATCACGAAGATGTCGTTCCAGAGGCGGGCCTCCAGGTGGCTTTCCATCTTCGGCAGGTAGAAGAACGGGCCGGCGCCACGCGCGATCTGCTCGCGGGCGTTGTGGAACAGGAACAGTGCGAAGTCGAAGATGCCGCCCGAGATGCGCTTGCCGTCGATGGTGACGTGCTTCTCTTCCAGGTGCCAGCCGCGCGGGCGCACCTGCAGCGTGGCGATCTTGTCGTTGAGCTTGTAGTGCTTGCCGTTGGAGTCCAGCGTCAGCGTGCGGCGCACGGCGGCCTTCAGGTTCACCTGGCCCTGCATCTGGTTGTGCCAGTTCGGGGTGTTGGAGTCCTCGAAGTCCGTCATGTAGCTGTCAGCGCCCGAGTTGAAGGCGTTGATCACCATCTTGGCTTCCACCGGACCGGTGATTTCCACGCGACGGCATTCCAGCGCCTGCGGCACCGGTGCCACCTTCCATTCGCCTTCGCGGACGCTCTTGGTCTCCGGCAGGAAGTCCGGGAGTTCGCCGGCATCCAGGCGCTTGGCGCGCACGACGCGGGCGGCCAGCAGCTCCTGGCGGCGCGGCTCGAAGGCGCGATGCAGCTTGTCGACCAGGGCCAGGGCTTCCGGCGTGAGGATGTCTTCGTAGGCCGGCAGGATGTCGCCGGTAATCTTCATGCCCGCGGGCAGCGTGATAGCCATCAGTCTTCTCCTGTGTGTGCGATGGTGTGTTGTTGGGTGGACCCGTCCGTCAGACCGCGACGCCGGAGGCGGCGAGGAAGGCCAGCAGGTCGTTCATGTCGTGCCCGGTGCCGGTGGGCGCCACGTCCAGGCGCTCCGCCGGGTGGCCGGCACGGTTGATCCAGAAAGTCTTGTAGCCATACCAGGTGGCGCCGCACGCGTCCCAGCCGTTCGAGGACACGAAGGCGATGTCCCCGGCGGGCAGGTCGAAGGCCTGCGGCCCCAGCGCGTAGGCGGCCGGCGCGGTCTTGTACTGGCGCACCGCATCGACCGACAGCACGTGGTCGAACAACCCGTGCATGCCTGCGCTCTTGACCGAGATGTCGAGCATCTCGGGGTTGCCATTCGACAGGATGCCCAGCGGCAGCCCCGCGCGGCGCAGCCGCTTGAGCGCGCCGAGGTTCTCGGGGAAGGCCGAAAGGCAGGCGTACTCCTTGAGCAGTTGCGCCTCGGTGGCCTCGTCCAGCTTCAGCCCGAGGCGCTCCGCGGCGTAGCGCAGCGCATCCACGGTCAGCGCCCAGAACGGCTTGTACAGCGCGCCGTCCGGCGCGGCCATGGTGCGCAACCGCGTGTAATCGATCTGGCGTTCGCGCCACAACAGCGCCAGGGCCTCTCCCTTGCCGGGAAACAACTGCTCCGCGCGCGCCGTGACCGAATACACGTCGAACAGCGTGCCGTAGGCATCGAACACCACCGCGCGGATCTTGTTCATGGAGGGACTGAATGGGCCTGTACACCGTTGAATGCATCCGATTGTAGTCAGTCGTTGCAGTGCGGCAAAGTCGCACCGGGTCACTTGATCTTTTACTTTTGGGCAACTAATCTTGGCCGATCCGCACAAGACTGTGTATTAACCGGCGAGCTTTCGTGGATCATTTCAAGCAATTGGAGACTTTTGTATCGGTCGCGTCACGTGGCAGCCTCTCGGCTGCCGCCGCCGCCGAAGGCGTGGCGCCGGCGATCATCGGGCGTCGCATCGATGCGCTGGAAGAACGGCTCGGCGTGAAGCTGCTGGTGCGCACCACACGCAAGATCACGCTGACGTTCGAAGGCTCCGCCTTCCTCGAGGACTGCCAGCGCATCCTGAACGACCTGCACAACGCCGAGGCCAGCGTCTCGGCCGGCGGCGTCAAGGCCAGCGGCCACCTGCGGGTGACCGCCCCGGCTGGCTTCGGCCGCAAGCATGTGGCGCCGGTGGTGCCGCTGTTCATCGAATCGCACCCGGACGTGACGCTTACGCTCGACCTCTCCGATCGGGTGGTCGATCTCGTCAACGAAGGCTTTGACTGCGCCATCCGCCTCGGTGACCTGCCCGATTCCAGCCTCGTCTCGATCCGCCTGGCGGAAAACCGCCGCGTGGTGGTGGCCTCCCCCGGCTATCTGGCCCGCGCCGGCACGCCGAAGCTGCCGGAGGACCTGTCACGCCACAATTGCCTGGCTTTCGGCGCCAGTGCCAACGTGCAGCGCGGCTGGGTGTTCCAGCAGGATGGGCGCGCGGTCACGGTCAAGGTGGGCGGCAATATGGAATGCACCGACGGCGCCGTGCTGCACGCGTGGTGCCTCGAAGGCCATGGGCTGGCGTGGCGGTCCTGGTGGGAGGTGGGCCAGGAAATCGCCAGCGGCCGGCTTGTCACCGTGCTCGACGACTTCCAGGCGCCGCCCATCGGCATCCACGCGGTGTTCCCCCAGCGCAAGCACCTGCCGCTGCGCGTACGGCTGTTCATCGACCATCTGAAGCACACCTACGGCAATCCGGCCTACTGGCGCCGCGCCGAGCAGGCGCCGACCAGCGCCGCCGCCGAGGCGTCCGCCGCCGTGGCATAGGTGGTTTCACCCACTGTAAACATTGATATTCCGCAATGGCGACTGCTTCACACTGACTACAATCCAATCAGACAGGCGCCGTCTGGCCTGCCCCGCCTTATCGTGAAATCTTTAAATTCGTGAAAGGAGGTATGGCATGTTCAAGCACATCCTGTTGCCCACCGACGGGTCGGAACTCTCCAAAAAGGCCATCAATGGCGGCCTGGAGCTGGCCAAGGCGATTGGTGCCCGGGTCACCGCCTATGTCTGTCTGGAGGAATACCCCTACACGCCGTTTAGCGAGATTGTCGTCGAGGCCCCGCAAGCCTTCCGGGACCGGATCGAGAATCAGGCGCGGCTCTACCTGAAGGAGATCGAGACCGCCGCCGTGGCCGATGGCCTGCCCTTCGACGCCGACATGACCACCTTCGCGGTGCCCTACCTCGGCATCATCGACGCGGCCGAACGCCATGGCTGCGACGTGATCTTCATGGCTTCGCACGGCCGGCGCGGACTGTCCGGCCTGCTGCTCGGCAGCGAAACCCAGAAGGTCCTGACTCACACCGACATCCCGGTCATCGTTTATCGATGACACGCTGAACCAGCGGCATCCCGCCGCGTCAGTTCACATCAAGGCCGCGCACGGCAACATGCGCGGCCTTGTTGCTTCATATGTCATCGCCGCATCGCAATTCCGCCAGGATTGTGCCGATTGGCCCCAGGAATTGGACGAACTACGATTCTCTTGATCCCCGCCGTTGACGAAAATCCATCATCCATTTCCAACTGGGAAGAGCATGATGGCACTCGATCTTTACATCCGCCCCCTGGCCCGCCGAGCAATCTGTCTTGGCGTCAGTGCGTTGCTGGCCGCCTGCGGTGGCGGCGGCGACGATTCGGAACCGATTGGCACGGACATCTCCGTGACCCAACCCGAGGCGGGCCCGGCCCCGCTGCCGCCCAACGTCGAACCCGCGCCAACGCCCCCCACGCCGGAGCCACCCGCGCCTGCGCCCACGCCACCGGCCCCTGTTCCCGTCCCGCCCGAGCCGCAGCCGATCCCGCCCGTTCCCCACCCGGGACCGCCCACCGAGACAGAAGTGATCACGCGGGACTCGGTACTGAAAACGCAGGCTCGCGTATACGCCGAAGCCCTATGGAAGTCCGCCGAAACGCTGGACCCTGGCCACGCGCTGCCGGTCAACAAGTCCTGCATGAACGCGCAAGGCGTGGCCAGCCCGGTGGGCTGGGTGTTCACCGGCAACCTCGGCCAGTTCATCTGGAACGTGACTGCCGCGCGTGATCTTGGCCTGCTGGACGCCGCCGAAGCCCAGCGGCGCGTGGCGCGCCACCTGGACTCCCTCGCCGTGCTGCAAGCGACGGCCCGGCAAAATGGCGCGCCCGGCGGCCTGTTCCATGGCACCACGGACACCCGGACGGCCGTACCCTCCGGCGATGTGGGTTCGATCGAGAATGCCTGGCTGGCGGTCAGCCTCGCCATGGCCAAACAGGCGTACCCCGAGCTCGCCGCGCAGGCTGGCGCCATCCTCGGCCAGATGCGCTTCGAGACCATGGTGCATCCGCAAAAGCAGCAATACGAGATCTCCTTCAACCCGGCCACCCAGAAATATTCGGGGATGACCTACGGCCTGCTCGGCGAGACACGGCTGCTGGCCTATGTCGGCATCGCCCTCGGAACCGTGCCGCGCAGCCAGTATTTCAACATCGGCCGCGTACCGACCTGGGCCGAGCGCTCGCAGGACCCGGCGAAGTTCCGCACCTACGAGGGCGTCCGGGTATATGAAGGCACCCGCTCCTATGACGGCCGGCATTTCATGCCGACCAACGGCGGCTCCGTGTTCGAATCGTTCGCGGTGCCCGTGGTGATTTCCGAATCCAAATGGGGCCCTAACAGCTGGGGGCGCTCGCATCCGAACATGGCCAAGACGCAGATCAAGTACGGCCTCGACACCTTTGGCTACTGGGGCTTTTCGCCCGCTTCCGTGCCGGCCAACGCCGGATACACCGAGTACGGCACGCCGCCGGCTTCGCTGGGCGGCTCCGGCTACAACCCGCGCGGGCAACGCGTGGCGACCCGTGCCGGCCCGGTGGTGTCGCTCTACTCGGTCCTGCTGTTGATCGAGGAGGACCCCGAGGCGGTGATGGCCAACATGAAGAAGCTGCTCGACAACTTCCCCACGCTGAACCACCCGCAATACGGCCTGATGGACAGTGTCGACGTGGAAAACGGCACCGTTTCCAAGTGCCTGCTCGCCGGCAACGTCGGTTGGGCGCTGGGCGCCGTGACCAACTACCTGACCGATGGCAAGCTGCGCGGCTATGTGGACAAGGAATGGGGCCACATGCTGCAGCCGCTGCTGGAGATCGAGGAATTCAGCATCCCGGCGGAGCCTGCGCAGCAGGGCTAAAAATGGTGGCTGATCAGCTATGCGGCCATCGCGCTCGGCAATGTGCCGCGCAGCCAGTACTTCCACCTTGACCGCGTGCCGGAATGGTCCGAGCGCAGCATCGACCAGACGAAGTACCGCACCTATGACGGCGTGCGCGTCTACGAGGCCTCGCGCAGCTTCGGCGGCCGGTCCTTCATCCCGACCTGGGGCGGCTCCGTGTTCGAGACCTTTGCCGTGCCGATCATGATCAACGAGCAGAAATGGGGCATCAATAGCTGGGCGCGCTCGCATCCGAACATGGCCAAGGCGCAGATCCAGTATGGGCTCGACCAGTTCGGCTACTGGGGCTTCTCGCCCGCCACCATTCCGGCCACGGGCGGGTACACCGAGTACGGCGCACCGCCGCTGTCCGTGGCTGGCGGCTACCGCCCGGTGGGGCAGCGCGAGTCCACCCGTGCCGGCCCGGTGGTATCGCCCTACTCCGTGTTGTCACTGATCGAATACGAGCCCGAAGCCGTGATCGACGCCATGCGCAAACTGACGACCAACTTCCCCACCCTGAACCATCCGACATATGGCCTGATGGACAGTGTCGACGTGCAGACCGGCGTCGTATCCAACTGCGCGCTGTACCTCGACAACTCGCTGGCACTGGGCGCCGTGGCCAACTATCTAACCGATGGCAAGCTGCGTGGTTACGTCGACAAGGAATGGGGCCACATCCTCCAGCCGCTGCTGGAGATCGAGGAATTCAGCATCCCGGCGCAGCAGCCCTAGTCCGGCTGCCGTCCCCGGAATGAAAAACGCCGCGCCGTCCCCTACCGGACGGCGCGGCGTTTTGTCGCCTTATCGACGACTAGCCAGGTATCAGGCCACCTTCTTGTCGAAGAACTGCTCGTCTTCGGTCGAGCCCTTCAGCGCGGTCGTCGACGACTGGCCGCCTTCGATGGCCTGCGTCACGGCGTCGAAGTAACCGGTGCCCACTTCGCGCTGGTGCTTGACGGCGGTGAAGCCCTTCTCGGCCGCGGCGAACTCGTTCTCCTGCAGTTCCACGAACGCGCTCATCTGGTTGCGGGCGTAGCCGTGGGCCAGGTTGAACATCGAGTAGTTCAGCGAGTGGAAGCCAGCCAGCGTGATGAACTGGAACTTGTAGCCCATCGCGCCCAGTTCCTTCTGGAACTTGGCGATCGTGGCGTCGTCGAGGTTCTTCTTCCAGTTGAACGACGGCGAGCAATTGTAGGCCAGCATCTTGCCCGGGAACTTGGCGTGGACGGCCTCGGCAAACTTTTTGGCGAACTCCAGGTCCGGCTTGCCGGTTTCGCACCACACCAGGTCAGCCACTTCGGCGTAGGCCAGTGCACGGGCGATGGACTGCTCGATGCCCGGCTTGGTGCGATAGAAGCCTTCCACGGTGCGTTCGCCGGTCAGGAACGGCTGGTCGCGCTCGTCCACGTCCGAGGTCAGCAGGTCGGCGGCTTCGGCGTCGGTCCGGGCGATCACCAGCGTCGGGGTGCCCGAGACGTCGGCAGCCAGGCGCGCGGCCGTCAGCTTGGCCACGGCTTCACGCGTCGGCACGAGCACCTTGCCACCCATGTGGCCGCACTTCTTCACCGAGGCGAGCTGGTCTTCGAAGTGAACGCCGGCGGCGCCCGCGTCGATCATCGACTTCATCAGTTCGAACGCATTCAGCACACCACCGAAACCGGCTTCGGCATCGGCCACGATCGGGGCGAAGAAGTCGGTGTCACCCTTGCCTTCGCTCCACTGGATCTGGTCGGCGCGCTGGAACGTGTTGTTGATGCGCTTGACCACCATCGGCACCGAGTTGGCCGGGTACAGCGACTGGTCCGGGTACATCTCGCCGGCCAGGTTGGCGTCGCCGGCCACTTGCCAGCCGGACAGGTAGATGGCCTTCAGGCCGGCCTTCACCTGTTGCATGGCCTGGTTGCCGGTCAGCGCGCCGAGCGTGTTGACGAACGGCTCGGTGTTCAGCAGGTGCCAGAGCTTGTCGGCGCCGCGGCGGGCCAGCGTGTGCTCGATCTGGACCGAGCCGCGCAGGCGCACCACGTCTTCGGCGGTGTAGTGACGTTGAATGCCCTTCCAGCGGGGGTTGGTGTCCCAGTCTTTTTGCAGGGCGTCGATTTGTTGTTGGCGGGAAGTCATGTTCACTCTCCTGATGACAGATGGGTAGTTGGCGAAAATTCGGGTACTTGGCTTCGGATCTTGTGACACCCTGCGTCGCCGTGATTTTGGCGTCTCAGGTCATGTGTCTTATATAAGAGTGTAGGGAAGCTTCCCGCGTCGCAACAGCGCTCATTCATCGTCATGCAGAGATTTTTATTCCTTAATAATCAGTATGTTGAAAAACAATTTTCACGATGCGGCACGCAATCTTTCATGATGAGAAATGCCCGTTGTGCCGCGCACCCATGTATTTTTGCGCACCAAAACAGCTTTCCACATCATGAAATATTGGCAGCCGAGGACGACACTCGGGCTTTCGCGAGGTCCGGCGACGCCGGTGCGCCTTCCAGATGGTCGACAAATTCGCTGACCATCGTCGCCATGCGCCGGGGCTGGGCCAGCGGCAACCAGTGGTGGGCCTCCACCTGCCGGCGCCAGAGGTCCGCCACCCATTTGCCGAGGTTCTCGGTGAGCGCGGGACGCACGTAGCGGTCCAGCGTCGGCACGATGACCTGCACCGGCGCATGGGCCCGGCGCTCGCGCGGGGCGCGCAGCCGGGCGCGGAAGTTGGCGCGATAGAGCCGCAGGCCATGGATGCCATCGGCGGTCTGCGTGGGATTGGGCGGCGCGAACAGCCCCTCGGTATGGCGCAGCCAGTGTGTCCAGCCGCGCCCGAGCCAGAGGCGCCAGTGCCATTCGGGCAGCTTGGGAATATGGAAGAAGACGATGTACCACGAGGCCAGCGCCTGCCGCAGCGTGGCGCGCCGCTGCGCCCACGTGCGCCGCTCCGATGTGCGCAGCGCGCTGGCGGCATGGTCGAGGCACGGCCCCGAGCACGAGGTGAACGACGCGATGCGCCCGTAGAGGCGCGGGTCGGTCACGAATTCCCAGCCCTGGATCGATCCCCAGTCGTGGCCGACCAGATGCACGCGCCGATCTGGCGCCACGGCGTCGATGACCGCGATGAAATCATCGGCGAGCCGTTCCAGCCGGTAGTCATCCACGCGCGGCGGCACGTCCGAGGCCCCAGCGCCGCGCACGTCGTACGCAATCACATGGAAGCGGTCGGCCAGCGCCTCGGCCACGCCGTGCCAGACGTGGCTGTTGTCCGGGTAGCCGTGCACCAGCACCACCACTGGCTTGGCGGGATCGCCCCACGCCGTTGCCGCCAGCCGTACGGTGCCGGACTGGACGTGGAACTGGCAGGCCGGATAGGGATACGGCTGCGGCCCGTCTCGCTCTATATCTATATGCAGGGGATGGCTGGCAGGCATCGGCGGCAGGCTCCGGGGATGGCGCGATGACAGCCGGTGCTGTCATCGTCGATCCATGCTACGCCGAACGCCGCACCGCCGCGAGCCGCGCGACGGTGTTTGAAACGTGACAAGTCTGGATCAGGCCGCCACGCCGTCGCGGGCCTTGCGGTAGGCCACCCAGTCGCCGCTGTCGATACGGGCGAGCCCGGCCACGGCAGCATCGGCCACCGGATACAGCAGACATTCGATGGGCGCGCCGTTGCAGTCGACGATGCAGGATTCGCGCAGGAACAGCGTGGCCTGACCCGGGTAGACCTCCTCGATCTCGTCGAGCACGGGCAGCAGCGCGTCGGGGATGTCGTAGAGATCGCCGGTCACCGGACCGGCCGCCGCGTCCGGCACAAGCCCCGGATAGGTGCCGAAGTCATACAGCCGGCCCGCCAGCACGCCCGTGCCGATCAGCGTCGGCGCGGCAATGCCATGGCGCGCAGCCGCGCGGTTCAGGTCGTTGACCTCGCCGGCACGCAGCGTACCGTAGACGAAAACGCGGGGCATCAGGACGTCTCCTCGGAAAATAGCCACTCGGGAAGCGGCCATGGTAGAGGAAATATGGCGGATTGAGGCAGCCTGCCGCCTTACATCTGCTTGAACAGGTGCGCGTACTGCCGCGCCACCGGCAGCACTTCCTCGCGGTCGCGCAGCCGCAGCGAGAGCCGGCCCAGCGACTGGGTGATCGCGCTGGCCACGCAGTCGATATTGACCACCGTGCCGCGATGGATCTGCCAGAAGCGGTCCGGGTCCAGCTGCTGCGCCAGTTCGCGCAGGCTGGTGCGGATCAGCGCCTCGCCGCTGGTGGAGACCACGTTCACGTACTTGTCGGTGGCTTCGAGGTAGACCACTTCGTCCACCGGGATGATGCGGACCTCCTGCCCCACCAGCGCCTTGATAAAGCGCAAATACTGCCCGGCGGAACGCGTCGGGGTCTGGTTCTCGAGCGACTCCAGCCGGTGCAGCAGTTGCGCGAGCTTGTCTGCATCGACCATCGCGCCCACGTCGTGGGTCTCGTGGCTGCTGTCCCGGGCCTCCATGCGCGCCTTGAGCCGGCAGACGGTGGCCTCCAGCCGCTCGCGCTGCACCGGCTTCAGCACGTAGTCCACGGCGGCGCGCTCGAAGGCTTCCAGCGCGAACTGGTCGTAGGCGGTGACGAAGACCACCAGCGGCGGGTCGTCGAACTCGATCAGTTCGCGCGCCACGTCCATGCCGCTCATGCCGGGCATGCGGATGTCGAGGAAGGCCACGTCGGGCCGATGTTCGCGCGCGGCATCGAGCGCCGCCACGCCGTCATGGACCACGGCGACGATATTCGCCTCGGGCCAGAGCCCGGCCAGTTCGGACGCCAGCACGCGGGCCAGCAGCAGTTCGTCGTCAGCGATCAGCAGGGTCGGACTCATGGGGTCGGACTCGGGGAGGCAGAAATGAATCAGGAACTGGAAACGGCAGGCGCGGCCATGGCCGGCGCACTGCCTTGCGCGGGAGCGCGCACGGGGGCGAGCGTGGGATCGGTCCGCCGTACCAGCGGCAGCGTCACCCGCACCACCACGCCGCGCGGGGTGTTTTCTTCCATCTGCATGCTGGCTGTGGCGCCGAAGATCCGCGCCAGGCGCTCGCGCACATGGGTCAGGCCCATGCCCGAGCCCTTGCTGTGGCCCTGGCAGAAGCCCACGCCGGTATCGGCGATGATGACCTGCACGCTGCCGTCGCCGGCTTCCCGGGCAGACAGCGTGATCTTGCCGCCCCGCATGCAAGGCTCGATGCCGTGCGTCACCGCGTTCTCCACCAGCGGCTGGATCAGCATCGGCGGAATCTCGGCCTCGGCCAGCGCCGGCGGCAGGTCGATCTGGAAGTCGAGCCGCGCGCCAAAGCGCATGCCCTGGATATCGAGATAGCTGCGCAGCAGCTCGAACTCCTGCTTCAGCGTGCACTGCTCCGCCCGCGTGTGTTGCAGCGACATGCGCAGGAAGCCGATCAGCCGCTGCAGCAGTTGCCGCGCCGCGCGCGGATCGGTGGCGATCAGCCCGTCGAGGTTGGCCAGCGAGTTGAACAGGAAATGGGGTTCGATCTGCGCCTGCAGCGCCATCAACTGGGCGCGCACGAGCTGCTTCTCGGATTCCTCGCGCTGGAGCGCGTCCAGCGCGGCCTGCCGTTCCAGGTAGGCCAGCTTCTCGCGCGACCAGTAGAAATAGATCATGCTCGCCGATGCCAGCATGCCCACCACCAGGCACATGCGCAGCATGTCGCCGGTCTCGGCCTGCGACTTGACCGGCAGCCCCAGCAGCGCGCGCGTGGCCCAGCTACCGAGCACCACGCCCAGCGGCACGGCCACCACGGCCAGGCACATGAACGGCCAGCGGCGCGGGCGGTCGTTCCACCAGATCAGCACGCGCGGCACGTCGATAAAGACCCAGATCGACAGGCCAATCAGCTGGCTATAGAGGAAGTTGTGCGCGAAGGTGCCACCCGTCTGGAAGCCGTAGTTCAGGCTGACGGCGATCACCGTGTTCATGCAAAGCACGAACAGCAGGTCGCGGCCAAGGATATTCAGCCGCGATGGCAGCGCGGTGGAGAGGCAGCGCTTCATAGGCGGACGTCCGCCAGGATGACGCACCCGTCCCCGGCGACATGGATTTGCCGCATGGTCTTCCCTCCTCGTTGATTCACGGCAATGGCCGCGTGGCATTCTGATGATGCACTGCAGCATGCATCCGCCTGTTATCGCAATTTGCTTAAAAGGCGGTCTGCGTGAAGGCACTTTACGCCGGACGCGGCGAGGAAGGAAGCATCGTGCGACGAAACGGCGGCACACGGCGCGAAGTGTGCGCCGGGCCGACCGGGAGGCAGGATTTTGGGGAGATCTGTCGTTGGCGACACCCGCGAACGGCCGTTTGAAAGCCGTTCGCGCAGGATCAGGCGGCCAGCGCCGGACGGTTGACGCTCTCGGCCAGCGCCGTGGACACCGTGTCGCGCGACAGATGCGGCGCGAACATATTGATGAACGCGTGCGCGTAGCCGCGCAGGTAGGCGCCCCGCCGCACGGCCACGCTGGTCGTGTTCGGCTCGAACAGATGGTCGGCGGAGATCCGCACCAGGCCGGCGTCCTTGCGGGCGTCGTAGGCCATCGAGGCGATGATCCCCACGCCCAGGTCCAGCTCGGCATAGGTCTTGATCACGTCGGCATCCATTGCCGTCAGCACGATTTCCGGCTGGAGACCGGCATCGGCAAACGCCCCGTCGATCTTGCGGCGCCCGGTGAAACCGGCGTCGTAGGTGATGATCGGGAAATTGGCGATGTCCTCCAGCGTCGGCTCGGGCAGCCGCGTCAGCGGATGCTCGGGCGAGACCACCAGCACGTGCTGCCAGCTATAGGCCTCGAACGAGGTCAGCCCGGCCTCGTTGGCCACGGCCTCCGTGGCGATGCCGATGTCGGCCTGCCCGGTCAGCAGCAATTCGACGATATGGGACGGCGACGCCTCCTGCAGCGCCAGCGTCACATGGGGATATTCGCGGCGGAAGCTCTGCACCACCTTCGGCAGCGCATAGCGCGCCTGCGTGTGGGTCGTGGCCACGGTCAGGCGGCCGGTATGGCGGCCCGCGAACTCATCGCCGGCCTGGCGCAGGTTCTCGGCCTCGAGCAATAGCCGTTCGACGATGCGGACGATCTCGCGGCCCGGCTCGGTCAGCCCGGTCAGCCGCTTGCCGTAGCGTTCGAAGATCTCCACGCCGAGTTCTTCCTCGAGTTCGCGGATCTGGCGCGACACGCCCGGTTGTGACGTATAGAGCGCATTGGCCACTTCCGTCAGGTTGAACTGACGGCGCACCGCCTCGCGGATCGATCTCAGTTGCTGGAAGTTCATGGGGGCGCTCCTGGGTGCTCTGTTTATAGGGGGCGATCAGTTACGGGTGCCGGCCGTGAAGACGCGCAACTGGCGCGGACGCACCGCCAGCAACTCGCCTTCCCGGAAGCCCGCATGGCGGAAGCGTTCGAGCGGCAGCGCCACCTCGATCACGTCCTGGTTGTCCTCGCGTTCCAGTTCGAGCTGGGCCACCGGGCCCAGCGTCAGCGCGCGGCGCAGCGTGACGGCGATGCCATCGGTGCCCGGCGCGTAGCGCTCCACGTCCAGGTCATGCGGGCGGACGTAGGCCACCGCGTCGCCGGCGGTCTCGTGGCCGCTGCCCACCACGGGCAGCACCGAATCGCCCGTGTGCAGCAGCCCGCCGGTATCGCCCACCTCCAGCCGACCATGGAACAGGTTCACATTGCCGAGGAAGCCGAACACGAACGGCGTGGCCGGATGGTTGTAGACCGCCTCGGGCGTGCCGAACTGCTCCACGCGGCCGTGGTTCATCAGCACCACTTGGTCGGCCACTTCCAGCGCYTCTTCCTGGTCRTGSGTGACGAASACGCTGGTCACRTKCAGTTCATCRTGCAGSCGGCGCAGCCAGCGSCGCAGTTCCTTGCGCACCTTGGCATCCAGCGCGCCGAACGGCTCGTCGAGCAGCAGCACGCGCGGCTCCACGGCCAGCGCGCGGGCCAGCGCAATCCGCTGGCGCTGCCCGCCCGAGAGTTGCGCCGGGTAGCGGTCGGCCAGCCAGTCGAGCTGCACCAGTTCCAGCAGCGACTTCACCTTCTCGCGGATCTTCGCTTCCGAGGGCCGCTCGGCGCGCGGCTTCACGCGCAGGCCGAAGGCCACGTTCTCGAACACGCTCATGTGCTTGAACAGCGCGTAATGCTGGAACACGAAGCCGACGTTGCGCTGGCGCACGTGCTGCGCCGAGGCGTCCTGCCCGCCCAGCACCACCTGGCCCGCATCGGCGCGCTCCAGCCCGGCGATGATGCGCAGCAGCGTGGTCTTGCCGCAGCCCGAGGGCCCCAGCAGCGCGGTCAGCTCGCCTTCGTCGAAATCGAGCGAGACGTTGTCCAGCGCGACGAAATCGCCGAAATGCTTCTGTACGTTCCTGACCTGAATGCTCATGATGGCTGCCCTTGCAGTGTCGGCGCGGGGCGGCTCGCGCCCTCGTCCTGATGTTCCTTGCTGGCGCGGAGTTCCACCAGCGTCTTGATGCCCAGCGTGACCAGCGCCAGCAGCGTCAGCAGCGACGCCACCGCGAACGCGGCCGCGAAGTTGTACTCGTTGTAAAGAATTTCCACGTGCAGCGGCATGGTGTTGGTCAGGCCGCGGATATGGCCCGAGACCACCGACACCGCGCCGAACTCGCCCATCGCCCGCGCATTGCACAGGATCACGCCATACAGCAGCCCCCAGCGGATGTTCGGCAGCGTGATATGGCGGAAGGTCTGCCAGCCGGAGGCGCCCAGCACGATGGCGGCCTCCTCTTCCTCGCTGCCCTGGGCCTGCATCAGCGGAATCAGCTCGCGCGCCACGAACGGGAAGGTGACGAAGATCGTCGCCAGCACGATGCCCGGCACCGCGAACATGATCTTGATATCGTGCGCCTCCAGCCACGGGCCGAACCAGCCCTGCGCGCCGAACATCAGCACGTAGATCAGGCCCGAGATAACCGGCGAGACCGAGAACGGCAGGTCGATCAGCGTGGTCAGCAGTTGCTTGCCCCGGAATTCGAACTTGGCGATGGCCCACGCGGCGGCCACGCCGAACACCACGTTCAGCGGCACGGCGATGACGGCCACCAGCAGCGTGAGCTGGATCGCCGAAACGGCGTCCGGCTCCACGAGCGCGGCGAAGTAGGTATCGACGCCCTTCTTCAGCGCCTCGTAGAACACCGAAGCCAGCGGGATGAACAGGAACAGGCCGAGGAACAGCACCGCCACTGTGATCAGGGTGTAGCGCACCCACGGGGCTTCGCCGGTGGCGTCGTGGCGGTGCGGGGCGCCGGTGTTGGCGCCGAGTCGGGAAATTGCGCCGGCCATGTCAGTTCGCCTCCGGATTGCCGTCAGGCAACGCAGCAGCGCGGCGGCCCGACTGGGAACGGCGCGTCCACGCCTGCAACAGGTTGATCAACAGCAGCAGCCCGAACGAGATCACCAGCATCACCACCGCCACGGCGGTGGCGCCAGCGTAGTCGTACTGCTCCAGCTTCGAATAAATCATCAGCGGGGCAATCTCGGACACCATCGGCATGTTGCCGGAGATGAACACCACCGAGCCGTACTCGCCCGTGGCCCGGGCGAACGACAGCGCGAAGCCGGTCAGCAGCGCCGGCAGGATGGCCGGCAGGATCACGCGCCAGAAGGTCTGGAGCCGGGAGGCGCCCAGGCTGGCAGCGGCTTCCTCAAGCTCACGCTCCACGTCTTCCAGCACCGGCTGCACCGTGCGCACGACGAACGGCAAGCCGATGAAGGTCAGCGCCACCACCACACCAAGTGGCGTAAACGCCACCTTGATGCCGAGGGGCTCCAGATACTTGCCGATCCAGCCATTGCCCGCGAACAGCGCCGTCAGCGCGATACCGGCCACGGCGGTGGGCAGTGCGAACGGCAGGTCCACCAGCGCGTCGATCAGGCGCTTGCCCGGAAAGCGGTAGCGCACCAGCACCCACGCCACCACCAGTCCGAACACGGTATTGATGATGGCCGCCACCAGCGAGGCGCCAAAGCTCAACTGATAGGACGCCACCACGCGCGGCGCGGTCACCGTGGTCCAGAACGCGTCCCACGTCATCGTGAACGTCTTCAGGAACGTGGCCGACAGCGGGATCAGGACGATCAGCGTCAGATAGAAGATGGTGAAACCCAGGGACAGGCCGAAGCCGGGCAGCACGGTAAACCGTTGCGTGCCGGAGCGGGCCGGCCGACGCGGCGCGTCGGTGGGCGCGGGGGCCGCCAGGGTGATCGATGGGGGCATGTCGTCTCGTCTTATGAAGCCGGCGCATAAGGCGCCGGTGTACGAGACAAATTTTGCAGATGCGCCCTTATAAACAGAACGAATCTTTACGAATTTCTTTAATCGTTTTAAATATAAGGGACGGTCGGACTGACCTCGGCGGAGGCCTCCCAGGTGTCTGACCCGTCACCTGAAGCCGAAATTCGTCCATCGGACTCAATTCTTTGCAGCAAAGTGGCGAGTAAGGCCTGCCCTTCTGGCCACTCGTCCAACCCCGAATCGGCATTGATATGACCGAGATGACCGGCATCGACCAGCTCGCTGCCCCACAGCGTGCCCCAGCAGAAGGCGGTGCGCTGGTGCATCCATGGATCGTTGCGGCTGGCGACGAGAATCGTCGGAAACGGCAGCCGGGAGGTCGGTAGCAGCGAGGCCACGCCGAATTTGTCCGGGTCGGCCGGGGCCACCAGCAGCACGCCCGCCACGCCGGCCGGGTCCAGCACCGCCTGGCGCAGCGTGGCCAGGCACCCGAAACTGTGCGCGACGAGTACCGCCCCGCGCGGCGCCACGCGCTGGGCGCGCGAGATGCCTTCCGAGACCCGTTCCGCCCAGAGCGGCAGGCTGGGGCGCCCCCAATCATGCTGATCGATGCGCTGCCAATCCGGAAACTTCGCTTCCCAACGGCTCTGCCAGTGGGCCGGCCCACTGCCGTGGAGCCCGGGCACGGTCAGGATCTGCAAGCCGCGCGGCACCGCCAGGCGCGGCGCGGCCTTGCTATCCGGCAACAACGCAGACAACGAAGCGATCGATGCAGTCATGCGGGCTCCCTTGGCGCGGCAGTCGATGAATGTTCCGTTGCATGCAAGTGACGTGCCGACACCGGCTCCCCGGCCACAGCCACGCCCTGCCCCAGCGCGATGCCCGCGTCCTGCAGCCGCGCCACGGCCACGTCGTCCTGCAGCCGGCGGCCGATCAGCGTCACGCCGGCGGTATCGGCGCTCGCACGGAGGCCGGATAGCTGGCGGTCGGTCCAGGTGCGGCGCATGTCGAGCTTGAGCCAGTCCGGCAGCGCGTGCGCCATCAGCGCACCGGCCTCGGCCGGGTCCGATGCCTGCAGGCTCACCTTGAAGCCGTTGCGCCGGTAGTTGCCCACCACGTGCAGCAGCAGCGGCAGGTCATCATTGGCGCTAGCCGGCACCTGGATCACGAAACGGTCGATCGGCAGCCCCAAGGACTCCAGCGCGCGCCGGAACGCCGCGCCGTGGTCGTCCGCCACGGCGGCCAGCAGCCGATTGTGAACATTCAAGACAAGCTGATGGGAACCATCGGCCGCGAAGTAGTTGATGGCGTGCACCAGCCGCGACAGGCGGTCCAGCGAGACCAGCGAGGCATCGTCCGCCGCCATCGCGAACAGCTTCCACGCCGCCAGCCCCACGCCGTCCTCGGCATAGGTGCGGATGGAGCCCTCATGGGCCACCACCTCGCGCGCCGCCAGCGTCACCAGCGGCTCGAACGCGCTGGTCAGCGAGCAGTTGAAGTACTGGCCCTGCACCTGCCCGCGCGCATCGCGCCACAGCTCGCGCCCCGGCACCGGCTCACGCGGCAGGGTGTCGAGATAGGTGGCCAGCGGGCTGGCCGACGAAGACAGGGCTTGCGTCGAAAGGGTCATGGCAACTCCGCCGGCAACGCCGGTGTGTGGATGGCCTGATGGATCATCATAGAAGCTCCTCCGCCAACGGGGCATGAAGATTCTTGGAGGTCGATACCTCAGTGGGGGTGTCTGCCGGGGTGTCCGCGACTGGCTCTGCCTTCCGCATCACGCGGTCGAGCACCGCCGCCTCCAGTTCCGCAAACGCCGCCGCGCCGCGTTGGCGGGGCCGGGGCAGGTCCACGCGCTGGTCCAGCGCGATGCGGCCGTCCTCGATCAGCACCACGCGGTCGGCCAGCGCAATCGCCTCGGACACATCGTGAGTAACCAGCAGTGCCGTGAAGCCGAGCCGGCGCCACAGCGATTCGATCAGCCCCTGCATCTCGATGCGCGTCAGCGCGTCCAGCGCGCCGAGCGGCTCATCGAGCAACAGCAGGCGCGGATGGTGGACCAGCGCCCGCGCCAGTGCCACGCGCTGCCGCTGGCCRCCGGAGAGCCGCGCGGGCCATTCGCCGGCACGCTCGGCCAGCCCCACCTGGGCCAGCACGTTGGCCGCGTCGTCGCGGCGCGTGCGCGGCAGGCCCAGCGCCACGTTGTCCAGCACGCGCTTCCACGGCAGCAGGCGCGCGTCCTGGAACATCACGCGGATGTCCTCGCGCACCGCCTTGCCTGCCTTGGCTTCGCTGGTGTCGATGGTGACGGCGCCGCCATCGGCCGCCTCCAGCCCCGCCACCAGCCGCAGCAGCGTGCTCTTGCCGCAGCCGCTACGTCCGACGATGGCCACGAACTCGCCCGGCTGCACCTGCAGGTCGATGCCATGCAGCACCTCCCGGCCGTTGTAGCGCTTGACCACCTGCTCCACGCACAGGGACACCCCCCCTGAAGGTCGGGTATCGCGCGTCACCGGCCGCGTCGGGGCGCGGGCGGCCAGCCCTGCGTCGAGGTAGGCCAGCGCCGCTTGTTCCACCGGATGGGTATGCATCGTCGACTCCTTGTTCGTCGTCATGCCGCGTTCAGGCGGACTGGTAGCCCGGATGCCAGCGCAGCCAGAAGCGCTCCAGCGCGCGCGACAGCACATCCGCCAGCTTGCCGAGCAGCGCGTAGAGCAGGATGCCCACCAGCACCACATCGGTCTGCAGGAATTCGCGCGCGTTCATCGTCATATAGCCGATACCTGACTGCGCAGAGATCGTCTCGGCAACGATCAGAATCACCCACATCAGGCCGAGCGAGAACCGCACGCCCACCAGGATGTTCGGCAGCGCGCCGGGCAGGATCACCTCGCGGTACAGCCGCCAGCCGGACAAGCCGTAGCTGCGCGCCATCTCCACCAGCCCCGGGTCCACCGCGCGAATGCCGTGGTAGGTATTCAGGTAGACCGGGAAGAACACACCCAGCGCCACCAGGAACAGCTTGGCGGTCTCGTCGATGCCAAACCAGAGGATCACCAGCGGAATCAGCGCCAGCGTGGGGATGTTGCGCACCATCTGGAGCGTGCTGTCGAGCAGCGTGGCGGCGGTGCGGAAGGTGCCGGTCAGCAGCCCGAGCACGAGGCCCAGCCCGCCACCCACCGCCAGCCCGACCACCGCGCGCCAGGTGCTGACCCAGACATGGCGCCACAGCTCACCGGAGGCGGCCAGCGACCACGCGGCCTCCACCACGGCCAGCGGCGCCGGCAGCACGCGGTTGGACAGCCACCCCAGTTGCGAGGACGCCTGCCACACGCCAATCAGCAGCACCGGCACGATCCACGGGGCGATGGCCTGCGCGTTGAGGGTCGGCACGGAAATGCGTTTCGATTGAGACATCTTGAGACCCTCCCCCGCGCTAGCTCTGCGACGCACGCGGCACGATGCCGGTGGCCATCACTTCGCCGAACGGCCCGGACAGCACCTGTCCCGGCAGCTTCTCCCGCACGGTGCGCGGCAGCAGCGGGAAAACCAGCTCGGCGAAGCGGTACGCTTCTTCGAGGTGCGGGTAGCCGGACAGCACGAAGGTGTCGATGCCCAGCGCCGCGTATTCCTCGATACGCGCCGCCACGGTCTGCGGATCGCCGACCAGCGCCGTGCCGGCACCGCCGCGCACCAGCCCCACGCCGGCCCACAGGTTAGGACTGATCTCAAGCGCCTCGCGGGTGCGCTTGGCCCCGCCCGCGTGGAGCGCGGCCATGCGGCGCTGCCCTTCCGAATCCATCTTGGCGAAGACAGCCTGCGCGCGCGCCACGGTCTCATCGTCGAGCCGGCTGATCAGGTCCTCGGCGGCGGCCCAGGCGGCATCGTCGGTCTCGCGCACGATCACATGCAGGCGGATGCCGAACTTGACCGTGCGGCCATGCTTCGCCGCGCGGGCGCGCACATCGGCCAGCTTCTTCGCCACGTCTGCCGGCGGCTCGCCCCAAGTCAGGTAGGTATCGACCTGCTCGCCCGCCAGTTCGTGCGCGGCCTCGGACGACCCGCCAAAGTACACCGGCGGATGCGGGCGCTGCACGGGCGGGTACAGCACCCGGGCGCCCTTCACGGTCAGGTGCTTGCCGCTGAAGTCGATCTGCCCGCTGTCATGGCTGGCGGCCAGCACGTCGCGCCAGATGCGGATGAACTCCGCCGAGGCCTCGTAGCGCGCCGCATGGTCGAGGAACACACCATCGCCTTCCAGCTCCGCCACATCACCGCCGGTGACCAGATTCACGAGCAGCCGCCCGCCGGAGAGTCGGTCGAACGTGGCCGCCATGCGCGCGGCCAGCGTCGGCGTCATCAGGCCAGGCCGCACGGCCACCAGGAACTTGAGCTGGCGCGTCACGGCGGACAACGCCGACGCCGCCACCCACGGGTCTTCGCACGAGCGGCCGGTGGGAATCAGCACGCCTTCGTAACCGAGCGTATCGGCGGCGACGGCAATCTGCTTCAGATAGTCGAAGCTGACCTCGCGCGCGCCTTCGGACGTGCCCAGGTAGCGGCTGTCGCCATGGGTGGGGATGAACCAGAACAGTTGCATGTCGGGCCTCGTGATTTATCTAGATAGGGGGACCAGGGATCAGCGTTGTGCCTGCTGGGTCGATGCCTTGCCGGCCGGCGGCGTCCAGGCGGCATCGGCCACCTGGATCGGCTTGGGAATCAGCTTTAGCGTGTGGAAGGCATCGGCAATGCGCTGCTGCTCGGCCAGCACAGCGGGCGTGACCGGCTTCGCGCCATAGGAAAATCGGGAAACGGCGAGGTCTAGCACGGTGGCGTCGAGGCCGGTTTCCTTCACCAGCACCGCGCTGGCGTCCTTCGGATGCTTCTCGGCCCACTGGCCCAGTTGCGCGAGCTCGTCGAGGATGGTGCTCACCACGTCCGGCTTGGCCTGCGCGTAGGGGCGCGAGGCCAGGTAGAACTGGTGATTGCTGACCACGTTCTTGCCATCCGCGCTGCGTCCGTCGATCAGCACGCGCGCGCCCAGCTGCTTCTCGGCGGCGGCCAGGAACGGGTCCCAGATCACCCAGGCGTCCACGGCGCCGCGCTCGAAGGCAGCCCGGGCATCGGCGGGCGGCAGGTAGACCGGCTGGATCTCGCTGTAGGCCACGCCGGCCGCCTCCAACTGCTTCACCAGCAGGTAGTGCACGTTCGAACCCTTGTTCAGCGCCACGCGCTTGCCGCGCAGGTCCGCCACGGACTTCAGCGCGGAGCCCTTCGGCACCACGATGGCCTCGGCGGTCGGCGCGGGCGGCTCATTGCCGATGTAGGCCAGTTGCGCGCCGGCGGCCTGGGCAAAGATCGGCGGGGCTTCGCCCACGGTGCCGAAATCGACGGCGCCCACGTTGAGCCCCTCCAGCAGCTGCGGGCCAGCCGGGAACTCGGTCCACTTGACCGTAATGCCCTGCGGCGCAAGACGTTTCTCAAGCGTGCCGCGCGCCTTGAGCAGCGTCAGCGTGCCGTACTTCTGGTAGCCGATGCGCAGCAGCTTCGGGTTCACAGTCTGCGACTGGGCCTGTACCGGGGCGGCCAGCAGCCCGTAGGCCAGGCCGGTGGCGAGTACCAGCGCGCCCGTCAGCAGGCGGCGGCGTTTGAAAAGGGAGCGAGCGATGGGCGATGTCATGCGAGTTGTCCTAAATCTGTCTGAAAGTGGAATCGGATAGCAACCGGCGACAGGCCTCCCTGCCGGCTGTCGAACAGCGGCATCGGGCACGTGGTCTTCCGGGAATGCGGCGCGCGTCAGGCGCGGCGCGGGGGATTCAGGTCAGGCGGGACATCGCCGGCGGGCGATGCGGAACAGGCTGGCGGACATCGGGCGCTCCTTGTTGGGTCTTCCTGATGGGTCTTCCGGATGGGCCGGGGCGGCGCACGCGATGGCGCCACCCCGTGACGGATTTACTTCCGGCCCGGCTGGTAGACCTGGTCGAACGACCCGCCATCGGCGAAGTGCGTCTTCTGGGCCTTCTGCCAGCCGCCAAATACCTCGTCGATCGTGAACAGCTTCACCTTCGGGAAGTTGGCCGCGTACTTGGCCGCCACCTTCTCGGAAATCGGCCGGTAGTAGTTCTTGGCGGCGATTTCCTGGCCCTCGTCGGTGTAGAGGAACTGGAGGTAGGCTTCGGCCGCCTTGCGGGTGCCCTTCTTGTCCACCACCTTGTCCACCACCGCCACGGGCGGCTCGGCCAGGATCGAGACCGACGGGGCGACGATATCGAACTTGTCCGGACCCAGTTCCTTGATGGCCAGGATGGCCTCGTTCTCCCAGGCGATCAGCACGTCGCCCAGGCCGCGTTCCACGAACGTGGTGGTGGCACCGCGCGCGCCGGAATCGAGCACCGGCACGTTCTTGAGCAGCGCCGAGACGAAATCGCGGGCCTTGGCGTCATTGCCGCCCGGCTGGCGCAGCGCATAGCCCCACGCGGCCAGGTAGTTCCAGCGCGCGCCGCCCGAGGTCTTCGGGTTCGGGGTGATCACCTGCACGCCCGGCTTGATCAGATCGCCCCAGTCCTTGATCTGCTTGGGATTGCCCTTGCGGACCAGGAACACGATGGTCGAGGTGTACGGCGAGGCGTTGTGGGGGAGGCGCTTCTGCCAGTCCCGCTTGATCCAGCCCTTTTCAGCGATGGCGTCGATGTCGTAGCCGAGCGCCAGCGTGACCACGTCGGCGTCCAACCCGTCGATCACGGAGCGGGCCTGCTTGCCCGAACCGCCGTGCGACTGGCGAATCGTCACGGCATCGCCACCCTGCGCCTTCCAGGCCTTGGCGAAGGCCGCGTTCACATCCACGTACAGCTCGCGCGTGGGGTCATACGATACGTTCAGCAGATTGGTGGCCGAGGCGGTCTGGGCGGCGCCGAGCGCGGAAAGTACGGCGAGGCCGATGGCCAGCTTGCGAATCATCTTGTCTTGCTCCCGTCTAGTGTCGTGAATGGCGTGGAAACCGGCCCGGATGGCTTCCGGGCTTCTGTCAGGGTTAGAGACTACCGACGGGGTCTTCTGAACGGAACGAATGGTTTCGCCGATCCAAGCACGAAATCCGCATAAGAACGGGCAGGAATATGCACATATCCGCCCGAAAGGCGCCGGGGCGGCGCCCAAAAAAGAAAGCCCGCGAAGCCGGAGAAGCATCGCGGGCCAAGTTTCCATTTCCGGAAACGGGTAGACAAGTCATGAAGAGCGCCCCCGCATCTCCATGACGGATGCCATCGTAACGACGCTCCCCCCAATTCAACTTGACCCACATCAAGTATCGGCCACGCCCCGGCCTCCTCCCCTCGTCCGTTGCCGCCAATCCACTGCCAGGGAAGGCGGCACACGTCACCCCTTTTAAGGTTTCTGCGATTTAAGCGAGGGCCCCTGACGTCCATCATTCGCTGCATGCGGGACGCCTTCAATAGGTGGAAATGATCTGAAGACTGCCCGGCCCCATTAGACCCAGAAGGTAGGAAGTGAATATCATGAACAAGTCATACAAGAGTATCTGGTGCCAGAAGACTGGCACCTATGTTGCGGCCTCCGAAGCCGCCAAGTCAGGCGCCAGGAAAATCAAGTCCACGGCCGCCTTGCTGGCTATCAGCGCGTCAATCCTGGCTGCCGAGGAAACGAAGGCCGGCTCACTGGACGGCGGCACCGCAACCGGATCCAATGGTTCGATCGCCATCGGGACTCGAGCCGAAGCAAGCGGCACGGGCTCCATTGCGCTCGGCAACCCCGGTTCATTCCAGGCTATGGCGGTGRCCAGCGGCACGGATAGCATGGCGCTCGGCAATGGTTCCACGGCCTCCGGACACGCCGGCACGGCGGTTGGCGCGGATGCCAAGGCGACTGCATCGATGACCAGCGCATTTGGCCCCCACGCCCAGGCCACCGGCGTGCTTTCCACGGCGCTCGGCGGGTACTCCGTCGCCAGCGGCTATAACTCCGTCGCGCTTGGCGCCCAGTCCACCGCCACGCGCGCCAACACGGTAGCAATCGGCAATGCCGACACACAGCGCGTGATCACTCACATGGCAGGAGGCTCGTTGGATACCGATGGCGCCAACGTGGGCCAGTTGCGAGGGATTGCGGCGGGGTTAGGCGGTGGCGCTGCCGTGAATCCTAGCGGCACCATTGCCGCCCCTGTCTACAACGTCGCGGGCGCGGACCGGAGCAACGTCGGGGCGGCCCTTTCGGCCCTTGACGCAGCAACCGTGCAGTTCAATGGCGCCGAGGGCGCCGCGAACCTTCAGAACAAGAAGATGGTCAATGTGGCCGCTGGCACGGTGTCCTCCGGCAGCACCGAGGCCGTCAATGGCGCTCAACTCAATGCGACCAACACCACTATCGAGAATCTGACAAGTCAAATCAACAACGGCACGACCGGCCTGGTACAGCAAAATGCCACGACCAAGGCGATCACCGTCGCCAAGGACACGGACGGCACCCAGGTCGACCTGACCGGCACCGCCGGCGCCCGGCAGTTGCGCGGCGTAGCCAATGGCACGGTCGCGGCCGGCAGCCTGCACGCCGTCAACGGCGGCCAACTCCATGGCGTCAGCAGCTCGGTGGCTACTGCGCTGGGCGGCGGCTCGGCAGTCAATGGCGACGGCTCCGTCTCCGCGCCCACCTACACCGTCGGCGGCACCACCGTCAACAACGTGGGCAGCGCCATCACTAACCTCGATGGCCGTGTGACCAATGTGGACAACCGCGTGACGACGATCGATGGCCGGGTGACCAACGTCGAAGGCTCGGTCACGAACCTTACCAACAATATCAATAGCGGCACGGTCGGCCTGGTCAAGCAGGATGCTACGACCAAGGCCATCACCGTGGCCAGCGACAAGGCTGGCACGCAGGTCGACCTGACCGGCACCGCCGGCGCCCGGCAGTTGCGCGGCGTCGCCAATGGCACGGTCGCGGCCGGCAGCCTGCACGCCGTCAACGGCGGCCAGCTCCATGGCGTCAGCAGCTCGGTGGCTACCGCGCTGGGCGGCGGCGCTGCGGTCAACGGCAATGGCACCGTGTCGGCACCGACCTACACGGTTGGCGGGACGACCGTCAACAACGTGGGCAGCGCCATCACCAATCTCGATGGCCGTGTGACCAATGTGGACAACCGCGTGACGACGATCGATGGCCGGGTGACCAACGTCGAAGGCTCGGTCACGAACCTCACCAGCAACATCAACAACGGTACGGTGGGCCTGGTCAAGCAGGACGCCACCACCAAGGCCATCACCGTGGCCAGCGACAAGGCTGGCACGCAGGTGGACCTGACCGGCACCGCCGGTGCTCGCCAGCTGCGCGGTGTCGCCAATGGCACGGTCGCGGCCGGCAGCCTGCACGCCGTCAACGGCGGCCAACTCCATGGCGTCAGCAGCTCGGTGGCTACCGCGCTGGGCGGCGGCGCTGCGGTCAACGGCAATGGCACCGTGTCGGCACCGACCTACACGGTTGGCGGGACGACCGTCAACAACGTGGGCAGCGCCATCACCAATCTCGATGGTCGCGTGACCACCGTCGAGGGCGACATCACCAACAACATCAACAACGGCGCCGTCGGCCTGGTCCGACAGGACGCCACCACCAAGGTCATCACCGTCRCAAGCGACAAGGCCGGCACGCAGGTCGACCTGACCGGCACCGCCGGTGCTCGCCAGTTGCGCGGCGTGGCCAATGGCACGGTCGCGGCAGACAGCCTGCACGCCGTCAACGGCGGCCAGCTCCATGGCGTCAGCAGCTCGGTGGCTACCGCGCTGGGCGGCGGCGCTGCGGTCAACGGCAATGGCACCGTGTCGGCACCGACCTATACGGTTGGCGGGACGACCGTCAACAACGTGGGCAGCGCCATCAGCAACCTCGATGGCCGCGTGACCACCGTGGACAATCGCGTGACCAACGTCGATGGCCGGGTGACCAACGTCGAAGGCTCGGTCACGAACCTTACCAACAATATCAATAGCGGTACGGTCGGCCTGGTCAAGCAGGATGCTACGACCAAGGCCATCACCGTGGCCAGCGACAAGGCTGGCACGCAGGTCGACCTGACCGGCACCGCCGGTGCTCGCCAGCTGCGCGGCGTCGCCAATGGCACGGTCGCGGCCGGCAGCCTGCACGCCGTCAACGGCGGCCAGCTCCATGGCGTCAGCAGCTCGGTGGCTACCGCGCTGGGCGGCGGCTCGTCGGTCAACGGAGACGGATCCGTCTCCGCGCCCACCTACACCGTCGGCGGCACCACCGTCAACAACGTGGGCAGCGCCATCACCAATCTCGATGGCCGCGTCACTACCGTGGACAATCGCGTGACCAACGTCGATGGCCGCGTGACCAACGTCGAAGGCTCGGTCACGAACCTCACCAACAATATCAACAACGGCACGACCGGCCTGGTCCAGCAGGACGCCACCACCAAGGCGATTACCGTCGCCAAGGACAAGGACGGCACGCAGGTGGACCTGACCGGCACCGCCGGCGCCCGCCAGCTTCGCGGCGTGGCCAACGGCACGGTGGCGGCAGGCAGCCTGCACGCGGTCAACGGCGGCCAGCTCCATGGCGTGAGCAGCTCGGTGGCCAGCGCGCTGGGTGGCGGGGCCACGGTCAACAGCGATGGCTCGGTGTCCGCGCCGACCTACGCCGTTGGCGGTAACACGTTCAACAACGTGGGCGGCGCCCTGACCAACCTGGATGGCCGCGTCACCACGATCGACGGCCGCGTGACCAACGTCGAGGGCGACGTCACGAACCTCGCCAACACGATCAACAACGGCATGGCCGGCCTCGTCAAGCAAGACGCGACGACCAAGGCGATCACCGTCGCCAAGGACAAGGACGGCTCGCTGGTGGATCTGACCGGCACCGCCGGCGCCCGGCAGCTGCGTGGCGTGGCCAACGGCACGGTCGCGGCCGGCAGCCTGTTCGCCGTCAACGGCGGCCAGCTCCACGGCGTGAGCAGTTCCATTGCCACGGCACTGGGTGGCGGAGCGGGGGTAAACGGCGACGGTAGCATCTCCGGGCCGACCTACACCGTCGGCGGCACCACCGTCAATAACGTGGGCGGCGCGATCACGAACCTCGACAACCGCGTGACCAATGTCGAGGGTTCGATGACCCAGATCACCAACAACATCAACAACGGCACGATCGGCCTGGTCAAGCAGGACGCCGCAACCGGCCACATCAACGTGGCGACCGACAAGGGCGGCAAGGTGGTGAACGTGGCCGGCACGGAAGGCACGCGCCAGCTCACCGGCGTGGCCGACGGCCTGATTGGCGCCGGCAGCACCGACGCCGTCAACGGCAGCCAGATCTTCAGCCTGACGCAACAACTGGCGAAGGGTGGCGGCACGAGCCACCACTTCCAGGCGGACGGCAAGTCCGACGGCAGCGACGCCGCCATCGTCCGGTCGGAGAGCCGTGGCGTGGCGATCGGCAGCTACGGTGAGGCCAGCGGTAACGCCGCCGTTGCCGTGGGTGCCGATGCCAAGGCCAGCGCTGACAACAGCGTGGCGTTGGGCGCCGGTTCGATTGCCGACCGTGCCGACACCGTCTCGGTTGGCAACGCGGATGCCGAACGCCAGATCGTCAACGTGGCCGCCGGCACGCAGGATACCGACGCGGTCAACGTCGGCCAGATGCGGAGCTACGCCAGCCAAGGCAACAGCCAGACGCTGAACCAGGCCAACACCTACACCGACCGGCAGGTGGGTGCGGTGCGCCGCGACGCCCACGCCGGCACCGCCTCGGCGATGGCGATGGCAGGCCTGCCGCAGTCGGTCCAGCCGGGCAAGGGCATGGCCGCGCTGGGTGCCTCCGCGTACAGCGGGGAATCCGCGATCGCGCTGGGCGTCTCCAAGATGTCGAGCAGCGGGAAGTGGGTCTACAAGGCCATCGTGTCCTCCAACACGCGCGGCAACTATGGCTCGACGGTCTCCGCCGGCTTCCACTGGTAAGCCACGACAGCGGGCGCCACGCCAGCAAAGCCCGTCTCCTCCCGGAGGCGGGCTTTTTTCATGCGCCCCGGCACGGGAAAACCGCAGTGGCCGGCGCCCCCGGATCGGCGGACAATCGATGACTACCCATGGCCATTCTTCATCGCCGCCCATCGTGACGTCCCCCCTGCCCTTGCGCAGCCCCCGGCTGCATTTCGATCTCACGACGGTCCAGCTTTTCATCGCCGTGGCCGAACTCGGCGGTATCACGCGTGGCGCGGAGCGCCTGCACCTGGCCCCGGCCGCGGCCTCGCGCCGCGTGCTCGAACTGGAGGCCCAACTGGGCGTGGCCCTGTTCGAACGCCTGCCTCACGGCATGGCGCTGACCGAAGCCGGCCGCGCGCTGCTGGCCCACGCGCGCGGCATCACCCACACCGTGCAGCGCATGCAGGACGACGCCGCCTCCTTTATCGGCGGCGACCTTGGCGTGGTGCGCATTGCCGCGCCGAAGTCCGCCGTGATCCAGTTCCTGCCGTTCGATATCCAGCGCTGCGCCTCGGCCTGCCCCGGCGTGCGCATCGACCTCCAGGAAATGAACAGCCTCGAGGTGCAGCAGTCCCTGCGGCGCGGCACCGTGGACATCGGCATCTACGAAGGCAGCCTCGGCATGATCGACCTGCCGACCGCACCCTACCGCCATGACCGGCTGGTGCTGGTGGTGGCGCGCGACCATGCGCTGGCCGGCCACGCCCAAGTGACCTCGGACGATGTGCTCGACTGCGACCTGATCGTGCTGGGCGAAGGCTCGGCCATCTCGGTCGGACTGGAACGGCTTGCCGAGGAAGCCGGCCGGGTGCTGCGCATGCGCATGCGCGTGGGCGGCTTCGACAGCATCGCCGCGCTGGTGGCGCAGAACCTGGGCTGCGGCGTGATGCCGGAGGCCGTCGCGGCCGAGGTGGCGGGCGGCAGCCGCTTCGTGCGCCTGCCCATCGACGCCCCCTGGGCGGAGCGGCAGTTCGTGCTGTGCCATCGCCCGGCGGACGCGCTGTCCTCGGCGGCGCTGGGCGTGCTCAAGGTGCTTGCGCAAAACGCGTAACCAGAATCCCCCAAATAGCGATAGCCCGCGCCGGGCGCATTGCGGATGATGGCTCCATAACGATTAAGGATGGAGACAGGCAATGCAGCGCAGACAATTCCTACTTGGAGCCGTGGCCGGACTGGCCGTGCCGGGCCTGATGCCCAGCCTGGCGCGGGCGGCCGATGTGGCCGGCCCGGTGCGCATCGTCGTGGGCTTCGCCCCGGGCGGCGGTACCGACGTGCTGGCGCGGGTCATCGGCCAGAAGCTGGGGATGATGTGGAACACCACCGTGCTGGTGGAGAACAAACCCGGCGCCACCGGGGCCATTGCCGCTGCATATGTGGCGAAACAGCCACCTGATGGCACCACGTTGCTGATGGCGCACGTCAACAGCCATGCCATCGCCCCGGCGCTGCTCGACGTCAAGTACGACCCGCGCGCCGACTTCACGCCGATTTCTATGGTCGGCGTCACCCCCAACATGCTGACCTGCCGGCCCGAGCAGAAGGTGCGCACGGTGAAGGATATCGTCGCGCTGTGCCGGCAGAAGCCGGGCCAGATCTCGTTCGGCTCGTCCGGCATCGGTTCGGCCCAGCATCTGGCGCTGGAAATGTTCCGGCTGCAGGCCAAGCTCGATGTGGTGCATGTGCCCTACAAAGGCTCCGGCCCGCTCGTGGCGGACCTGATCGGCGGCCAGATCGACTACGCGTTCGACACCATGACCGCCGCCACGCCCTTCATCCAGCAGGGCAAGGTCATCGCCATCGCCCAGACCCGGCTCAAGCGCGCGGCCAGCCATCCCAATGTGCCGACGCTGGCGGAGTCCGGCTTTCCCGGCCTGGACGCAGCGTCTTGGTACGGCCTGGTCGGGCCGAAGGGGATGTCCCCGGCGCTGGTGCAGCGCATGAACGACGACGTCAACCGCGTGCTGCTCATGCCCGACGTGGCCGAGCGGCTCAAGAGCTTCGGCGCCGAAGATTCCGGCGGCTCGAGCCAGCAGTTCGGCGCCTTTATCGCGTCCGAGTCCACCAAGTGGGCCAAGGTCGTGAAGGACGCCGGCGTGAAAGCCGAAAGCTGATGGCTGCGAGACGGCGCGCCCGCGCGCGCCACCCTCGCCCCCCTCTCCACGAATTCAGGATTCACCCGATGACAGATCTCAGCCAATCCGGCGCCCCGGCGCCTGCCACCCCCCTGCCGCTGGCCGGCGTGCGTGTGCTCGACGTGAGCCAGGTCATGGCCGGCCCCTACGCCTGCATGCTGCTGGCCGATCTCGGCGCCGACGTGATCAAGATCGAGCCGCCCGATGGCGGCGACCAGACGCGCGGCGCCATGGGTTTCAAGATGAAGGGGCCGGACAGCATGGGCTTCCTTAACATGAACCGGAACAAGCGCAGCGTCACGCTGGACCTCAAGACCCATTCCGGCCGCGAGGTGCTCTACCGGCTGGCGGAAACCGCCGACATCCTGGTCGAGAACTACCGGCCCGGCGTGATGAAGCGGCTTGGCATCGACTATGAGACGCTGGCCAAGATCAATCCGAAGCTGGTGTACGTGAGCATTTCGGGCTTCGGCCAGAGCGGGCCGTGGGCCAACCGGCCCGGCTTCGACCTGATGGCGCAGGCCATGTCGGGCGTGATGAGCGTGACCGGCTACCCCGGCGGTGCGCCCGTGAAGGCTGGCGTGCCAGTGGCCGATATCGGCTGTGCGCTTTTCGCCACTTACGGCATGCTGGCAGCCTATATCGGCGCCAAGCAGACGGGCAAGGGGCAGTACGTGGATGCGTCGCTGTTCGACTCCGCGCTGGCGTTCTCGGTGTGGGACACCTGCGAGTACTGGGGCACCGGCCGCGAGCCCGAACCGCTGGGCACGGCCAACCGCATGAGCGCGCCCTATCAGGCCATGAAGGCGGCCGACGGCTACTTCGTGATGGGCGCCACCAACCAGAAGCTGTGGCAGTTGCTGTGCCAGACGCTGGATCGGCATGACCTGCTCAAGGACGAGCGCTTCGCCAGCGTGTCGCTGCGGCTGGCCAACCGGCCGGCGCTGATCGCCGAGCTGGAGCAGAGCTTCGCCAAGGCGAGTTGCGATGAATGGATCGAGCGGCTGCTCGCCGTAGGCATCCCGGCCGGGCCGATCCTGACCTACCCGCAGGCGTTCGACAGCGAGCACGGCAAGCATCGCCAGATGCGCATCGAGATCGACCATCCGATCGAGGGCAAGGTGCCCAATATCGGCTTCGCGGTGAAGATGGGCGGCACGCCCCAGCAGGTGCGGCGCCCGCCGCCACTGCTGGGCCAGCACACCAAGGAAATCCTGGCCGAACTGGGTCTCTCGCAGGACGAACAGCAGTCGCTGGCGACGGCCGGCGCGTTCGGATCATGAGCGCCCCGCTGCCGTCCCCGGACGGGCAGGTCACGCTGACGATGGCAGGCGGCATCGCCACGCTCACCTTCGACCGCCCCGCCGCGCGCAACGCGATGACCTGGGCGATGTACGAGCAACTGGCCGGGCACTGCCGCACGCTGGCCGCGCAAGGCACGGCCGGCGCGCGCGTGGTGGTGATGCGCGGCGCGGGCGGCGAGGCCTTCGTGGCCGGCACCGACATCGCCCAGTTCCAGCAGTTTTCCAGTGGCGACGATGGCGTGGATTACGAGTCACGCATCGACGAAGGCATCCGGCTGGTCGAGCAGCTGCCGATGCCTACCGTGGCAGTTGTCGAAGGCTGGGCGGTAGGCGGCGGGCTCGCCATCGCCACGGCTTGCGACTTCCGCCTCGGCACGCCCAAGGCCCGCTTCGGCGTGCCGATCGCCCGCACGCTGGGCAACACGCTGTCGGCACTGAACCTCACCCGGCTGCGCGCCGCGTGGGGCCTGCAACCGGTGCGCCGCATGCTGCTGCTGGCCCAGATCCTCGACGCGGACGCCGCCTTGGCCTGCGGCTTCCTCGAAGGCGTGCACGCGCCCGACGCCCTGGAGGCCGAAGTCGCCGCCCTCTGCGACCGCCTCGGCGCCCTGGCCCCCGTCACCCAGACCGTGGTCAAGGAAGCCCTCCGCCGCCAGACCGTAGCCGCCGTGGCAGACACCGACGACCTCGTCCGGCAATGCTATGGCAGCGAGGACTTCCGGGAAGGGGTGGATGCGTTCGTGGCCAAGCGGTCGCCGGTGTGGCGGGGAAGCTGACTCCAGGCGGGAAGACTTGCGGACAAGACCATATTTGGTCTATATTTGGACCCCATCCACCATGGACCGAGGGAGCCAAGCCGTGAAATTCTCCACCCAGGTCAAACCCATCAGTTACCTCAAAAGCCACGCCGCCGAGATCGTCAAGGACATCTCGGCGTCGCGCGAGCCGATGCTGATCACCCAAAACGGCGAGGCCAAGCTCGTGGTCATGGATGTGCGCACGTTCGAGGAACAGGAAGAAACCCTCGCCCTGCTGAAGCTGCTGGCGATGGGCGCCCGCGACATCGAGCGCGGGCGTTTTCGTGATGTGGAGGACGTCTTCGCCGACCTAGATAAGGACGACGACGCGTGAGGGCCGTCTTCCTTGCAGCGGCAGAAGAGGATTTGCACGAACTGCGCCGCTACATCGTCCGGCGCTTCGGCAAGGCAAGTTGGCAGGAAACCTTGCAGGGCATCAAGGACTCGGTGCGCACGATCCAGGCCTTTCCGGAAGGCGGTGCCATCCCCGACGAACTGGCAGACCTCGGCCTCCGGCAGTACCGACAGGTCATCTCGGGCATGAACCGGATCCTCTACGAGGTCAGGGCTGACGTCCTGTTCATCCACATCGTCTGCGACACGCGCCGCGACATGCGCACCCTCCTTTCCCGCAGGCTCCTGCGAGCGATTCCAGAAGGCAACTAGATGCGAAAAACGGCCCGGAGGGTATCCCCCTCCGGGCCGTTTTCTTGTACCGGCAGATTTGCCAGCCGCTCAGTCCACCATCTTCCCAAACGTGAACGCGCCGTCTTCGTAGTCCACCGGGATCACGTCCTTGGCGGCGAACTTGCCTTCGAGGATGGCGCGGGCCACCGGGTTCTCGATCTGCTGCTGGATCGCGCGCTTCAGCGGCCGGGCGCCGAACACCGGGTCGTAGCCTGCGCTGGCAATCTTCTCCAGCGCCGCCTCGGTCACGTCCAGCGTCATGTCCATGCGTGCCAGACGCGCCTGCAGCCGTTGCAGCTGGATGCGGGCGATGGACTCGATGTGCTGCTGGTCYAGCGAGTGGAACACCACCACCTCGTCGATSCGGTTSAGGAACTCGGGSCGGAAATGCGTGCGCACCTCCTGCCAGACTGCGCCCTTCACCACGTCCTGCGGCTCGCCGGACATCGACTGGATCAGGTGCGAGCCCAGGTTGCTGGTCATCACGATCACCGTGTTCTTGAAATCGACCGTGCGGCCCTGGCCATCGGTCAGGCGGCCATCGTCCAGCACCTGCAGCAGCACGTTGAACACGTCCGGGTGCGCCTTCTCGACTTCATCGAGCAGGATCACCGCATACGGCTTGCGTCGCACCGCCTCGGTCAGGTAGCCGCCYTCCTCGTAGCCCACGTAGCCCGGGGGCGCGCCGATCAGCCGGCTCACGCTGTGCTTCTCCATGAACTCGCTCATGTCGATGCGGATCAGGTGGTCTTCCGAGTCGAACAGGAACTCGGCCAGCGCCTTGCACAGCTCGGTCTTGCCGACGCCGGTCGGCCCCAGGAACAGGAACGAGCCATAGGGCTTGTTCTCGTCTGCCAGGCCGGCACGCGAGCGGCGGATGGCGTCGGACACCAGCCGCACGGCCTCGTCCTGGCCCACCACGCGTGCGTGGAGGCGGTCTTCCATCTTCAGCAGCTTGTCGCGCTCGCCCTGCATCATCTTGGCGACCGGAATCCCGGTGGCACGGCTGACTACCTCGGCGATTTCCTCGGCACCCACCTGCGTGCGCAGCAGCTTGTTCGGCTGCTTCTGCTCGCTGGCCTCGGCCTTGGTCGCCGCCTGCAGCTTGCCTTCCAGTTCCGGCAGCTTGCCGTACTGAAGCTCCGCCACCTTGTCCAGCTTGCCTTCGCGCTGCAGCCGGGTGATCTCGAGCTTGATCTTCTCGATCTCTTCCTTCAGCGCAGCCGCGCCCTGGGCAGCGCCCTTCTCGGCGCGCCAGATCTCGTCCAGGTCGGCATATTCCTTCCCAAGCCGCTCGATTTCCTGCTCGATCAGCTCCAGCCGCTTGCGCGACGCCTCGTCGCTCTCCTTCTTCACGGCCTCGCGCTCGATCTTGAGCTGGATCGTGCGGCGCTCGAGCTTGTCCATCGCCTCCGGCTTGGAGTCGATTTCCATCTTGATGCGCGCGCCGGCCTCGTCGATCAGGTCGATGGCCTTGTCCGGCAGGAAGCGGTCCGTGATGTAGCGGTGCGACAGTTCCGCCGCCGCGACGATGGCCGGGTCGGTGATCTCCACGCCGTGGTGCAGTTCGTACTTCTCCTGCAGGCCGCGCAGGATGGCGATGGTCGCCTCCACACTCGGCTCTTCCACCAGCACCTTCTGGAAGCGGCGCTCCAGCGCGGCGTCCTTCTCGATGTACTTGCGGTAYTCATTGAGCGTGGTCGCGCCAATGCAGTGCAGCTCGCCGCGCGCCAGCGCCGGCTTGAGCATGTTGCCGGCGTCGATGGCGCCCTCGGCCTTGCCCGCGCCGACCATGGTGTGGATTTCGTCGATGAAGACGATGGTCTGGCCTTCATCCTTGGCCACGTCGTTCAGCACAGCCTTGAGCCGTTCCTCGAACTCGCCGCGATACTTGGCGCCAGCCAGCAGGCCGGCCATGTCGAGCACCAGCACGCGCTTGTTCTTGAGCGTCTCGGGCACCTCGCCGTTGACGATGCGCTGGGCCAGCCCTTCGACAATGGCGGTCTTGCCCACGCCCGGCTCGCCGATCAGCACCGGATTGTTCTTGGTACGGCGCTGCAGGATCTGGATGGAGCGGCGGATTTCGTCGTCACGGCCGATCACCGGGTCGAGCTTGCCCGCACGGGCGCGCTCGGTCAGGTCGACGGTGTATTTCTTGAGCGCCTCGCGCTGGGATTCGGCATCGGCACTCTGCACGGTGTCGCCACCCCGCACGGTCTGGATGGCCGCCTCGAGCGACTTGCGCGACAGCCCATGCTCGCGCGCAATACGGCCGCCCTCGCCTTTGTCGTCAGCCACGGCGAGCAGGAACAGCTCGCTGGCAATGAACTGGTCATTGCGCTTGATGGCTTCCTTCTCGGTGGCGTTGAGCAGGTTGTTGAGGTCACGGCCCACCTGGACCTCGTTGGTGCCCTGCACCTGCGGCAGCCGCTTGATGGCGGCGTCCAACGTGGTCTGCAGCCCACTGACGTTCACACCGGCGCGCGCCAGCAACGTGCGCGCGGCGCCATCGTTCTGCGCCAGCAGCGCGCGCAGCAGGTGCACCGGTTCGATGTACTGGTTGTCGTGACCCAGCGCCAGGCTCTGCGCATCAGCAAGCGCCTCCTGGAACCGGGTGGTGAATTTATCAAGTCGCATTCGGATCCCTCTCTCTCTAGGAAAGTGTGTCCTGTTGCGCGGGGTGGCCCGGCCCGGACACGTTACTTCGGAAAGATAGGGCTTTGACTTGACATTTCAAGGCTGACGGGCGGATTTCGAGCGGCGGCGCCAAAGCCATATGGCGACCGCAGTGACCACCAGCGTCGTCAGAAACGAGGGAAGCCAATACAACAACGCTTCGAAGTTGTATCCGTCCTCAGCGGGATCGAAACGCCGGTAATGGTCGAACAACCACTGTCCGAGCCACGGAGGAATAGAAATGACCTCCGAGTAATCCAGCCACTTGGCAGTCAGGTACAGAGGAAAAAGCACAAGCCACGCGGCCAGCAACACGACTTTGACAAGTGCCTTTAAGACCGCCGTCACGGCGTGGACCTCTTGACCGTGAGTCTGCCGTAGCAGGCAACATCCGTGTTGGGAATCCGGCCGACAGTCGATGCTTTGAGCAAAGCCCTCAGGCGGTCAAAGTCGGTGCGAGACATCGTCCACTCTTCCATCCGCGGCGAAGAGGGCGAACCACCTGCGCCTGTCGGTCGAAAACGGATTTTGCTCCCGAAACCATCTCAAACGCCCGCCGGAGGGCCGGTCTAACACGTAATAAGTGCCAGGCGTGATCGGACCGGAGTTCTTGCGACAGGCGGCAAGATAACTATTGATGTCCCCATCTCGTCCCGAGAATGCCGGCACATCGAGTACGCCGGCCCGAAGCCGACTCATGGGCCGGTCGTTGAGATAAAACGTCAAATCGATCATGACTCGATGCTCCTTCGTGAAACGAGCATCGAGATTGGCTTAGGGGCGCGCCAGGCCCAATAGGAATTGTTCGAAAGCGGTCATCAAACTGACTGGGGTCAGAACGCTCCCGTCGAGATGTGGGGTCTCTCGACGGGAAACGTGGCGTTTAACGCACCTGCCCGACTAGTTCGGCACGTTCACCGTCGATCCACTCACCGAGATCACATCGCCCGCCGCCGGGGTGGCGGCGATCGGGGGGACGTTCGAGGGCAGGATCTGCGGTGCCGGGGCGGCGGTGCCTCCGCGTGACGTGGTGCGCACCACTTGGGACGGCGGCAGGGCCGTGCCGCTGCGCAGGTTGGCGTACACGGCGTCAAGCGCCCGGTTCAGGTACACGTGCAGCGGGATGAATGTGTTGGCGTAGCCAGGCAGTACGTCGATGAAGGCGTCGAAATGCTGGCCGTTGGTCACCTCTATATAAGAGAGTTTGCTGCCGGTGCCCTCGGCCACCTTGTTCAGCCCCAGGTAAGGCCGCGACGTGTGGTTGACCGGCAGCAGGCCGTCGCTGCGGCCATGGACGATCATCGCCGGCTTGCCGCGCAGATTGCCCGTGCGCAAGGTCTGGCCGATGCCCGCCTGGAGTGCTGCGCTGTTGGTCAGCAGGTCGCGCAGGCAATTGGCGCCGGGCAGGTTGGCGTCCGCGACGCCGCCGACGCTGTTGGTGGAGAGGAAGTCGCGGGCGGGGCCGCCCTGGGCTTTCTCGTTCATGAGCGTCACGCCGGTGCTCGGCGGCACGCCGTTGCCGGTGGAGAACGTCAGGGCCAATATGTTTGGCGGGATGGTCACCGGGGTGCCGGTAGCGCCGCCCGGCGAGGCGAAGGTGTAGTCGCACAGCTTGTCGGTGACGCTGGCACGCGAGTAGGAGTTGGCGTACGTCACCGAGATCGAGCTGGCCACTTCGAGCGATGAAAGCGATGCATGCAGCACATCGGATTCTGGCTCCCAGCCGGCGGCGTGCAGGCGTGTGAAGGCATCGGTCGACTGGTCAGTCAGCGACGCGCCCGTGAGTTGCCCGTTGCCGACCAGCGAGCCGCAGCGATTGGCGCCCTGGATGACCGTCACCGAGGTGAACGGTGCCGGCAGCGACGCCGTGCCCGCGCAAAGCGAGAACAGGTTCGCGGTGGTCGTGTAGTCATACAGATGCCGCCCCGATGACCCCACCGTCACCCCGCCCCGCTTCACCGTGATGGCCGGCACGGCGGGCATGTTCACGTTCGGTTCGCCCACAGCCACGCCGTCGATCAGGCCGTTCGTATCCTGCTCCGCCGCCGCGATGGCCGCGCCGCCGCCGTTGGAGACGGCCGAGGCGATCACCAGGATCTTGTCCTTGCCGATGGAGGCCTGCCGCACCCCGTCGGACCCCACGGTGCCGAATTTATCGTTGATCGCCCACATGGCGAACTCGATGGCCTGGAGCGTGTTCAGCCCCCAGTTGGCCTCGGGATTCTGCTTCGAGTGGGCATGCTTGTAGGCCAGCCGGTGCGGATTGGCAGTGGTGAAGTCCGCCAGCGACTGCGCGCCCGGCTGCGCCGCGAACTGGGCCAGCTTGCCGGCGCCGGTGCGAGCCTGGCGGGTGCCGTTGATCAGCGGCACGGTGTCCGAGTCGAGGTCGTGCGCCCCCGCGCCCGTGCCCTTGTCGGTATAGGCCACGGCACAGCCGCGCTTGAGCCCCCATTCGCCGACCGAAATCCCGCCATAAATGCCGCGCGAGCCCGACGAGGTCGCCGAGATCAGGCAAGGATTGGCGGGATCGAAGTTGGTCGGGATCTGCGCCATGATCGTCACGTTCTGCTGGCCGGTGCCGTCGTCGGCAAAGGCGATGTACTCGGTACCGGGCACCTTGCCCTGGCTGGCGGTGACGTTACCCTGGGGATCGACGTTCGGCCCGTACAGCGAGCCGTACCCGCCCAGCGGATTGGTATCGACGATGGCGCGGTAGTTATTGAAGATGGCGATGCGGCGCAGCTCGGCCGCCGTGGGCGCGGCGGGATCGGCGGGAACCGGCGCGGTAGCCGTGGCGATCAGGCCGTCCTTGCCGAGCCCGGCGGTCAGCAGGTCGTCGGTCGTGCCGTCGTAGTTCTGCACGCCGATGGTGCCCACCACGAAGGTCGGCCGGTTGTTCGGGTTCTGCGTGACCGGGCCGCCACCGCCCCCACCGCTGTTGTTGTTGTCCCCGCCGCCGCAGGCGCCAATCAGCAGCACCGCCACGGCGGCGGCAACGGCGGTGTGGCATCGTGGATCGACTAGGAATTTTCCTGCGCGCGTTGCAAGGCTATGCGTCATGGGGTGTCTCCTGTTATGTATGCCGGCGGGGCCGGATCGGTAAAACAGAAACAAGACCTACGAACCGCAAACTGCAAACCGCAAATGCAAACCAACGGGGGCGACGGGGGCGATGGGGAGCACGCCCGGCGGAGCGTCGTATTCGTCCCTCCCGGGACATAGTAGACGGTTCAGGCGTTTGGATGCGAGCAGGCAGTCAGTCGAATGCCAGCTATAGCGCCGATGCCGGAACCTGTATGTGCGACCCGATACATAGGCATCGGGCCAGCCAAGTGTTTGACGGAAAAGGGAAAATACTTAGGCGAGCGCGCGCCAGGTCCAGATGCCGAAGGCCGTGAGCACCAGCGAGCCACCCAGGTGCACCACCACGTGGGCGAGCGCCCAGCGATAGTCGCCCGCCATCAGGTTGCCGACCACCTCGCTGGAGAACGTCGAGAACGTGGTCAGGCCGCCGAGAAAGCCGGTGACGGCCAGCAGCCGCCATTCGGGCGAGAGGCCCGGGTGCGACTGGAAGAACGCCACGGCAATCCCGACCAGATAGCCGCCCACGAGGTTGGCGGCCAGCGTGCCGTACGGCAGCGCCGGGTTGGCCGCGTTCCACAGCACGGAAAATCCCCAGCGCAGCCAGGCGCCCGCGGCGGCGCCGACGCCCACCGCCACAAACCCGAGCGGACCCATTCAACCTTCCTTATTGTTGTTCGATGTGTCCGATGATTCGGCGTTGAACGATTCGATGCCCCAGCGGCGCAGCGCCGCGTCGTCCGAGACCCGCGCATCGACCCAGCGCGCGCCCTCGGGCGTTTCTTCCTTCTTCCAGAACGGCGCCTCGGACTTCAGGTAGTCCATGATGAACTCGCACGCCGCGAAGGCATCGCCCCGGTGCGCGGACGCCACGGCGACCAGCACGATCTGGTCCAGCGGCTGCAACAGCCCCACGCGATGGACAATGGTCACGCCGAGCAACGCCCAGCGCTCGCGCGCGGCGGCCTCGATGCGTTCCAGCGACTTCTCGGTCATGCCCGGATAGTGCTCGAGTTCCATCGTCCGGACCGCCGTGCCGTGCGTGACATCGCGCACGGTGCCGATGAAGCTGGCCACGGCGCCCACGCCGGGATTGCCGGCCCGCAGCGCCGCCACTTCGGCGCCGAGGTCGAAATCATCGTGCTGCACGCGTGCGCTCATCTCAGCCTCCGGTCACGGGCGGGAAGAACGCCACCTCGCAGCCCTCGGCCAGCGGCGTGTCGGCGCGGGCCACGGCGTGGTCCACGGCCATGCGCAGCGCGCGGCCCTCGGCCAGCGCCTCGGCCCACTGGCCGCCGCGCTCGCGCAGCCAGCCGCGCAGGTCGCCCACGGTGCGTACGCTGGCGGGCACCTCGGCGCGCTCGGCGCCCTGCCCCACCTGCTCGCGCACGCTGGCGAAGTATCGGAGTTCGATTTGCATGATGTTCGGGTCCGCGCGTCAGCCCAGCAGGCCGTCGAACGGGATGAATTGCACGGTGTCGCCGCGACGAATGGTCTGGTTCGGCGGGTTGTCGATCAGCCCGTCGCCCCAGACCGTAGACGTCAGCACGCCCGAACTCTGGTTCGGGAACAGGTAGAGGCCGCCCGCGTCGTTGAGGCGCGCGCGCAGGAATTCGTTGCGGCGGTCGCCACGCTCCAGATCGAAATCGGCACGCAGCGGCAGGCGGCGCGGCGTCACATCGGCCACGCCTTGCAGACGCAGGATGAACGGCCGCACGAACAGCAGGAAGGTGACGAAGCTCGACACGGGGTTGCCCGGCAGGCCGAGGAAGTGCGCTGGACTGTCCGAGCCGTTCGCCACCTGGCCGAAGGCCAGCGGCTTACCGGGCTTGATGGCGATCTGCCAGAGGTCCAGCCGCCCTTCGGCCTGCACGGCCGGCCGGATATGGTCTTCCTCACCCACCGAGACGCCACCCGAGGTGATGATCAGATCACACCCTTCGGCGGCGCGGCGCAGGGTGTCACGCGTGGCGGCCAGCGTGTCCGGCACGATGCCGAAGTCGGACACTTCGCAGCCCAGGTTTTCGAGCAGGCCGCGCAGCGTGAAGCGGTTGGAGTTATAGATGGCGCCCGGCTTGAGCGGCTCGCCGGGCATGGCCAGCTCGTCGCCCGTGAAGAACACGGCCACGCGCACGCGGCGCACCACATCCAGCTTCGCCTGCCCGACCGAAGCCGCCAGTCCCAGCGCCTGCGGCGTCAGCCGGGTGCCGGTCGGCAGAATCTCGGCGCCGGTCTCGATGTCCTCGCCCGCGCGGCGAATCCATTCGCCCGAAGCCGGCACATGATTGACGATGACCGCCTCGCCATCGGCCACGCACTGCTCCTGCATGACCACGGCATCGGCGCCGGGCGGGATCAGGCCGCCCGTGAAGATCCGTGCGGCGGTGCCGGCGGCCAGCGCCGTGCCCACGTGGCCGGCCGGAATCCGCTGCGAGACCGGCAGGCGCGTACCCGGCGCGGGGACGTCGGCGGCGCGCATCACGTAGCCATCCATCGAGGTATTGTCGGCGGGCGGCACGCGCAGCGTGCTGGTCACGGGCGCGGCCAGCACGCGGCCGTTGGCGTCGAGCGTGTCGACGGTCTCGGTGGCCGTCAGCGGACGCACGCCGGCCATCAGGGCCGCGAGGGCCTCGGCCATGGTCAGCATCGGCGGACGGTTGGCGGCAGCAGTTGGGGTGGGGGCTTGGGTCATGTGAGCGTGGCTGGAATCAGGTTGGCCCATGAAAAACAGCCCCCGGCGCGAAGCCTGGGGGCCGTGGCAGCGGGCCCGGCAAACCCGATTGTAACGAGTTGGGCGCCGGTCGGTCGCTGGACAGTCGCTTACAGTCCGGTGTGCCGGGCGATGTACGCCTTGACCTGCGCGGCATCCGCCGGCATCACCTCGAAACGCTGCGGCAGCGCCTCGATCCCATCGAACGCGGCGGGCCGCTCGGGCTCGTGCCCCAGTGCCTCGCGGATCGTGTCGGCGAACTTGGCCGGCAGTGCCGTTTCCAGCACTACCATCGGCACGCCCGGCGTCAGGTACTCGCGCGCCACCTTCACGCCATCGGCGGTATGGGTGTCGATGGTGACGCCGTAACGCGCGTGCACGTCGCGGATGGTGGCCAGGCGGTCGTCATGCGTGCTGCGGCCCGAAACGAAGCCGAACTGGCGGATGCGGTCGAATTCCGGCGTGCCGGAGAGATCGAAGCCCCCCTTGGCATCCACGTCGCGGAACAGCGCGGCCAGCTTGTCGCCGTCCTGGCCGAGCAGGTCGAACACGAAGCGCTCGAAGTTCGAGGCCTTGGAGATATCCATGCTCGGGCTCGACGTATGGTACGTCTGCGCCGAGGTCCGCACGCGGTAGGTGCCGGTGCGAAAGAACTCGTCGAGCACGTCGTTCTCGTTGGTGGCCACCACGAGCTTGTCGATCGGCAGGCCCATCATGCGCGCGATATGGCCGGCGCAGACGTTGCCGAAGTTGCCCGACGGCACGCAGAACGACACCTTCTGGCCAGGGCCATCGGTGGCCAGCAGCCAGCCCTTGAAGTAGTAGACCACCTGGGCCACCACGCGCGCCCAGTTGATCGAATTGACGGTGCCGATGCACTGGCGCGCCTTGAAGGCGTGGTCGTTCGACACCGCCTTGACGATGTCCTGGGCGTCGTCGAACACGCCTTCGATGGCCAGGTTGAAGATGTTCGGGTCCTGCAGGCTGAACATCTGCGCGGTCTGGAACGCGCTCATCTTGCGGTGCGGGCTCAGCATGAACACGCGGATGCCGTCCTTGCCGCGCATCGCGTACTCGGCGGCGCTGCCGGTGTCGCCGGACGTCGCCCCGAGGATGTTCAGCTTCAGGCCGGCCCGGCGCAGTGCGTACTCGAACAGGTTGCCGAGCAGCTGCATCGCCATGTCCTTGAAGGCCAGCGTCGGGCCGTTCGACAGGCCCAGCAGTTGCAGCGGCGTGCCGCCTTCCTCGCCCAGCGTGCGCAGCGGGGTGATGTCCGCCGTGTTATCGCCCGGACGTGCGTTGCGGTACACCTCGGCGGTGTAGGTCTGGCGCGTCAGCGCGCGCAGGTCGTCGGCGGGGATGTCATCGCAGAAGCGCGAGAGCACCTCGAACGCCAGGTCGGCATAGGACAGCTTGCGCCAGGCTTCCAGTTCGTCGGCCGTGACCTGCGGGTACTGCTTCGGCAGGTAGAGCCCACCGTCCGGCGCCAGGCCGCCCAGCAGGATCTCGGAGAACGATTGCGGCATGTCATGGCCGCGCGTCGATTGGTATTGCATGAGCGGAGGCGTCTTAGTTCAGTTCTTCCATGCGCAGGCGCGTCACGGCGGACAGCACCGTCGGCAGCGACTCGATGCCGCGGATGGCGGCGTTCACGTGCTTCTCGCGCGTGAGGTGCGTCAGGATGATGATGTCGGTCTGCGGCTCGCCCTGGCGCGACTCCTTCTGGAGCATTGCGTCGATGCTGATGCCGCCCTCGGCCAGGATGCGCGTGATCTCGGCCAGCACGCCGGTCTCGTCGGACACGCGCATGCGCAGGTAGTAGGAGCTGGTGACTTCCTCGATCGGCAGCACCGGCACGCTGGACAGCTCGTCCGGCTGGAACGCCAGGTGCGGCACGCGATGGTTCGGATCGGCCGTATGCAGGCGTGTCACGTCTACCAGATCGGCGATCACGGCCGAGGCGGTCGGCTCGGCGCCGGCGCCCTTGCCGTAGTACAGCGTGGTGCCCACGGCGTCGGCCTGCACCAGCACGGCGTTCATCGCGCCTTCCACATTGGCGATCAGGCGGGATGCCGGCACCAGCGTGGGATGCACGCGCAGCTCCACACCCTCCTCGCGGCGGCGCGTGATGCCGAGCAGCTTGATGCGGTAGCCCAGTTCCTCGGCGTACTTGATGTCGATGGCGGACAGGTTGGTGATGCCTTCCACGTGCGCCTTGTCGAACTGCACCGGCATGCCGAAGGCGATGGCGCTCATCAGCGTGACCTTGTGGGCGGCGTCGATGCCCTCGATGTCGAAGGTCGGGTCAGCCTCGGCATAGCCCAGCTGCTGGGCTTCCTTGAGCACCACGTCGAAGTCCAGGCCCTTGTCGCGCATTTCGGACAGGATGAAGTTCGTCGTGCCGTTGATGATGCCGGCGATCCACTGGATGCGGTTCGCGGTCAGGCCCTCGCGCAGCGCCTTGATGATGGGGATGCCCCCAGCCACGGCGGCCTCGAACGCCACGATCACGCCCTTGCGGCGGGCGGCCTCGAAGATCTCGTTGCCATGCACGGCCAGCAGCGCCTTGTTGGCGGTGACCACGTGCTTGCCGTTCTCGATGGCCTTCAGGACCAGCTCGCGGGCGATGCCGTAGCCGCCGATCAGCTCCACCACGATGTCGATTTCCGGGCGGGTGACCACCTCGTTGGCATCGCTGACGACTTCCACCTCGCCGCCGGTCAGCTCCCGGGCGCGCTCGGTGTTGAGGTCGGCCACCATCGCAATCTCGATGCCGCGGCCTGCACGGCGACGAATTTCTTCCTGATTGCGCTTGAGCACGTTGAACGTGCCGCTACCAACGGTACCGATGCCGAGAAGGCCGACTTTAATGGGTTGCATGGACGTCTGACTCTGGGTTGCTTGATGCGGGATGAACGGGGGCGCCGCGGCGGCTCAGGCCGTGCCGTGACGTTTTCGATAGGTTTCGAGGAAGCGGCCGACGCGCGTCACGGCCTCGCGCAGGTCTTCCTCGTGCGGCAGGAACACGATCCGGAAGTGATCCGGYGCGCCCCAGTTGAAGCCGGTGCCCTGCACCAGCAGCACCTTCGATTCCTGCAGCAGTTCGTAGATGAATTCCTGGTCGTCCTGGATCGGGTACATCGACAGGTCGAGCTTGGGGAACAGGTACAGCGCGGCCTTGGGCTTGACGCAGCTCACACCGGGGATCTGGGTGATCAGCTCATAGGCCAGGTCGCGCTGGCGGCGCAGCCGGCCGCCCTCGCCCACCAGGTCGTTGATGCTCTGGTAGCCGCCCAGCGCGGTCTGGATGGCCCACTGGGCCGGCACGTTGGCGCACAGCCGCATCGAGGACAGCATGTTCAGGCCCTCGATATAGTCCAGCGCCGGGCGCTTGTCGCCCGACACCACCATCCAGCCAGCGCGGTAGCCGCACGAGCGGTAGTTCTTCGACAGGCCGTTGAAGGTCACTGTCAGCACGTCCGTGGACAGCGCGGCGATCGAGGTGTGCGAATGGCCGTCGTACAGCACCTTGTCGTAGATCTCGTCGGCAAAGATGATCAGGCCGTGCTCGCGCGCGATGGCCACGATCTCCTGCAGCAATTCGTCCGAGTACAGCGCCCCAGTGGGGTTGTTCGGGTTGATGACGACGATCGCCTTGGTGTTCGGGGTGATCTTCTTGCGGATGTCGTCGAGGTCCGGCATCCAGTCGTCGGCCTCGTCGCAGATATAGTGCACCGGAGTGCCGCCGGACAGGCTCACGGCGGCGGTCCACAGCGGGTAGTCCGGCGCCGGCACCAGCACCTCGTCGCCGCTGTTGAGCAGCGCGTTCATCGACATCACGATCAGCTCGGAGGCGCCGTTGCCCACGTAGATGTCGTCCAGCCCCACGCCCTGGATCTTCTTCTCCTGGGTGTAGTGCATGATGGCCTTGCGCGCCGCGAAGATGCCCTTGGAGTCCGAGTAACCTGCCGAATTGGGCAGGTTGCGCATCATGTCCTGCTGGATCTCCTCCGGGGCATCGAAACCGAACACGGCCAGGTTGCCGATGTTCAGCTTGATGATCTTGTGCCCTTCCTCCTCCATCTGCCGGGCCTTTTCCAGCACCGGGCCGCGGATGTCATAGCAAACGTTCTGGAGCTTGTTCGATTTCTGGATGGGTTTCACGGCGGTGTTGGCGATGTCAGGGCAGGCTGCCGGTCTCCGTGGCAGCGGATTTTCGGAATCTTCTGGAATGTCCTGGCAAGTCTGGGCGGACGGCGGCGCATCCGCGGTGATGTGCCCGGCGCGTGGCAGACAGGGAGGCAAAAGCTATAATTTATCGGATTATGACAGACTTCGGCATGGATTCTTGCATTGCAGCGACGCTTTCCCGCGCCGGGCGCACGATCCTGCCACCGCGAGCCCCCTCTTGAAACTCCACGCTGACAAACCCCACAATCTCAATACCGTGACCAGCTACGGCCCCGGGTATATCGAAATCAACCTGGTCCGCCACAACCAGTCCGTGCTCGTCATGCCGGAAGGCCCGGTCGAGCCGTGGCCGGTTGCCCGTTTCGAGGACCTGGAACCCGCCCATTTCGACGTCCTGCTCGATAAACAGGCAGAAGTCGTCCTGCTGGGTACCGGCAACAAGCTGCGTTTTCCCCACCCGCGCCTGACCGCCGCGCTGGCTCGCCGCCATATCGGCGTGGACGCCATGGATCTCCAGGCCGCATGCCGCACCTACAATATCCTGATGGCCGAGGGCCGCAAGGTGGCGGCGATCCTGCTGGTGGAGCCGATCGACGAAGCTTGAGCGGCGGGCCCCCTGGTGCGAATATCGGCTGGCAACCTGCCGAGGTTGAGCACACGCCACGCTTGAAGTCTGGCCGACTGCCCCAAACTGCACCCGCCATGGCACAAGCCCGGATCACCCCCCACAACAAACGGGCCGCCATCACCGATGATGCATCGCCATCCAGGAGAGCCACCAGCATGACAGTCAGTCTCAACCAGGCCGTTCCGGACTTCCGCGCCCCCGCTACCGGCGGGGAGTTCCATCTTGCCGGCCAGCGCGGCAAGACCGTGGTCCTGTACTTCTACCCGAAGGACAACACGCCGGGCTGCACCACCGAAGCGATGAACTTCCGCGACCAGTACGCCGAGGTCGAGGCGGCCGGCGCCGTGGTGTTCGGCATCTCGCGCGACAGCATGAAGTCTCACGAGAACTTCAAGGCCAAGCTTGAGCTGCCCTTCGCGCTGATCTCGGACGCCGATGAGGCGCTCTGCGGCCTGTTCGATGTCATCAAGATGAAAAAGATGTATGGCAAGGAAGTGCGCGGGATCGAGCGCAGCACTTTCATCCTCGACGGCAAGGGCATCCTGCGGCACGAGATGCGCGGCATCAAGGTGCCGAACCACGTGGACGAAGTCCTCGAACTCATCCGCAAGATCTAGTCCGCCAGGCGCCACTGCCACGGGCGCAACACCGCGCAACACTCCGTCCGCAGGGTCATTGCCAAACCGAAAACGTTCGGATACATTGGCCCGTAATGCGTTCAGATCCCAGTTGCCACGCTGTTGTACCGTTCCGGCCCAGGAGAGAAAGTCCCCGGGCTGGTAGCGGACCTGCCGTGTCCGGGGTCCGCGAAGAAGCCGCCACACCTGTTCATCAGGCATGGCGGCTTTTTTGTTTGCCTGCCCTTTTCCGCCCCCCTGAAAGGATGTCCAAGCATGCCGCTGCCTACCATGCCCGCCAAGCCTGCCCAATTGCTGGACCCGAGCGAATTCGCACCGGTCTCACTGCCCAAGGCCAAAGCCGCGCAGGGTAAGAAACCTGTGCCGACGCTCGAGCGCGAGGCATTGCTCGATTCAGGCCCGACCGGTGACACGGGCGACCAGGCGCCCGCCACGCGCGGCCGCGCCGGCAGCCCCACGCGCGCCCGCACCCCGGACGCCCCGGCGC